>JACQTF010000236.1 GCA_016210925.1 Acidobacteriota bacterium | reverse complement strand
TTCGAGGGCTGCCTGCCTCTGGAGGAGCTGGCGCGCCGCGGCAGAGACACCCTCCGGTTCGGTCCCATGAAACCCGTCGGCCTGGCGGACCCGCGGACCGGTCAGATGGCTTGGGCAGTCGTCCAGCTGCGCCAGGAAAACCTGCTGGCGGACGCCTACAACCTGGTGGGCTTCCAGACCCACCTGCGCTACCCGGAACAGAAGAGGGTCTTCCGGCTGATCCCGGGACTGGAGCAGGCAGAGATTTTGCGCTACGGCCAGGTCCACCGGAACACCTACCTGAACTCTCCCGCGATCCTGCGGGATACTTTGCAGGCCCGCCGTGACCCGCGCCTGTTCTTCGCGGGACAAATCTCGGGGGTGGAAGGCTACGTGGAGTGCGTGGCCACCGGCTTGATCTGCGGGATCAACGCCGTCCGCCTGGCCACCGGCCAGGAACCGGTGGTGTTTGCCCGCGTCACTGCCTGCGGGAGCCTGGTGCACTACATCGCCCACTCGGATCTGCGGGACTTTCAGCCGACCAACATCAACTTCGCCATGCTCCCTCCGCTGGAGGACGGGGCACGGCGGCGCCTTCCTTCCAAGCGGGAGCGCCACCGGGAGCAGATCCGGCTGGGCCTGGCGGAGATCGACGCCCTTCAGACACAGTTGCAGGCCGCCTCGGCCGCGAACTTCCGTGCGTAAAGAGACCCGGCGTTTCCTCAGCTACCTCCGCTACGAGCGCAACGCTTCGGAACACACCGTGAGAAGCTACGGCGTGGACCTGCGACAGTTCGAAGCCTACGTCGAGGGCACGCCGTTGAACTCGATTGACCATCGGACGATCCGGGGCTTCCTGGCCAGCCGCTACGAAGCCGAAAACCGAAAATCTTCCGTCAGCCGGAAGCTGGCGACGCTGCGGTCGTTTTTTCGATGGGCCTGCCGGGAAGGGGTCCTGGACCAGAATCCGGCACGGCTGGTCTCCCTGCCGAAGGCGGACAGGAAGCTGCCTCACCCTCTGACGGAGCAAGAGATGGCCGCGCTTTTGGATGTCCTGGAAGATTCCACGACCCTGGCCCTCCGGGACCGGGCGCTGCTGGAGCTTCTCTACGCCAGTGGCCTGCGGGCGGCGGAACTGGTCTCGTTGGACTTGCAGGATTTGGATCTGGGAGGCGAGACCCTCCGGGTCCAGGGTAAGGGAAAGAAGGAACGCCTGGTGCCGTTCGGAGCCCCCGCCGCTGAAGCTTTGCGGGCGTACCTCCACGCCAGACCACACTTGTTGAAGAATGCTGGCCATGCCGGCGTCTTCCTCAATGCCCGGGGCGGCCGCCTGACCACCCGCTCCGTGGGCCGCATCGTCCACAAGTGCGTGGTGAGATGCGCGAAAAAGCTCAGCGTGAGCCCTCACACGTTCCGCCACAGTTTCGCCACCCATTTGCTGGGCCGCGGCGCCGACCTTCGCGCAATCCAAGAGCTGCTGGGTCACGCGAACCTCTCCACCACCCAGAAATATACCCAGCTCTCCGTCGAGCAGCTGCGACAGATCTACGACAAAGCCCATCCAAAAGCTTGAGCCCCGATCTGTCCTACGGGCAGGACCCGTACTGAGTGAAGTGATTTCGGAGAAAGCACGGACCATCTTCACCGTTGAGCACAGCACCCGGACCCAGGAAGAGCTTGTCGAGCTTTTGAAGCAGCTTGGCATTCGGATACTGGTGGACGTCCGGCGTTTCCCCGTCAGCCGGAAGTTCTCACACTTCTCAGGGGTCGCGATGCAGGGTTATCTTGGTGCCGCCGGCATCGAGTATGTCTCCCTGGGATCCTCCTTGGGCGGCTACCGGACCGGAGGTTATGAAAAGTACGCTCAAACGGAGGAATTCGCCTGTGGTCTGGAGGAACTGGAGCGCCGGGCCGGCGACCAAGCCACGGCCTTTCTCTGCGCCGAACGCTTCCCCTGGCGTTGCCACCGCCGACTTATCGCCGCCGCCCTGCAGCTCCGGGGCTGGCGCGTCATCCATATCCTGGAGCGCGACCGCGTCTGGGAAACGAGAGGCTCAAGGAATACCGCACCGCGCTCATCACCGCTGCGGTGACGGAGAAGATGGATGTGCGTGGGGGCGGTACAGTCAAGAGTCCGTCGGCTTAAGCGTCTTCGATGGGGTTTGCGGGTGGATGAAAGGACCATTACAAGTTCACAAGTGACCTACCGCAAGCTCGCAGAGGCTGAGTGGGCGCACGTGCCGCCAGTGTTGCCCGGCCGTGACGATCCGGAACGGTACGGCAAGCGATTCCGAATCACGCACATCATGGAAACCCTGGCGCAGGAATCCGGCGATATCGAGGCGCTGGTCGCGATCAAGCGCCGGGACCTCTCCCAAGCCTACGCCTACCTCGAGATCGCAGAGATCTACAAGGTCAGCGGCCTGATGGGCGGGCTGGGGCGAGGGGATGAACTTCATGAAGATGCTTGATGGGACGAAGTGGCCCTGACTCAAACCGCTGCAGGAACTTGCTCGAGGCCCATGAGATTGTGCCCAGACGGGCCATACAACGCGATACAACGGCTTTGACAGCCGTTGGTGGCCAGCTTATAATGAATTTTTGGCTGTTGCGAGAGGAGATGCACGGTGTCCGACTACGCGATTATCCTGGCCGGCGGCAAACAATACCTGGTGCGAGAGGGCGATCGGCTGAAGATCGAGAAGCTGGAAACGGAGGAGAAGAAAGTCGAGTTCCAGCCCCTGCTGGTGAAGGACGGCGACCAGCTCCACATCGGCTCTCCCCTGGTGGAGGGCGCCAAGGTGAGCGCGACCGTGGTGGGGACGGGCAAGGGCGCCAAGGTGGTGGTGTTCAAAAAGCGCCGTCGGGAGCAGTACCGCAACACCCGGGGCCACCGGCAGCCCTACACGGAGGTGGAGATCAAGAAGATCGCCACGGCCGGACGCAAGACCAAGAGCGAGAAGAAGGAAGAAGAAAACTGAGGTTCCTTTATGGCTCATAAGAAAGGCGTCGGCAGTTCCAGAAACGGGCGCGACAGCAATTCCAAGCGGCTGGGGGTCAAGCGCTTCGGTGGCCAACTGGTGACCGGCGGCTCCATCCTGGTGCGCCAGCGCGGGACGAAGATCAAGCCCGGCGTCAACGTAGGCATCGGCAAGGACGACACCTTGTTCGCGAAGATCGGCGGCGTCGTTCAGTTCCGCGATCGTGGCTGGATGGGCCGGTTTGTCAGCATCATCCCCCCCACGTAGCCGGAGGCCCCGCCACACCGCACCTACCGGTCTTTTCGCCGGAGATGGCGTAAATTTTGGTAGGTGGGGGACCACCGCAGGCCGGCTGGATGTTCATTGACGAGGCGAGAATCTACGTCAAGGGCGGGGACGGCGGCCGGGGCTGCGTTTCCTTCCGGCGGGAAAAGTACGTTCCCCGGGGCGGACCCGACGGAGGCGATGGCGGCGACGGCGGCAGCGTCTTCCTGGAAAGCTCCCAGCAGATCAACACCCTCCTGGCGTTCAGGTACAGATCCATTTTCAAAGGACAGCGAGGCCGACACGGCCAGGGCAAGAACATGCACGGCCGGAGCGGGGAGGACCTGGTGATCGGGGTGCCCGTGGGTACCGTGGTCTTCGACGTGGACTCGGGCGAGCAACTGCACGATTTTACGGTCCCCGAGGAACGGATCCCGGTGGCAGCGGGCGGCAAGGGAGGACGCGGTAATTCCCACTTTGCCACTGCGACCCGCCAGGCCCCGCGCCGGGCCGAGCCGGGACTGCCCGGGAGGGCGCGGAACCTCCGGCTGGAGCTCAAGCTGCTGGCCGACGTGGGCTTGGTGGGCTTTCCCAATGCAGGCAAGTCCACCCTCATCTCTCGCATCTCGGCGGCGCGCCCCAAGATCGCAGATTATCCCTTCACCACCTTGAGCCCCGTTCTGGGCGTCGTCCGAGCAGACCACGACCGGAGCTTCGTGGTGGCGGATATCCCGGGGCTCATCCAGGGTGCTCATCGCGGCCTCGGCCTCGGCGACCGATTTCTGCGCCACGTGGAGCGCACACGAGTCCTGTGCCACCTGGTGGACGTGTCGTCGGAGACAGGCCGCGACCCGGTGGAGGATTACGGGGTGATTCGCCGCGAACTGGAGTTGTATAATCCCGCCCTGATCCAGAAACCGGAGATCGTGGTGGCTACTAAAATGGACGTCCTCCAGGACCCTGGACGGCTGGAACGGCTCGACCAGTTCTGTCACCGGCGGAAGCTGCGTCTCCTGCGGATCTCCTCCGTCAGGGGAGAAGGCTTGCAGGAGTTGGTCCGGAGCCTGGATCGCATCCTGCAGCGTTCGCCTGCCGCGACGGAGAGCGCGTGAAGCTGGGAATCTTCGGGGGGACCTTCGACCCGATCCACCGGGGGCACCTGGAAATTGCCCGTCAGACTTTGTTCACCTTTGAGCTGGACCAAGTCCTTTTCGTCGTGGCTGATGTCCCACCCCACAAGCACCAGGAGGAAATCACCAGCGCGTACCACCGGTTTGCGATGGTCGCCCTGGCCATCCAGGACGAGCCCGGGATGCGACTTTGCACCCTGGAACTTCACCACCGGGAGCTGCGGTACACGGTGGACACCCTGCGGGAGATCCGCCGCCGCTACGGTCTGGAGGGCACGCACCTGTACTACATCGCCGGCGGAGACTCCTTCCAGCAGATCGGAAGCTGGAGGAAGTACGAGGAGTTGCTTTCCACCTACAACTTGGTGTTCGCCGCGCGCCCCGGCTTTTCCGTCCAGGAGGGGATCGCCCAATTGCCCGAGTACCTGGCGCGCCGGGTGCGAGACTGGAGACATCTGAAACAAACCGACCTGCTCCGATCGGAAGCGCAGCGGGACCGGGAGACAGGGTCGAAAATTTATTTGATCGAGGTGGGCACTTATGATATTTCCTCCACCGGGATCCGACAGCGGATCCGAGCGGGAAAGTCCATCGGCGATCTGGTTCCATCCCCCGTTGAGAAGTACATTGACCAATACCTTCTGTACCGGAATTCGGAAATGGAAAACGGATGACGGATGGCCACTGAGATTTCTCATCTCCTGAGCGGGTTCAGGCAAGGCGGAGGCCGGCGCCCAGAGGCCAACGGCCCCCCGATCTAGAAAGCCCCGCGGATGGTTCAACCGCTTCTACGGACGGCGCTGAAAGCGCTGGAGGACAAGAAGGCCACTGACCTGGTGGTCCTGGACATTGGCCGGGTGGCGGCCTTCACGGATTTCTTCGTAATCTGCACCGGCACGTCTTCGCGGCAGATGCAAGCCGCTGCCGACGAGGTGGTGGAAAGACTTCGGAAACGAAAAGCCGAGCCTCTTCACGTGGAAGGCTACGCGCAGGGGGAATGGATCTTGATGGACTACGTGGACTTCATCATCCACATCTTCTCGAGGGAGAAACGGGAATTTTACGAGCTCGAGCGGCTCTGGGCACATGGCAGGCAGCTGAACCCACGGACGCTTCGCCCCCGGAAGGAGCCTCGGCGTAAGAAGGCTTAGAGATGGCGACGTACGCGCCTTCCCAGGATTCATCCGCGGACTTCACCCAATTGGGCATCGTCTCTTCCGATAGCCACATGCTGGAAGTGCTGGGCATGGCCCGCAAGGTGGCCGTGACCGATGCCAACCTGCTGATCCGGGGCGAGAGCGGGACCGGTAAGGACCTTTTGGCCAGTGCCATCCACTTCCTGAGCAAGCGCCGGTCGGGACCTCTGGTGAAGATCGACTGCGCCGGTCTTCCCGTTGCGCTCATCGAGAGCGAGCTCTTCGGCTACGAAAAAGGAGCCTTCACCGATGCCCACGAGCGGAAGCCCGGCCGCCTGGAGTCGGCTCACCGGGGGACGCTGGTGCTGGATGGCATCGAGCAACTGCAGTTATCGGCCCAGAGCAAGATCCTGCGGGTCATCGAGGAGAAGCAATTCCAGCGATTGGGCGGCATGGACTCTCTGGCCATCGATACCCGAATCATTGCGCTGACCAACGTGGACCTGGAGGGTGCCATCCACGCCGGACAATTTCGCCAGGATCTGTACTACCGGCTGAATATCTTGACGCTGCACCTCCCACCGCTGCGCGAGCGGCGCGACGACATCCCCCAACTGTACCGATACTTCCTCAAGCAATTTGACGCCAAGTACGGGAAGAAGTGCCAGCTGAGCGCCGACTCGGAGGAGATGCTGAACGGGTACGACTGGCCGGGAAACGTGCGAGAGCTCAAAAACCTCATCGAGCGGGCGGTGGTGGTCGCCGAGAAAACCGAGATCCAGCGGGGCGATTTCCCCGCCCACCTGTGGAACATCCGATACATGGCCACCTGCGAGAAGCTCACGCTGCAGGAACTGGAGAAGCGCTACATCCTGGAGATCCTCCGCCACACCAAGGGGAACAAGTCACAGGCCGCGAAAATCCTGGGCATCCATCGCAAGACGCTTCTGGAAAAAACGAAGCTGTACGGTCTCTGAAGAGAAAAAGCAAACCTAAAATCTAGAAGGAACCGATCACGCTCTTGGATTTTAGATTTTGGATTCTAAATTTTAGATTTGCTTCTTAGATGCTGCTTCAGTTCGTGTGGGTCGGCAAGACGCGCAATCGTCACCTGAAGTCGCTGGTGCAAGACTACCTGGACCGGCTCTCCAGGTTTGCGCCTGTGCAGGTGGTGGAGCTCAAGGAGGAAAGAGCAGACCGGGGCCGGCAGCGGGAGACCGAACGGATCCTGCGGGCCCTGCGCGACCCGGGAATCAACGTCGTCCTGGATCCGCAAGGCGAGGCCTGGGACTCGGGGCAGTGGGCCGATTTCCTGGGGAGCCAGGAGTTGCGCGCAACGCGGGTGCTCCGATTCGTGCTGGGAAGCTTCTGGGGGCTGAGCCCGGCGGTGGGCCGCCAGGCGGGCCGGCGCGTCTCACTCTCCCGGATGACGGTCACCCACGAGATCGCTCGCCTTCTGACGGTGGAACAGGTGTACCGCGCTTATACCCTCCAGCGCAACCTCCCGTATGCCAAGTAGGGATTCGCAGGCTGGATTGTCGTCACCGCTCCCGCCCTCGTCCTCCCTCCGGGCGGACTGGCTGGACGGGCTGCTTTCGCTCTTCTATCCGGACCGGTGTCTCCTGTGCGACCGTTTCGTGGCCAGCCGGAAAATGTGCTCCGTCTGCGAGGCCTGCTGGTCGAAGGTGCGGCCCCAGGAGGAGGGATGCTCCCGTTGCGGGCTTCCGCTCCAGGTCCCGGAGGGGGCAGCCTGGCAGTGCCAGGACTGCCGTTCGGGGAGCTTCACGTTCTCCGTTGCCCGTTCGTTCGCCGTCTATGAAAACCCGTTTCGCGACATCATCCACTGTTTCAAATTTCGGGGCCGCCGGAACCTGGCCGCCCCCCTCGCTTGCCGGCTCCAAAGCGTGTACGAGAGGGAACCGGCGCTGGCGTCCGACGTGGTGGTGCCCCTGCCCCTGCACCGGCGGCGGCTGAGGGAGCGGGGCTACAATCAATCCCTGCTGCTGGCCAAACCCCTGGCCCGAAGGCTGGACCTGGCGCTGGAGCCGGATGGCCTGAAGCGCATCCGCTCCACCGTGCCCCAATCCGGCTTGCTCATGGAAGCCCGCCGGGACAACATCCGTGGGGCCTTCGTGGTCCCGCGTCCGGCGCGACTGCGGGGGAAAACCATCCTGCTGGTGGACGATGTGTTCACCACGGGAGCGACCTTGAACGAGGCGGCGCGCACCTTGCTCGAATCCGGCGCGGGCGAGGTGAAGTCGCTCACCCTGGCTCGGGCCATCCGGGCAGCCTACTAGAGGAACTATGGGGGATCGCATTTCCGTGGGGGATCTGCATGAAGCCGATCAGCTGCGCGAGCTCCTGGGCCTGCTTCCCCAGCTGCGAAGAATTCCGGAGCTGGAAAAACAGCTCCGCCGCCTGCAGTCGGAGCTGGAGGAGTTGAAGGACCAGCTGGCGCGGACCACCAAGCTGGCCAAGAGCGCCAGGAAGTCCAGCGACTACGGCGTGTAGTTGAAGACAAACCCGAAACTTTGAAACCTGAAACCTGAAACTTGGACGCACCTGTCCCCCCGGTTTCAGGTTTCAGGTTTCAAAGTTTTAGGTTTGTTCTCAGGCGGACTTTTTAGCCGGGAGCGTGGGCACTCGAGGTTTCGGCTGCAACCAGCCTGCCAGACGGTCCATCAGGCC
>JACQTF010000235.1 GCA_016210925.1 Acidobacteriota bacterium | reverse complement strand
CGTGATCGGCTACGGCACCCTGCGGCGCAGGCGATCGCTGGCGGTCTTTTCTCTGCTGTGGATGCTGGCCGCGTACCTGCCGTTTTGCATGATCCGTGGCTTCGCCGACCGCTTTGCCTATGTGAGCGGTATGGGATACTGTCTCTTGCTGGCGCTGATTCTGGTGCCGTGGCAAGCTGGGAAGAAGGATCACCTGTGGCGGTGGCGGCTTGCGCCCCTGGCTCTCGCGGTGGTGCTGCTGTCCAGCTTTTTGACGTATTACACCACCGAGTTACGGGTGAGAATTTCGGAGTGGCAAGAGGCCGGGCAGATCGCGGACAGCATGCCGAGACAAATCAAAAAACTTTACCCGCAGCTACCGGAAGGGTCCACCCTGGTCCTCGGCCGGATCCCCCGGAGGCACGGCCATGCACATGTTTTCCCGCTCGGGTTGCGAGCCGCGATCCGAAGACATTATGAGAGGACTCCTTTGCAGATTTATTACGGCCACGATGATCTTGAACAGGTTGTTCGGAGAGCGCGAATAAAACCTCGGAATGGCATCCGTTATTATTTCCAGTACGTCCCCGCGCAAAGGCGCCTGGTGGAGGTGACGCCCTTGAAAGAATGAGCTGCGGTGAGACGGCTCACTCTTTCGCTGAAGGCTTCTTCCAATCTTTTAGCCTTTGGGCCACGGCGCCAAACTCCCCCTTCTCTCCCAGTTCAGCCAACTCGCGGAACTCTTCGGGCCACACGCCCAGGTCATACCCGTGCCAGGGCACGCGAGGTTTGAGCGCCGGCAATCCCAGCTCCTCCCAGATCGCTCGCGCCCGGTCCATGTACTCCTTCTTCGGCAAAGAGACCGGCGTATAAGCCCACTTCCGCGTGGCATCCAAGAGCATCGCCGAAGCGCCTTGGGGGCTGACGCTGCTCTCGGGGTAGTGAGCGGTGTAAGAAGTGGCGATGCTGTGGGGCATGGCGGACTGGTCCAGGATGGCGCTGCGGCCCTGTACGACCCGGAGGTCCCGATGCGGCTGAAAGCGAAACGATAGGGCCCAATTCACCGACTCCGCATCGTGGGGATCGATGTCCTCATCCACCGCGATGACGATCTTGGGCCAATCGGGCGACTTCGACAGGCTGGCAAACAGGGTTTGCCAGACCGTGGCGTTGTGGGTCCGGACGCCTCCCATGTCCTGCATCTGAATGACGCAGAGGCGCCACGCGCCCCCGGAGTGATGGAAAGCAACATTCTTCACCTGAGGGATGCCGCAGTCCTTGCGCAAGAAACTCAGCAGGGTGCCCTCAGAACCTACCGATCGCAGGGTACTGGATTCGCTGGGCGGCATCTGGCTGATAAAGTCGTGCCAGATGGGGTGACGCCGATGGGTGATGCACTGGATGTGGAAGACGAAGACATCGGCTCCCACGATCATGTAGCCGGTGTGCTCGCCGCTGGGCGCGTCCAGCTCCACCTCGTCGGGCAAAATTTCTCCCTCCAACACGATCTCGGCGGTGGCGGGGACGACCAGGTCCACCGTCTCGCAGCGCACCACCTCCACCGGCTCTCCGGCCAGGCCTCCGGCCACCGCCAGCTCGCTCAGGCCGTAGGGGACCTTGGTGCCGCTGGCCATGGCCACAGCCGGCACCGCCCCGATGACCACCGCGGCCTGGAGTGTGACGCCCGCGTGCCGCGCTTTCTGGACGTGGTGGCGAGCCTGGGCGCCATGCTGCAGGCGGCAACTGGTCCTGGACGGACCCAGCGGGGTCCCATTGTAGGTGCCGACGTTGATCACGCCCGTTTCCGAATCTCGCGTGTGCCAGAGCAGCGCCGTCATCCGGGGCAGAGCCTCCCACCCGTTCGTCGCCATGGGGATGGGAAACTCCCCGAGCCCACCGTGCTCCAGCAGGCACTGACCTTTGTGAATGACCTCCTTGACCGGACCGCTGGCCACGAGGCGGGGCTCGATGGGGGCGCGGTAGGCCTGCTGCCAACGTTCCCAGATCTCTCCCGGACCGCACTGCAGACCCAAAGCGTAGACCTCCCGGGAAGGGGCAAGGATGGAGGTCGCAACCTTTCCCTCATACGCGCGACCCGCCAGGTCGGTGAGGTTCTCGAACAGGAACCCGGTTCGGTCCGCCTCCTCCAGGCCGCGGAATTGCCACTTCACCAACGGGTGAAGCTCGGTGTCTTTATTGATCTGGCGCCGCACCACCCTGAGCTTTCCCGCTTGCTCAAGGGCCGCCAGGTACTCGCGCAAATCCCGGTAATAACCCATGGGTCAGACTCCCTATAGGTGGGCTGGATAGCCTCCCACCATTATGGGCGAGTCGGGAATGAGCCGGCATCCACGATTCTTTTTGTCTTGAATTCCCCCCGAGGCAAGGTCCCGCGCGGCACGACCTCGATCGAGGTACGTAAGTTCAGCCGCAGCTGCAAGGCTTTTTGCAGTGATTCACAGGTATCCGCAGGAGCCCCGTCGGACAATTCGATCATCAGCTTCAGTTCCCGCATCTGGCGCTGGCTCTCCACAGAAATGGCAAATTCCAGGACCTCCGGCCTTTCCCGTACGATGTTTTCAATGGCGCTTGGGTACACATTGACGCCCCGGACAATGATCATGTCATCCACGCGACCCAAGATGCCCCCCTTGATCCGGGCGAACGTGCGACCACACGGGCAAGGACTGCGGTCGAGGTCCACCACGTCTCCGGTTCGCAGACGAATCGCCGGCATTCCCCAGCGCCCCAGATTTGTCACCACCAGCTCGCCCCTTCCATCACCCGAACGAACCGATCCCGTCTCCCGGTCCAAGATCTCGAAGATGAAGTGCTCTTCATTCAGATGGACCCCGTTGTGAGCTTCGCAATCGAAGCCCACAGCGCCCACTTCGGTCATTCCCACGTGATCGAAAGGTTCGGCTCCCCAGGCCTCCTGAATGCGCTGCCGCGTGGCCGGGATGCTGGCTCCCGGCTCACCGGCGTGGATGCCGGTTCGGATCCCAAGCTGCCTGGGATCCACGCCCATCGCGAGACCTTCCTCAGCCAACCGAAGGGCGTAAGTGGGAGTACAGACCAATACCGTGGCCGAATGGTCTCTCAAATTTGCGATGCGCTGCTGGCTGGTCTGCCCGCCGCCCGAAATCGCAAGACACCCCATGCGCTGGGCAGCCTCGAAAGCGGTCCAAAAGCCGATGAACGGCCCGAACGAAAAAGCGACGAACACCCGATCCCCGGCCTGAACCCCCGCCCCGCGATAAACGGCCTGCCAGCACTCCATCCATGTGTCCCAACTGGCTTCGTCATCCAGCCAACACAACGGCCGTCCGGTTGTTCCCGAAGTTTGATGCAACCGCCGGTAACGTTCCAGCCGATAGGTGAGATTGGTCCCGTAGGGAGGATGTTGGGACTGATCCGACACGAACTCCGCCTTGGTCGTGAGAGGGACCTTCGCCAGATAGTCCAACGAAGAATCCCCTTTCGACCAGGAAATCCCTCGTCGCTTCTGTCGGTAAAAAGGATTATGCGCCAACACCTCCCGCAACATCTCACCCAGCTTCCGTTCCTGCGCCGCCTCGATCACAGCGCGCTCCGAGTGTTCCAAGGAAGGCTTTTCTTTCACGACAGAACCCCTTCGTGGAGCGGGACGACCGACCGCTGGTGCCCCGGCTGGCCGCCGGCTACGGAGCGAACAGTCTGGTCACCGCACGAAGCCACGCAGGCGGGGCGGGCTGCGCTCGCGCCTTCCGCACCTGCGAAAATAGAACACACGCAGCCACTGGAAGGGCCAGCAGGTCGGTGGTCAGGCCCGGATGGATCAGGAGTAATCCCGCTGCCACGAGCGCGACGCGCTCGATGCCTCCCGCGGAGGTGAAGAACCACCCTTGAATGCCGCCGGCAAAGAGAACGGCCCCGGCCAGACTGGTCACCACCGCTCGCGTCACCTCCCAAAAGCTTCCTTTGAGAAGGAGGGCCGGCTGGTAGACAAAGAAGAAGGGGATGATGAGACAGACCAGTCCCAGTCGAACTGCGATCAATCCGACCCGCATAGGATTCGCCCGCGCAATCCCGGCAGCCGCGTAAGCTGCCACCGCCACCGGCGGCGTGATGGCGGAGACGGCGGAAAAGTACACCGCAAAGAGGTGGGCCGGCAACAACGGAATCCCCACGGTCAGCAGCGCCGGGACCGTCAGGACCGCCGTGAGCACGTAAGCGGCCGAGACCGGCATGCCCATCCCGAGGATCAGGCAGACTATCATGGAAAACAACAGGGCCAGGATCTCGGCCTGGCCCAACGTGGATACCACCAGGCTGGTGAGCTTTCCAGCAAAGCCCGTCAGAGAGATGGTCCCTACCACGATGCCGGCGGCGGCGCACGCAGCCAACACCAGGGTAGCCATCTCGGATCCACGGTGCAGCGCCAGCAGAATCCGGCGCGCTCCCATGCGAGTTTCCTTTCGAACCCAGCTCGCGAGAACGCAGAGCCCGATGGCCAGGACAGCGGTCTTCATCGGCGTGTAACCCATCGCCAGCAGCACCAGCAGGGAAAAGATCGGCACCAGAAATTGCACCCCCTCCTTCAAAGTCGTGCGGAGACTGGGCAGCTCTGCCTTGGGAAGAGGCCTCAAGTCCTTCTTCAGCGCCTCGAAGTGGATCATCATGGCGAGGGAAACAAAATACAGCAGGGCGGGCAAGGTGGCGCTGATGGCAATCTCCCGATAGGGGATTTGCGTCATCTCCGCCATGAGGAACGCTGCCACGCCCATGACCGGCGGCATGATGGCTCCTCCGGTGGAGGCCACGGCCTCCACGGCCCCCGCGAAAGCCGGGCTGTATCCCAGCCGTTTCATCAGCGGGATGGTAAAGGGCCCGTCCGCCACCACGTTCGCTACCGGGCTCCCGGAGATGGTGCCAAAGAGGGCAGAGGAAACGACGGAGACTTTCGCCGGGCCTCCCCGGAAGGGTCCGGCCAGGGCCAGCGCGAGTTTGATAAAAAAATTCCCGGCGCCGGATTGCTCCAGGAACGCGCCGAACAGAACAAAAATGAAAACGTAGGTGGCCGACGCCGCCACCGGCGTGCCGAAGATTCCCTCGCTGGTGAGGAACAGCTGGTCCACCAGCTGTTCCATGCTGTAGGAGGGGTGCCAGAGGAGCCCTCGAAAGGAATCTCCGAACCAAAGATACGCCAGGCAAACCAACGTCACCAGCAGCAGGGGTAATCCGATGAGGCGGCGGGTCGCTTCCAGGATCAGAAACACACACAAGATCCCGAAAATCAAGTCCCCCCGCGTCACGGGGTCCACATGCGCCAGCCTCACCTCGATCCGGAAGAGATTGGCCGCGTAGTAGATGCCCACGCCGAGAGATGCCAGGCAGAGACCCCAGTCCAACCAGGGGACACGGTCTGCGGGGACCCTTTGTGAGAACGAATAGAGCAAAAAACCGATGGCAAGCAGGAGAGAAAGGTGCAGGGAATAGTGCAAGAGAGGCTGTTTGATCCCCCACAAGCCCACGTAGAGGTGATAGGTGGCGGTACCCACCGCCAACCACCGAAGGAACCAGCCAGCCGGGCCCGACAACTCCCGCTGCCCTCCCGTGTCAGCCACCTGTAGAACCAGCTCCCGGAGACGCTTCACCCCGCACCTACTCCCCGTCGGAGGAACCAACCGTTTTTCCAGCTCGCGGTTGACCTGTGACAAGGCTTTCTCTAAAGTGTCTCAAATTTTTCCTCCCAACCCCGATCGGCAACGTAGGTGCGGGGTCATGGCGCCTTCACGCTGTCGTAGTACTCCCGGGCACCCTCATGCAAGGGAATGGAACCGGTGTTTTTGAGATAGGAGGCAGTGGCATCCGCAAGGGCGGCGTAGACCTTCGCCAGGTGGTCCCGGTGCTGCTCCAGGGCCCTTGCGACTTGAAAGGCGGACTTTTGGGGGAAGCGTTCGGAAGTAATCAGGTAGATGCTTTCCAAGACGGTGGGGATCTCCTGATCCTGGCCTTTGTAAGTCTGTGCGGGAATTTTCCCCGGAACGACGTCGTACTCTTTTTGCAGGTGGGCAATCGCCAGGGGCTCCAGCGGGAGGACGTTCACCTCCTGGTTGACCTGGACCATCTGAATGTAACGCACGGGAATGGGGCCGGCGGTCACGAAGCCGTCCAGCTGGCCGTCCTGCATCAGGTCTTGGGATTGGTTTGAGCTGAGGTGCAGCACTTCCCCGCCCCAGGATTTCAGATCTTGAAGGCTGATTTGGTGCAGGCGAAGGATGTCGGCGGTGGCGTAGTCCATGAAGGAACCCACGGTGTTGGCGGAGATCCGGAGGGGATAGCGGAGTTCGCGAATCTTCGAGAATCCGGTGATTCCTGTCTTCCTGGCCACCACGAAATGATAATAGCCGTCATAGACCCGGGCCAGGGCCCGGATCTCCGGGTAGGCGCGGCTGAAGGGCTTTTTCCCCCGCAGGGCCATAATGGTATTGGTGCTGTGCGCCAGAGCCAGGTCAACCTCTCCGGTGGCCACGCGGGCAGGGTTGGCGGCGATCTGGCTGGTGGTCACGTTCACGTTAAAGCCCGGCATCTCGCGCCGGATCACCTCGGCGATCCCCTCTCCCAGGGCGTGGAAGGTCCCCCCCGTGGAAGCCACGGCCAGAGTCAGATTTTGAGGCGGGGTCCGGTCCCTGGCGCAGGCCGCCCACAACAGGAAGCTGCCCGCCAGCATCCACCGGAAGCCGTGCCTCCTTTTCATCCGGATGGCCATCCTCGTGTGCCTCTCCCCGCGCTTCGAAACAGGGCCCCAAAAACACCCTACCACAAAGAGGGGCCTCCGGGAGAGCCTTGTGTTATATTCGGCTTCTTGAAACCAGGAGGAAAAGAAATCGTGACGAAGCTGAGTTTGAGCTTTTCCTGCGGCGACTACGAGCTGCTCCGTCCGCTGCTGGACGGCGAGGTCCAAATGGAGGGCATCCAGCTGATCACCACCCGACTCTCTTCCCCCGAGAGACACTGGCGGATGCTTCGTCACCGGGAATTTGACGTGTCCGAGCTCTCCCTCTCTTCCTACCTGGTGGCGCGGGAACGCAAAGAGCCCGTCACGGCTCTTCCGGTCTTCCCCCACCGCCGCTTCCGGCATTCCTCCCTGTATTGTCCTGCGGTTCGCCCCCTCACTCATCCCAAGCAACTGGAGGGCGCGCGGGTGGGGCTGCGGACGTACCAGACCACGGCGGGGGTCTGGCTCCGCGGAATCCTGCAAGACGAGTATGGCGTGGACCTCACCTCCATTCGCTGGATCGGAGAGCATGAAGAAGACCTGCCCTTTACCCCGCCCCCGAGCGTGCGCCTGGAGCTGGCTGCGCCCGGCACCACCATCAACGGGCTGCTGGAGAGCGGCCAGTTGGAGGCCGCCATCTATCCCGAAACCCTCCCCGGCCTTGCCACCGGCACCGTCCAAACCCTCTTCGCCGACCCCAAGGCAGAGGAGCAAAAATACTTCCGGAAGACCCACATCTTTCCCATCATGCATGCGGTGGTCATCCGAGACGAGATCCTCCAGCAGCATCCCTGGGTAGCCCGCAACCTGTTTGAGGGATTCCAGGCGGCCAAGGCGGTGTGCTACCAACGGGCCCAGGATCCCCGCCGGTACCCCCTGGCGTGGGTGGGCGAGGCTCTAGAGGAACAGAGGGTCCTTTTGGGGCCGGATCCCTGGCGCTACGGCCTGGGGGAAAACCGGGCAGCGCTGGAGACCATGATTCGCTATTCGTTCGAGCAAGGCCTCCTTCGAAGCCGCCTGCCCCTCGATACTCTCTTCCCCGCCAGCCTCTCCGAGGTCCTGCCCCGGTACAGTACGTCCCGCATCTAAGCCCTGGAGCTACGCCCCTCGGGTACGCTCGGCTCATCTCTAGCAGGCTCGTTCGCTGGAAGTGTGCTGGCGGGCGGTGTCCAGGTCTTGTGGAAGGGCGCTTTGACATCCACATCAATTGTGTGTATAAAGATATGCGGGAGTCACTAAAATGAGCAAACGCATCAATGTGGTTCTCTCGGATGAGACGCTCGCCCTCCTGGACCGGGTCGCCCCCCGGGGCAGCCGCAGCCGCCTCATCGACCAGGCTGTCCAGCGTTACGTGGGGCTTCGCAGCCGACAGAATCTCCGCCAACGGCTAAAGGAGGGCTACTTGGTCAATGCCAGGTGGAATCTGGAACTGGCTAAGGAATGGTTCCCGCTTGAAGAGGAAGCGTGGCAAAAAGCCTTCGGCAAAAAGAAGCCAAAGTAGGCTTCCCGCGGCGGGGGGAGATCTACTTAGTGGATTTTGATCCGGCACGAGGACATGAGATCAAAAAGACCCGTCCGGCTTTGGTGATCCAGAATGACGTTGGAAACCAGTACAGCTCCATCACGATTGTCGCGGCGATCACATCGCGGATCTCTGATCGTCCCTACCCGGTGGAGGTTGTCTTAGAAGCGGAGCACACCGGACTCAAGGTGCGTTCGACTGTCCGGCTGGACCAAATCAGGACGGTCGATAAGGAGCGCCTCATCAAACGCTTGGGATCAGTTAGCCGAGCTACGATGCCCCAGGTCAATCGAGCTATCCAGATCAGCCTCGGGCTAGTCGAGCTTTAGCCAGATTACAAAGAAACACTCCGAAGGGTCCATTTTCAGCCAACCTGCGGTCGCCATGTTCGGGGCAATTGGCTTGAACAGTCTTAGAACTCCACGCGCAACGCAAACTGGATCTGGCGAGGCGTCGTGACCACGTCCTGGATCCGCCCGGCGCTTCCTATCAAGCGACCCGCGGCGTCAAACACAGTGGCGCTGGGCAGGTCGAAATTGGCGCGATTGGGCAAGTTGAAAAACTCGGAGCGAAATTGAATTTTCGCTCTCTCGCCCACCTGGAAATTTTTCATCACGGAAAAGTCGAACATCGCGACCCCGGGACCGAGGGTGGTGTTGCGGCCCAGGTTGCCGTAAAAACCAGGCTGCTGGGGCCGGAACTGGCTGGGATCGAAATAGCGCTCGGGCCCGCCTAGAACGGGGTTGCTGTTGCCGCCGGGGGCCAGATCCGGACGGGCCCCGCCCCGGATCAAATCGTGCGTCAGCCGCCCGTTGCTCTCGACCTCAAAAGGAGTCCCCGTGTTCAGGTCCAGGATTCCACTCACCTGC
Source organism: Acidobacteriota bacterium (assembly GCA_016210925.1). Taxonomy (GTDB): domain Bacteria; phylum Acidobacteriota; class UBA6911; order JACQTF01; family JACQTF01; genus JACQTF01. The sequence continues at coordinate 8,996 of JACQTF010000235.1, read as the reverse complement.
CAGCCGCCGAGAAGGGCCTGGACGATCCCGGAAAAGTCCCGGCCCCACCGCCGGCCGGAACCCAGCGGGAGCTCATAGGTGAAATTCCCGGTGAACCTGTGGGTCACATGGAACTCCGACAGCCCTTTGTCGGACTCGATGTCAAAGGCGTTTTGGACGGTGCTCGCGTTCAGCTCGCCGGCGGTGGTGGCCGACTGGGTGTCCAACGACCTGGAAAAAGTGTAGGCGCCCTGAACCTGGAACCCCCCGGCGAATCGCTTCTGGATCGACACGTTCAATGCATTGTAGCGGGACGTGGAGCCGGTGCTGTACCATTCGAAACGGCTGAAACTGGGATTCAAAAACACGGTCCGGGAGGCCGGGAAGAAGACCCTTCCATCCGGGAGGAAATCCGGCATGGGAACCGCGAGGTCCTGACGGCTGTCCAGATGCACTCCCCGGGACCCCTGGTAGGCGACCTCCGCCACCAGGCTTTCAGTCAGGCTCCTCTGAAGGCTCAGGCTCCACTGATACATGGCGGGAGAGTCCAGATTGAAATCCACCACGTGGACGGCCTGGGGTCCTGCCGCGAAGGTTCCGATCACTGCATCCAGCTTCGGGAATAGACCGGCCACCAACAAACCGGGAGGCGGATCAATGTCAAAGAAGAAGGGAGGCTGGCGATCCAGCGTGTTGATGAATTGGCGCATGAGAATGGGCTGGTAAAAGATCCCAATGCCGGCCCGAAGGGCAGTCTTTCCGCTCCCCGTGGGGTCCCAGGCCAACCCCACACGAGGCATGAAGTTGGTCAGGGTGGGGTTGTCGTAGATGGGACCTCCCACGGTGGTGGTAAGGTCGGTGAAACGTCGCAGGTTCGCAAGCCGCCCGAATTTTTCCGTCGGGCTGGTCGTGAACTCATACCTCATCCCCAGGTTCAAGTTCAGACGGCGCCCCACACCCACGTCATCCTGAGCGTAGGCGGCAAAGAAGGTCTGAAAGAGGGTACGATCCACGTCCGAGTTCAGCCCCTGGATCCGCAACCGCCGCGACCTGCCGTTTGTCAGAAAATCCACCAGGCTGCCGAATTCCCACAACCCGCCCAAACGGGAACTGGAATGACGGTTATAGATGAACCGGCTGACGGAGACCCCGAACCTCAAGGCGTGCCTTCCCCGATTCAGATTCAGATCGTCATAGAGTTGGTAATAGTTCAGGAAGAAGCGCCGGGGGGTGGTCCGGCCAAAACCGGAGAGGGGTGTCACCCCCGAGCCGGGGTTCACCGTGCCGAAGGGCCTCCCGGAAAGAAAGGAGAGGGAAGGGTCCAGGTTGACGACGGGCGTCAGATCCGACGCCTCCTTGGTGCGGTTGAAGCCCACTCGGAAGGCATTGACCAGTCGGGGAGAAAGGACGCTGGTTTGTTCCAACGTGAGATATTGATACCGAATGTCGGTCACCGGCCTGAACAGCTCGAACGCCTCCGGGATGGACACGCCCGAATCGCTGAAGGTGTAACGACCGTAGAACGAGTATTGATCGTTCCACTGGTGATCGATCCGGGCCGTCATGAAATCCTCGTCGGTGGGCTGGCTGTCGGCCCGGGTGAATTCTGCTGTCCCGCTACCGAAGTCTCTGCCATTGGGCAGCGGGTAGAGGGCCAGGTAGGGCTTGACGGCAGGATGGACGGTGACGGTTCGACCGGGGAGAATCCCGTCACGCGCGGCCACGGTGGGAACCACCGCCAGGAAGGTTTGACCCAGGCGCTCGCGCAGCCCCTCGTAGCTTCCGAAAAAGAAGGCCTTGTCCTTCCGGATGGGGCCGCCCAAGCTGAACCCGAACTGGTTGCGCTTGAAAGGGGGGTTTTCTTCATCGAAAAAGCTCCGAGCATCTACAGCCGAATTCCGATGGTAGTGAAACACGGTGCCGTGCAGGTCGTTGGTGCCCGATCGGGTGATGGCGACGATGTTTGCTCCCGCGCCTCGACCCTCTGCAGCGCTATAATTGCTCTTCAGTACCCGGAATTCCCGCACCGTATCCACCCCGAGGAGGGCGCCGCCCACCCCGGAAGGGGTCTGGGAGGTACTTGTCCGAATGTCGGTGCCGTCCAGCATGAACGTGTTGTAGGTGGTCCGTGCTCCCCCGACGGAAATTCGGGCTCCAAATCCGGAGACTTCGCTCCCACGCTGTTGCCGATAACGTACGGTCCCTGCCTGCAGGGTGATAAGCTGGCTGAAATCTCGGGAATTGAGGGGAAGGGTGGTGATCTGCCGGGTCTCCACTTGGCCCACCAGCTGGGAACCGGTGGCATCCACCAGGGGCGCCTCGCCCGTGACCACCACTTGTTCCGTCATCTCCCCCAGGTCCAACGTGAAATTGACCACCGCTTCCCGGCCGATGGTCAGGACGATCCCCCTGCGGACCTCGGTCTTGAAACCCGCCAGGCCGGCGGTGACCTCATAGCTACCCGGGGAAAGATTGGTTGCCCGGTACCTCCCCTCATCATCGGTAAGCACTGTGCGGGCAATCCCCGTCTCCACGTTTTGCAGGGTCACGCTGACCCCAGGCAACACCGCCTTCGTCGGATCCTCCACTTTTCCCGAAATGGTGGCAGTCGTTTGACCCTGGACACGCGCGACAACGCAAAGAACGAAAAGATAAGTCGCTAAGAACGAGCGGACACGGTGACGCATTTCACACCTCTCCAAATGGACTACTGCTCTCCATTTAAAACCCGTCTGGATAAGCCCGTTGCCGAGTGGCTGAATTTTCCCCCTGACGGACCTTACAAGTCAAGGTCTTCGATGGTAAGATTCGGCTGCTTCTTCCGACGGGCGGCGTTAGGGGAGATGATAGCATGCCGTACAGGGATTTGAGACATTACCTGGGGACGCTGGAGCAGAAGGGCCTCTTGTGCCATGTGCGAGCGGAGGTGGATAAAGACTGGGAAATCTCGGCGGTCTGCCGCCGGACCTTCCAGCGCATTCCCCAGGAGAGGAGGCCCGCCCTGATGTTTGATCGCATCAAAGGCTTCCAAATCCCTCTCGTGGTGGGCATCCTGGGTGGGTCACGGCGGATCCACGCCGCGGCTTTGGAAACCGAACCGGACGGGGTCCTGGAAAAGTGGGACCGCGGCGTCCAAAAGCCCATCCCGCCCGTCCTGATTTCCCAAGGCCCCTGCCAGGAAGAAGTGTACCTGGGCGAGGATGCGGACATCCTGAAGTTTCCAGCGCCCGTCTGGACGGTGGGCCAGGATCCCGGCCCTTACCACACCTCCCCCTTCGTCATTTCCAAGGACCCGGAGACCGGAATCCGCAACGTGGGCGTCTACCGGATTCAGGTCAAAGGGGCCCGCAAGACCGGATTGATGGTAGGCCCGCCCCGAAACATGCGCCAGCACATCCGGAAGAACGACGCGAAGAACCGTCCCACGGACGTAGCGCTGGTGTTCGGGACCGACCCCGTGATCGGCCTGACCGCGGTGACGCCCTTTCCTTACGGCGTGGACGAGCTGGCGGTGGCCGGCGGGATTCGAGGAGAACCGGTGGAGCTGGTGGCCTGCAAGACCGTGGATCTGGAGGTGCCGGCGACGGCAGAGATCGTCATCGAGGGCCGGATCCCTCCGGGCCTGAGGGAATGGGAGGGACCTTTCGGTGAGTATGCGGGCTACATGGGGACCGCGGGAGACCATCCCGTCATTGAAGTCACCTGCGTCACCCATCGCCATCGGCCGATTTATCAGGCCTTCCTCAGCCAGATGCCGCCCAGTGAATCCAGCTGCATCAAGAGCGCCGGCCGCGAGGCGGTCATCCGCAGACACTTGACCAAAAACCTGGGACTGGCCGTCCGGGATGTGTATCTGCCCGAGAGCGGCGGCTCGACGGGGCTGCTGCTGATTTCTCTCGCAAAAAAAGATCCGGCTCAACCTTTGAAGGCCATGTGGGGAGCGTGGTCTCTCCACGACGTTTTTGGAAAGGTCACCATTGTCGTGGATGACGACATCGATATCCGCAATCCGTTTCAGGTGGAATGGGCCCTGAGCTTCCGCATGCAACCCGCCGACGACGTCCATATCTTTGACGGGACCGAAGCTTTGACCCTGGACCCGAGCCAGGCGCCTCCGGACGCCGATCCTCATGACCCGGGGCGGCGTCGCAGCTCCAAGGTGGGCATCGACGCCACCCGAAAACATCCCTTCCCTCCCCTGGCCGTGCCCCCCGAAGAGCACTTGCAAAAAGTAGATGGCCGATGGGATAAGTACGGAATCCAGGAAGTCAAGGCTCCCGTCGCCGAGGTCGCGAAGTCCCTCCAGACCTGACCCTTCTTTCGTTATCCGAGCCCCAGGAGCCGGACGGCGTTGGCGCCGAGGATACGGGCTTGATCGGCGCGCGAGAGGGACGCCAGGCGCGTCACCACCTGGACCGGTCGGTCGTAGCCGATCTCAAAGCAATAGTCGCTGCCCAGCATCACCCGGCCGGGTCCCACCAACCGGATGAGATACAGGAGCAGTTGGGGGTCGTGGCTGATGGTGTCGTAAGTGAAGCGTCGGAGGTAGGCGGAGGGCTTGTGCTTGATCTCCCCGCATTCGCCGCGGATCTTGTGCCCCCGGTTCATGCGGCCCACCAGAGGGAGCAAGGCGCCGCCGGCATGTGGGAGGCAAACCGCGAGGCGGGGGAAACGATCCAGAACACCGCCGAAGATCAGATGCGCAGCAGCCACGGCAGTCTCAAAGGGATAACCGAGGAGGTTATAGAAGAAGTAAGGTCTCAGGCGCTCGGCGCCCATCACCCGAATCGGGTGGAGGAACACGGGGAGTCGAAGCTCTTCGATGCGCTGGAAGAGCGGAAGGAAGGCCGGATGGGAGAGGTCCCGCCCATTGACGTTCGTCCCCAGGTAGACCCCTCGGATTCCCGGCAATCGAGCCGCTCGCTCCAACTCCTGGAGGGCCAGGTCGGGCTCCTGCATGGGCAGGGTGGCAAATCCGACGAAGCGGTCGGGAAAGGCCCGGTGGGCCTCTGCCGTCGCATCGTTCATGGCCTGGGCCAGCTTGAGGCCCAGCGCCCCGTCTGCCCAGTAAACCATCGGGCGGGTGAGCGAAAGGGCGTGGACCGCCACCCGCTGGCGGTTCATTTCCTTGAGCCGAAGGTCGAGATCTGTGAAGGCCGGTTTGAGCGGGCCCAACCAACCATCACCCGATTCGATCACCAGGCCCTTGGGGTTCCCGCGATGCACTCGAACGCCAAGGCTCTCCCCCTCCTCCGCGAGAACCTGGAGATAACGCTCGGGGTAGAAGTGGGCGTGAATGTCCACGATGGGCGGCTTGGCCATGAGGACTCCATACCATCGTCCTCCCCGGAAGTCAAATTGCCTTGACTGGAAGGCTTCTTTCGAGGCATCTTGAAGAACTGCCACTGATGCTCGCAGCGAGACACTGAGAAAGGGAGGCGCAGTATGACCTACACGGAGAAATACACCTGGGCAGGCAAAGAGCTGATCATCCGGCGCAACACTTCGCCGCTCGAGGTTGTTTCGGCCGAGAGCGCGCAGATCAAGCTGGAAAAGATCAGCGTCCACGACCCTAGGTTGAACCCCTCGAACTATGCCAAGGCGGAGGGCACGCCGTTGCCGATCTATCAGGCGGAGGGCGTCCGGGTGGACCTCTCCAAGCGGACAAAGGAACCGATGAACTTCTGGCACCGCAACATGGACTGCGACGAACTCATCTTTTGTCACAAGGGAGCCATCCACTGGGAAACAGAGCTGGGAAACATCACACTCCAGCCCGGCGAGATGTTCGTGATTCCCAAAGGAATTGCCCACCGCGCTCTTCCTCCGGAGAACTCTAAGGAGGAGAACATCATCCTCGAGCTCAAGCTCCGCGGCTCGGTCTCAAAGTTGATCTAAGCGGATTTCAGAAAACATGACGGACGTCTTCATCCGGGATGCCGATTGGTTGATCACGCATTCTTTGAATTCACAGGCTCACTCAGTTGGAACGGCACCAGGGGGACACAGTGCACAAGATCAAGGTCAGGATCAATGGCAAAGACTTCGAGCATGAGGTGGAGCCCAGGCTTCTGCTCGTTCATTACATCCGGGAGAAAGCGCGGCTCACCGGGACGCACGTGGGTTGCGACACGGGAAATTGCGGAGCTTGCACCGTTCTCTTCAATGGCGACCCGGTCAAGTCGTGCATGATGATCGCCCTTCAAGCAAACGGCGCCCAGATCACAACCATCGAAGGCCTGGCGGGGAACGGCCTGCACCCGGTTCAAGAGGCTTTCTCGGAAAGATTTGCCGTGCAATGCGGTTATTGCACGCCGGGCATGATCCTGAGCGCCTGCTCTTTGCTCCAATCCAATCCTCAGCCCAACGAGGCGGAGATCCGGGAGGCCATCGAGGGGAACCTGTGCATGTGCACAGGCTATCAACAGATTGTGGATGCCATCGCGCACGCGGCCCAAAAGGCGAAAGGGCTAGAGCGAAGAAAGCCATGATGAAGTTAGAGGAAATTTTGGTCACCAGAAATTCGGTGGGCAAGCCTGTCCAAAGGAAAGAGGATGTGAAGTTCGTCATGGGGAAGGGCGCCTACGTGGACGATCTGGATATCGACTGCCATCATGCGGTGATCTTGAGGAGCCCTTTCCCCCACGCGAGAATTCTCAAGATCGATACCAGCAAGGCAGAGGCGCTGGACGGAGTCCTGGCTGTGGTGACCGGACCGGAGGTGGCCCAACAGACCAAACCGGTACCGCCCCGAGCCATCACCAAGCCTGCACGGCAATATGTGATGGCGGCAGAGAAGGTCAGATATGTGGGAGAGCCGGTGGTGGCTGTGGCAGCCAGGGACAGATACATCGCCGAGGATGCGCTGGAACTCATCCATGTGGAGTACGAGCCCTTGCCGCCGGTGGTGGAGATCGACGATGCGCTCAGGGACGACGCCCCCTTGATCTTTGAAGAGGCCGGGAGCAACGTCCTGCTTCATGACCGGCTGGAACACGGCAACCTGGAGGACGCGTACAAAGAAGCGGATCTGATCATTAAAGAACAGTTCAGGATGCATCGCTACAGCTCGACGCCACTGGAGCCCTGGGCGATCATCGCGGGGCATGAAAAGGCGGATGACTCCTTCGTTGTGTGGGCAAACGACCAGCAACCCGGAAGGAGCACCGTGAATGTCTGCAACGCTCTCGGCATCTCCCATTATCGGCTGCGCTTTATCGTTCCCGACAGCGGCGGAGGATTCGGCATCAAACTGGCGCTCTGGCCGTACATCGTCTTCCTGTGTCTCCTGGCGCGGAAAGTCGATAAGCCGGTCAAATGGATCCAGACAAGAACGGAGCACCTCCTGGCCGGCACCCATGCCCCGGATGCTCACGTGGAGGTCGAGCTGGCGGTCAAAAAGGATGGAAAAATCCTAGCGCTCAGCATGAAGGACATCGAGAACGACGGCTCCTTCGTCCACACCTCAGGCATCTATGGTCTGATCAAATTCGCCACCCTGGTGGGATGCTACGACATCCGGGCGACGAGAGCGGAACTGATGAGCGTGGTGACCAACAAGGGGCCTACAGTTCAGAACAGGGGCGTGGGAAAACCCACGATGATCTTTGTCATAGAGCGAATGGTGGATATTGTTGCGAAGAAGCTCGGGCTGGATCCCTCCGAGATCAGGTTCAGGAACTTCGTCCGGCCGGAGCAGATGCCCTACACCACCCCGTCCGGCGAGATCTATGAGAGCGGTAATTATCCGGAGTGTCTCAGAAAAGCCCTGGACCTCATCCATTATGAGGACTGGAAAAAGCAGAAGGAGGAGAGGAAGAAGCAGGGAAGGTACACCGGAATAGGGATCAGCGCAGGCATCGAACCGGGGACGTCCAACCTGGGCTATTACTACACCTCTCGGGGGGTCCCCGAATACATGGGAAATGCGGAGGGAGCCATCGTAGGGATGGATTATGACGGCAACGTGAACGTGCTTTTGGGGTCCGTGGACACGGGCCAGGGTCACGTGACGACCACCGCTCAAGTCGTGGCCGATATGTTGGGCATCAGCCCCGACAGGGTGTCCATGAACACTCAGTTGGATTCCCTCATCTCGCCCTTTCTGGGTCATTCCGGTGCCTACTCCAACAAGTTCAACGACGTGGACCTCGGCGCAGTGATCATGGCGACGAAAAAGCTGCGGGATAAAATGTTCAGGATCGCCTCCCACATGCTGGGGCTCCCTGAAGGGGAGCTCAGGTTGAAAGACGGAAAGATCTCCGCGGTGAAGGATGAAGCGAAGGCTGTGCCTTTCAGTGAGATCGCTTCTTTAGCCTACAAAAAGATTCTCCTGCTCCCGGAAGGAGTCGAGCCCGGATTGAAGGAGATCGCCTACTACAAGAACCCCGTCGCCAAGCTGCCCAGCAAGACCGACTTCAACGTACAACTCACCCACTCCAATTCCGTGCACGCGGCCGTGGTGGAGGTGGATGCGGAGAGCGGGGCAGTGCAGTTCCTGAAGTATGTCATCGTTCATGACTGCGGTAACCAAATCAACCCCGGGATCGTCGAGGGCATGGTCATCGGCTCCACGGTCCACGGGATAGGCGCTGCGCTCTACGAGGAATTCGTTTACAACGAAGATGGGCAGCTCTTGTCCACCACCTTCATGGATTACCTGAAACCTCTCTCCATCGGGCTGCCGAGGTTTGAGCTGGCCCACATGGAGTCCCCGTGCCCGTACACCTTGTTGGGCACGAAGGCTGTAGGGGAAGGCGGGGCGATCGGCTCTCTCGCTGCTGTGGCGAATGCAGTGGAGGATGCCCTTTCGCCCTTTGGCGTCAGAGTCAGGTCATTACCCATCACCCCCGAGAAGGTCGTGAGGGCGATCAGGGAGACGAGAGAAATTTAAGAAGACCGGCGCTGCGAGAAAGGTTCCATGATACCTCCTAAGTTTGAATATTTCGCCCCGACCTCCCTGCAGGAAGCCGTCTCACTCCTGGCTGGCTATGGGGAGGAGGCCAAGCTCCTGGCCG
>JACQTF010000038.1 GCA_016210925.1 Acidobacteriota bacterium | reverse complement strand
GCTCAAGCTCTCCAACGGTTTGAGCACCTCGTAAAGGTTTGCATTGAGGATCGGATGGCGGTTACGCAACGCCCAACCGAAAACGCTTCCTTCCAGTGGAAAGGAAACCTTCTCGAACAGGGTCTCGTTGACTCCTTCCAGATACTTGGGAACCAGCCGCTCCTCTTCCAAGAAATAAAAACCACACAGAGAGTTGGGGATGAGCTTTTTAATTTTCTCCGTGATGAGTTGCAGGGTCTCGCTCAAGTTCAAGCTGGTGCCGATGACTTCCACCAACTCGTAGAGAGCCGACAGCTCCTGGTGGGCAGCGGAGATGTTTTCGAAGGGGGACAAGGAATGGGGCGCCCGACCTTCCAGGGTGGCGCTCAGCTCATCCACGGTTTCCTGGAGGGACAGGTTCCGGGCCTTCGTGGCCGCCTTGTAGGCTTGTGGTGCCAGGGTTCCGTGGAGGGCCATCAGGGTGTCCACCACACGGGGATCAAAGCTGCGACCCCGTTCGGAGACCACGTATTCCAAAGCCTTTTCCAGGGAAAGGGCCTTGCGATAGGGTCGGTCGGACGAGAGGGCATCAAAGCAATCCACCACGGACAGGATGCGAGCGCCTATGGGAATTTCCTCCTTCTTGAGTCCCTTGGGGTATCCCGCACCGTCCCAACGCTCGTGGTGGTTCAGCACCAGATCGGCCACCGGGTATGGAAAATTCACCGCAGACAGGATTTCAGCACCGACCAGGGGGTGAATGGACATTTTCTGAAACTCTTTGCGCGTCAACTTGCCGGGCTTGTTCAAAATGTAGTCCGGAATCGCCAGTTTTCCGATGTCATGCAGCAGGGCACCAGCCCGTATGCCCTGAATTTCTCTTTCATCCAGGCCAAGGGCCTTGGCCAGCCCTTCTGCGTACACCTGGACCCTTTGCAGGTGCCCGTGGGTGACCTGATCCTTGGCGTCAATGGCCAGCGCCAGCGCTTCGATGGTGGACAGATGGAGCTTCTCCATCTCCTTCAGGTGTCGGTATCCGTCCTCGACGCGGGCCATGTAGATCTTGTACGAGTGGTAGATGATGTAAACGGGAGGAACCGTGAGCAGGAAGACGCTGAGCCCCATCCTTCGAACGAACTCGGACATGATCAACGCGAGCAAGGAGCCGAAGTAGAAACCGGGGGCGGTCCACAGAAAGTTCTGATGCCAGGTCTCCCAAAGGGGCTTTTTCGCAGAAAGCCCGATGGCCACTGAGATGGTCACCGAGTTGAGCAGGAAATAGACGGAAGTGGCGATCAACAGAGCAGTGGCGATCGCTTGCATATCTCGTGACCCCAGAACCTTGAGGCTCGCCTGGAAGACTAACCCCGAAATTCCTGCGGTCAGGGCAACGGTGCTGATGCTGAAGAGGGTTCGATGGAGGGGCGCTTTCTCCTTCACCTGCCACAGGCACTGGCTGGCCGCGCTGAAGGCGCCCACGATCATGGCCTGGGCGGGACCCAGCAGAAGAATGGTGGCGATCACCACCGTGTAGGCCACTGACATGGTCCCCATGGTGGCGGGAAGGGTGACCTTCAAGGTGGCGGTGAGCCCAGCGAGAAGGGTCAGGAGAGCGAATTCCACCGGTCTTTGCAGGCGCATGCCCGGCACCAGGAGCAGTGAGAGCAGCGGTGCCGCCGCGATCATGCAAACGACGTAGATTTTCGCGTTTCGCGAGAGCAATTTCATGGCTCTCTCCCCATCGGTTCCTGCAGCGAAAGTGACCCGGGCGGCCTTCGGCGGAGGAAAGGAGGCGGTGCCTGTCCGCCGGGCATCAGACACAGCACCGCCAGGAGCACGCAAGCTCCTACCGGAGAGGGGGAAATTCCCCGGTTCCCGAGCAAACTTTCAACTTGCACTGCAGCCCGACAATCAAAACAGCACCCCCCATTGCGCGTCCCTTACTTGCAACTCATTCCGGCGCTTGCGCTGGAACCCCAGACCGCGTTGGCCTTCATGTCGTTTCTCTTGCCCTCACCCCGGAATGAACTCTTTTGGAACCGCCCATCCTTTGAGTTTTTCTGGTTCGACCGTGATTGCATGGTGTTGTGACCACCTTTTCTGACGGTTTCCCCTTGAGGGATGTTTGGGTTCAAGCAACTGTAATTCCACTCGCTAAGTAACTGTACACAATGGGGATAGGTTTTTTGAACGGGACGAAAATCGGACATTTTGTCCGAATCGTTGACAAAATGTCAAAAGAAGCGCGTATCCAGTTTCTTAGATGTAGGCCCGGCGGGCCACCTTAGCTGAGGATGCGTTTGAACCAGATGAGGCTCAACAGCACTAGGACGACAAACAGCAGGTGGGAGAGGGGAAACACCCAATCGCCCAGGCGAATGAGATCCAGGCTCTTTCCGAACTCCAGAAACCAGGTCAGGGCAAACAACGACAAAGCAGCGGAGATCAACGACCACGAATTGGAAAGCTCGCCCCCTTTGACCAAAAGGTAGAGTTGGATGGCGAAGTACGCCGAAAAGACAGCGCAGACAAAGATGAGGAACTGGACCACCACCTGGAAGTAATACATGGTTTCCCCAGATTCGCTTCAGGACGATTTCGAACCCAGCACCAGGAATCGGGATCCGAATAAGGAAAATCGGCTTTCCACAGGCGCCCTCAAGCAGCGCTGAAGTTCCCTCTGCAATTGAAAGCGTTCGGTGGCGGCCTTCTCTTTGTCGGTGAACTGGCGAACGTTTTCCAGGATCTCGTCCACGAGCCGATGGCGCACCTGCGCCCCCAGGATTGCCCGTACCGTCTCCAATTTTAGAAGCAGCAATCCGTTCCACGCGGACAGCAGGGCATGGCATTGAATTTCTTCGGGGAGCGACTGAACCTTGGTCAAAGTCACCTCGAAGGCCTCGGTCCCATCCTCGGCAAAGTCCACGTCCGCGAAGAGCTCCGGGTACAGGAGTTTGATGATCACGAGGGGGTCCCTTCGGACTTTCTTCCAGGCGGGCCCGAGCTTTCGCTGGAGGGTTTCATCGACCAGGACGAAGCAACCTCGGTAGAAGGGTGCCAGCAGCTCGAAAGGGATCCGGCCCTGGCCGTTCTCTTCTTCGCCGATCTCCTCCACGCCAATATTCCTGATGAGGCCCTTCGCCATCAGCCCGTGGAGCGTCTTGTAGGTCTCGAATTTGGCCATGGTGCTGTCCCGGCAGACCTGCCGAATGCTTCGCTTTCCGTCCACCAGGAACAAGATGGGAAACTCTTCTGCGGTGAGCTTGATCTCAGGGAACTTGGGCAGCTCCTGAAAGTTGATGCCCAGGATGGCGTTCTCCGGAGGCATGTGTTCGTGGATGAGTTGCCACTCGTCCAGGCGCTGAGCTCCCTCCATCATGAGGTTGATCAGGTTGATGCTCACCAGCATTACGTCCGGGTCCGGGACACGGTTTTCCTCGAAAGAGAAGTTGCCATCTTTCCACTTCAAAGAGTCGTAGATGATTTCCTGGATCTGGAACTTGAGGGCATCGTGCAACTGCTCGCGGCGGAGGACCTTGCTTTCCAGGAGGGCGTTACCGATCTTCTTGCGTTCTTCTTTTTGGAACCTCAAGGCCTTCACAATCTCGGCCTGAGACACGTATTTTTTCTTGATCAGCACAGCCCCGATGCGGTGGTCGGGAAAGCTGGAGGTGGCATGGATGAGGCTGCCCTGGCGAAGGTAGATGGTGACTTGGTCCTTGTCTCTGCTGAGGACGAGGGCTCCCGTGGCGCGCTCCATCTCCAGAAGCTGGAGCACGTTCATCAACGAGACGGTCTTGAGGTTTCCGGAAATAGCCATGGGCACGCTCTCATTTGGCTTCCCGGGCGCTTTTGCGGCGGCCAGTTTACCATAAGGGAGCAGGGAAGTCGAGAAATTCTCCGCTCGTCGATGGCTGTGGTTTTAATTTAGAATAGATGCGATGGATTCCGAAGAACTCTTCGGCAAGTCCCGTTCGGAGCTGCTTCGGCTCGCCCGCGACCTGGGCATCGCCGGACGACATGCGATGCGCAAGAGTGAGCTGGCGGAAGCAGTGGACCTCGCCCGGCGCCAGTTGCGCCGTCCCAGCCCCGACGAGCTTCAGGCCATGACTTTGACAGGCCTACGGCGGCTGGCGAGAGTTTATAACGTTCCGGGCAGGCGCGCCATGAACCGCCGCGAGCTCGCATCTGTTCTGCAGGCAAGGATCCACCGCGCTGGTCTGGGGGAGGTGGCGGCTCTCCCCGTGGGGGAAGCGGGTGGCCAGGTATCCAGAGTGGAGGGGTTCCAGGAGGCGGTGGAGGACACCAAATTCTACGTCGGGCCCATTGCCCACCATGTAAAGCCTGAATTTCCCCAAGATCTTCCTGTCTCCTACCATGAAGATGTCCTGGTGTTGATGGCTCGTAATCCAAGCTGGATCTTCGGCTACTGGGAGGTCACGCCGCACGCTTTGGAGAAGGCCCGGGAGGCGGGGTTCAACCCTGACGACTGCCGCCGGGTGATTCGGCTCTACGAAGTCACGAACATCCTCTTTGATGGGACGAACGCCCACCACTACTGGGACATCGACGTAGGGTCGGCACAGAGCTGGCACATTCCGGTGTGGGGAGGCGGGCGATCGTACGTTGGGGAATGGGGCCTCCTGAGTTCAGGTGGCGAATTCTACCCCATCGTCCGGTCCAACGGGGTGGACACTCCCACCGGACGGATCTCCGAGGCGTACTGGGAAGAGTGGCTTACCGTGCCGGTGGCGCGGCAAGAGCCGGGCGAATCCGTTCACGCCGCCGACGTGGAAGAGAAGGCCGCGCATGCGGGGGTTCAAAATAGTTCGAAGGAACCTTGCGCACCAGAGGTGGGACCCCTGTACCAACGCTTGCAAAGCCTGGTGTCCTCCTGGGCCACGGTGGAGCAGCAAGGGACTGGCGGGGCAGATTCGGCGGCGAGCAGCTCTCCCGGTCGCTGGACAGTGGGATCCTAGCTGCTAGTGGCCTGGCTGCGGAGGTCATCCTGAGATGACCAGGGGTTATTTTTCTCTCATTTTGCATGCCCACCTGCCCTACGTCCGTCATCCCGAATACCCGTATTTTCTTGAGGAGCGCTGGTACTACGAGGCGGCGACGGAAACTTACCTGCCGCTTCTGGATGTCTTTGAAGGGCTCGTGCGGGACCAGGTGAACTTTCGCATCACCGTGTCGTTGACACCGCCCCTGGTCTCGATGATGACAGATCCCCTCCTTCAAGAGCGTTATTTCAAACACCTCAACCGCCTGGTGGAACTCTCGGAAAGGGAGCAGGATCGGTTGCAGAACCAAGCCGAGTTTCTTCCACTGGCCGAAATGTACTGGCGTAAACTCCTGCGCGCCCGCGACCTGTATGAGCGCTACGGTGGGAACCTGGTGCAGGGGTTCAAGAAATTCCAGGACCTCGGGCATCTGGAGATTCTCACCTCTGCCGCCACCCACGGGTTTCTGCCCTTGATGGCCGGCCACCGGCCCTCGATCAACGCCCAGATTTTCGTCGCGGCTGAGCACTACGAGCGGCATTTTGGGGTCGCCCCTCGAGGGATCTGGCTGCCGGAATGCGGTTACGCCCCCGGCGTGGACGAATCCCTGTGGGAAGCGGGGCTTCGATTTTTTGTCCTGGAAACCCACGGCCTGGTCCACGGGCATCCAAGGCCCAAGTACGGGGTTTATGCCCCCGTGTACTGCCGCTCCGGTGTGGCAGCCTTTGCCAGAGACCCTGAATCCTCTAAGCAGGTCTGGAGCGCTGAGGAGGGATACCCAGGGGATCCGGACTATCGGGAGTTCTACCGAGACGTCGGCTTCGACCTGGACTTCAACTACATCGAACCCTACATCCACCCGGATGGGATCCGGATCCAGACCGGGATCAAGTACTACCGCATCACTGGGAAGGTGTCCCTCGCGGACAAACAACCGTACGTCCCGTCGTGGGCCCTGGAGAAGGCCGCAACTCATGCGGCCTCCTTCATGTTCAACCGGGAGCGGCAGATCGAGTGGCTCTCCGAGCACATGGACCGATACCCCATCGTCGTGGCTCCCTACGATGCCGAACTGTTCGGTCATTGGTGGTATGAAGGGCCGGACTGGATCAATTTCTTTCTGCGAAAGGCCGCTTCCCAACCAGGGGTCTTTCAGCTCACCACCCTCTCGGAGTACCTGGAGCGCTATCCCACCAATCAAGTGTGCGTCCCGTCTGCCTCCAGCTGGGGAGACAAGGGTTACAACGACGTCTGGCTGGAGGGGAGCAATGACTGGGTCTACCGGCACCTTCACAAGGCTGCCCGCCGCATGCAGGAACTGGCAGACGAGTTCCCACAACCCACGGCCCTCGAGCGCAGGGCTCTCAACCAAGCGGGCCGAGAGCTGCTGTTGGCTCAGAGCAGCGATTGGGCTTTCATCATGAAGAGCGGGACCATGGTGGAGTACGCCGTGAAGCGCACCAAGGACCACCTCCTGCGTTTTGCCCGGCTGTATCGCCAGCTCAAGTCCCGGAGCATCGACGACGCATGGCTCGCCGACGTGGAGTGGAAGGACAACTTTCCTCCCCACATCAATTACCGCGTCTACGCCTCGGATTATGCCTACCCTAAGACCGCTGCCATTCAGGGGGTCGAGGGGATGAGGTAGCTTCGTCCTCGCCTCACCATCTCTTCCACGGGGATTCGATCTGCTGGCCCGAAACAGGACCGTGCGGGTTCTCAGGCTTGTGGGTCCAGCCGCGCCGGCGAACGTCGGGGAGAAGAGGATTGGGGAGAAGCGTCCAGAAGTTTAATTTTAATCCATGCCGGGCAGTTTCAGGGCGATGCCGTAAGCCTGGACCTGCCGCTCCCGCTTGTCGCGGTACATCTCCCGGTCCGACTTGACCATGAGCTCGTCCAGGGTCTGGCCGTCCTTGGGGTAGGTAGCCATGCCGATGCTCAATCCCACCTGCACCGGCCTTCCCGGCAGCGCTTCCATGCGCAGGGCTTCGACGGAAGATTGGATGCGTCGGACCAAGGGCAGGGCCTGGTTCATGTGGGTCTGGGTCAGGACCGCCATGAATTCGTCGCCCGCGTAGCGGATGATGATATCGCTGGCCCGCACTGCGGATTTCAAGATCTTGGCTACTTCCATCAGGACCTTGTCCCCGACGGGATGTCCGTACAGATCGTTGATCCTTTTGAACCCGTCCAGGTCCATGGTGAAGAGGGTGATGGGATGGTTGTATCGCTTGGCCTTGTTCAGCTCTTGCTCGAACATCACATAAAGGTACCTGGAGTTGGGCAGCCCCGTCAGCCGATCCGTCAGGGCGTCTTCCTTGGTCTCCTCGTACGTGAGAGCGTTGTGGATGGCGGTGGAGGCTTGGCGAGAAACGATCTCCATGATCCGCAGGTGGTCGTCGGTGTAGGAGTTCGTGAACTGGTGGTAGACGGCGATGGCTCCCATCACCATTCCCTCGTACGACAGGGGAAAGACCCCGGCGTTGCACAGCTTGTGGATGGGGTGGCCCGGCAAGCGATTGATGTCCTCCGACGGGTCCACGTTGATGGTGGGCTGGTTGTTGGCAACCACCCAGCCGGTCAGTTTGCTTCCGAAGGGTACCTCCAGCCCATTGAACAACTCCGCGTAGTCCCCCGTGGCGTGCTCGGCCACCAGCTGCTCCTTTTGCCGATCGAACAGGTAAATGACGCACGTGTTGAATGGCAGGATCTTGCCCAGCTTGCTCGCGATGATCAATAACGTTTCGGACAGGTTCAGAGTGGTGCCCAGGATCTGGGCGATTTCGTAAAGGGCGAAGACTTCATTGTAGCTTGACGAGATGTCTTTCAGGGCGGTGAGGCTCCGTGCTGGCCGGGGCGTGGCCTCCGTGTCCCGGCTGCTCTTGCTGATGGTCTTGAGGCTCTCCAGGTGCAGCTCGTTGAATTCGAGCTCGGACGCCTGCTTTTCCACTTCTGCCCCGATCTCTTCCAATGTTGCCACCACCCGCGGGTCGAACATCTTGCCGGAGTTCTTCCGGATGATGTCCAGCGCCTCTTCCCGGGGGAGGGCCGGGCGGTAAGGGCGATCGGAGATGAGCGCGTGATAGTTGTCTGCGACGGCAACGATGCGTGCGCCCAAGGGGATCTCCTCGCCCTTCAGCCCATCGGGATAGCCCGAACCGTCCCATCGCTCATGGTGGTGGCGCACGTACGGGACCACGGGAAAGGGAAAGTTCACGGTGCTGAGGATGTCGGCTCCCACCGCCGGATGGATCTTCATCTTTTGATACTCGGCCTCGGTGAGCTTGCCGGGCTTGTTCAGGATGTACTCGGGGATGGCCAGTTTTCCCACATCATGCAAGAGGGCGGCGGCCGCGATGGCCCGCAACTCCTTTTCGTCCTTAATCCCCATCGCCTGGGCCAGGCCGGTGGCGAAAACCTGAACGCCTCGCACGTGGCCGTGGGTGCACTGATCCTTGGCGTCAATGGCCATCGCCAGGGACTCGATGGTGGACAGGTGCAGGCGACTCAACTCCTTCACGTGAGCGTAGGCCTGGGATACCTTGTCCAAGTAAGTCTTGTAAGTGAAATAAATGATCAGGATGATGGGCGCTGCGATGGCGATGGAGTAGATGCTCACCACCGGCACGAAAATGTAAATGAGGGCGGCCGCCGACGCGCCGGCAAAGTAGGAAATGGAGACCCAGAACAAGTGCTCCCGCCAGGTCTTCAGCACCGAGGTGCGGGCGGAAAGGGCGAGGACCGCCGCCACCAGCCCCGTATTCAAGACGAAGTGGACCAGGGCCGCCGCACCCAGGGGGATGAGGAGTTGCTGCAACTGCCTCACGCTGGGGCTGCGATAGAGAATCTGATTGACCACCACGAAGGCCTGGGAAGAGATCCAGGCCGAGATGGCCAGAGCAGAGAAGTTGAAGAACTGGCGGTGGGGCTTAAAACGGAACCGGAGGGACATGGCCAGGCCATCCAGTGCCCCAATGACTGTAGCCACGTAAGGCCCGTAGAGGAGCAGGGCCGTAAAGGTGAACGTGTCCGAAACGGAGATCCTGGCCTCGACCCGAGGCAACTTGATGGCGAAGTTTCCCGACAGGAGGGAAAGAAACAGAAGGAGCACCCAGGCGGGAGACGACTGGGTCAGGCCGGTTTGATAAGCACAGTACCCGAAGATGGACAGGCCCGCCAGGCCGATGAGCGAGACGAAGACCTTCGTGGAAAGATTCACCATTTCGAGTCGGGAGCCCTTATCTGCTGTCCCCCGTCGCCCGGAAACCCCTTCATTCTAGCGGCCCATCTCCCCCATGGCAATGATAATTCGCAGGATGAGAGGCTGAGCCATTCGCTCACCCTCTCGTCCTATGAGATTCCTGGTATTAGCCCCACAGAATGCCTTTGCAAGTCATCTTGTTCATTGCTCCTACCTCATGAGAAAGCGAGAAGTTGAAATTCAACCGAAACAAACCCCCTTCGGCGTTCCCACTATCCCCAGAGAACGCCAAACGTTCCATTGCGCGCTTTGCTGAAACCCATTGGACCTCCTTAGCCCCACAACGCTATTGCGGCTTAGGATAGTACCGGGCACCCACTTCGCCATAGGTGTAGCCCGAATTGGTGAAGTTCTCGCCTTGGACGAAGAGCTCCTCCCTGTTTCCCCACACCACGGAGTTACCACCCCAGACCACCGACTTGTTTCCCCAGACCACCGAATTGCCGCCCCAGACCACTGAGTTGGCTCGGACGATGGAATCGGGATTGACGAGGAAGGGATACCATTGTTGCAGGAGCGATCCTCCCCAGACCACGGATTGGCCATACCATACGGAGTGGTTCCAGAGGACCTGGTTGCCCCAGACAACGGACTGGGTGCCCGTCAGGTGCCCTCCCCACACCACCGAGGAAGCGCTCCAGAGGAGGTGGCCCGTGAGCGGGGTCCCCCGGATGTACGGCAATCCGGCGGCCCAAACCAGCAGGTTTGAGTAGGACAGGTGCTTGTACTTGATCAGGGGGTCGTCCCAAGTGCCACCCTGGTTCCAGACCAGGCCGGCGCTCCATGGCAGACCGCCGCCCCAGACGACCGATTTGTCACCCCAGACCACCGACTTGTTTCCCCAGACCACGGAATTTCCGCCCCAAACCACGGAGCCCCAGACGACCGATTTCGCTCCCCAAACCACCGAGTTGTACCAGGTGAACCTCGCCGACCAATCGATCTTC
>JACQTF010000231.1 GCA_016210925.1 Acidobacteriota bacterium | reverse complement strand
CGGCAAAGTGCATGATGGTCTGACGGTTGGCCCACGCGAAGTTGGCGGCGGCCTGCATGGCGGCCAGGTAATCTTTCCCTTCAAGCGACTGCAGGGGCACGCAGGCGAGCTGGCGGTCCGGTAACTCGATCCGGTAACGCTTCATGGCCCGGTCCATGACCTGCAAGTAATCGGTGCACACCTGATGTCCCAACCCTCGTGACCCGGTATGGATCAGGATGACCACGCCCCCCTGTTGCAGGCCAAACGCCTGCGCCACCTGTTCGTCGAAGAGTTCGTCCACCACGTCCAGCTCGAGGAAGTGGTTGCCCGACCCCAAAGTGCCCACCTGGGACGCGCCCCGTTCCAATGCGCGGCTGCTCACCACATCGGGATCGGCGCCCTGAAGACAACCGTTCTCCTCGGTGTGCTGCAGGTCTTCTTCCCGGCCGAAGCCCTGTTCCACCGCCCAGCGCCCGCCCTTGGCCAGCACCTTCTTCAGTTCCGCTGCGGAAAGGCGCCGGATGGCCCCGGAGGCACCGACTCCCGTGGGCACATTTTCGTACAGGGCGCCTACGACCCGCTTCAGCTTGTCCTGGATGTCGGACCGGACCAAACTGGTCCGGACGAGCCGCACCCCGCAGTTGATGTCGTAGCCCACGCCCCCCGGGGAGATCACGCCTTCCTCGGGATCCGTGGCTGCCACGCCGCCGATGGGAAAGCCGTAGCCCCAATGGATGTCCGGCATGGCCAGGGAGTAGTTGAGGATCCCGGGAAGATGGGCGACGTTCACGACCTGTTGCAGGCTTCGGTCGGTGCGCACCACTTCCAGCATCGCGGAGCTGGCGTAGATGCGCCCGGGAACCCGCATGCCTCCTGTTTTCGGGATCTCCCACAGATAATCGTGGATCTTCTTCAGCTCCATAAACCCTCTCTGACGGTCATAGGTCAATCGTCATTGGTCATTGGTCAAACGGAATCGTGGAGAAGCTCAGAGATCGAAAATGACGTGAGCTTCCCAGCCGTCGTCCATCCGCTCGACCTTCAGCTCATGGTAAGTGACGGCTTTGATGTCCGTGAGAAATTCGTGGCGCTGCCGGTCGAGCTTCTCCCCACGGGCCGTCGCCTGGACGAAACCCTCGTCCAGCCGGTGCACCGTGACGTCGCGGGCAATGAACCCCTCGGAATCGAATCGGAAGAGGAGTTCATCGAGGAAGTTGTGCAGCAGCGCCGCCCGGTCTTCGCCTTGCGCTTCGATGGCGCGCTCCTCCTGCGTCCGGACCGACTCCAGGTTGGTGATGACCGAGAACAGAGCCTGGGCGGCGTGGGCGAACAGCTCTGCCAGGTCCTTGCCGTAGATCCTCACCGCAACGTCGGCCGTATGCTCCAGATATTCGAAGGTCTTCGACACGAAGGGGCCTCCTTTTCTATTCTAATTCAAAAAAGGTATACTCGCCCCGTGCGATGAAACGCTTTGTGTGGCCGCTGTGGATGCTGGCGCTCGCTCCCCTCGCCGTGGCGCAAGAAAAGCTCCGCACCATGACGGAACTTCCTTATCAGAACGACCTGCTCCGCATCGAGGCGGACCGGCAGCAGAAAGAAGGCAGCCTCTACACCGCGGAGGGGACCGTGCGTGTCTCGTTCCGGGACATCCGCATCCGCGCAGACCGGCTGACGTTCGATGACGCCACCCGGAGGGTCACCGCCGACGGCGACATCCTGTACGAGAAAGGCATGGCCCGGATCCAAGCAACCCACGCGGAGTATAACCTCCAGAGTGACACCGGCATCTTCCACGAGGCCTCGGGCCACACGGACGAGCAGTTCATCTTTCGCGCGCAGCACATCGAGAAGACGGGCGAGGACACGTACCGCGTGCGGCACGGCCTGCTCACCACCTGCAACGAGGAGAACCCCAAGTGGCAGTTCCAGGTAAGATCGGCCGCCATCAGGAGGAACCGTTCGGCCTGGATCCGAAACACGGTGTTCCGGGTCAAGGGCATCCCTGTTTTCTACTTGCCCTACCATTACATTCCCCTGACCCGCAAGGAGCGCTCCAGCGGCTTTCTTTTTCCCTCCACCGGCACGTCCAACGCCAAAGGGCGCCGGGTCAGCGCTTCTTATTACCTGGTTTTGGGCCGCAGCGCAGACGCCACCGTGCTCGGCGACTATTTCACCAAGCGGGGCCTGGGCTATGGGCTCAACTTGCGAATCCGACCCAACCCCTCCTCGCGGATCGAGGTCATCAGCTACTCCGTCAACGACCGGAAGAAGCAGGGCGGCAGCACCATCCTCACGGTGGCCGAGAGCCACTTCCGAAACGGCTTCCGGGGGGTGGTGAATCTGAACGTCGTCTCCAGCTTTCAGTTTCGCCAGATCTTCAACGACGAGTTCCGCGCCGCCACGATTCCGTTGGATACCTCCCGGATCTTCTTCACCAACAACTTTGGCGGCTACAGTGCCAACTTCGTCTATGCGCGAGAGGAAACGCTCTTCGCACCGCGCTCGGTGATCGTGCGCAACGCGCCCCTCCTGAACTTCAAGAGCCTGGGCGCGCCCCTGGGGCGCCTGCCGCTGGTGCTGACCTTCGGCGGCAGCCTGGAAGGGCTCAAGCGAGAGGACCCGTTCAAGAGCACGCCCAACTTCGTCCAGCGCCTGGACCTGTTTCCCCGTGTCCTCCTCCGGCGCCAACTGCTGGGGCCTTTCGCCCTGACCGGCAGCCTGGGCTTTCGGGAGACGTTCTACTCGGACAGCCTGGCGCCCGGAGGAACCCAGACCCTCTCAGGAGAGAACCTCTCTCGCGAATACGCGGAAGGGACCCTGGAGCTGGACGGACCCCAACTGGAGCGGACTTTCGAGAGCCCCTCCCGGCAGCTCAAGCACACCCTGCAGCCCGAGGTCACCTATCGCAACCTCCGGGGCGTGGAAGATTTCCACCGCATCATCCGGTTTGACGACGTGGACGCCGTGGCGGAGACCCACGAAGTGGAGTACGCCCTCATGAACCGCCTGCTGGTCAAGACCGCAGGTTCCAGGCGGGGTGCCCGGGAGTGGTTGTCCTTTCGCATTTCTCAAAGGTATTTCCTGGACCCGGATTTCGGCGGCGCCCTCCGCGCGGGCGAGGCCAGCCAGTTTTACCCACTCTACACCCTCACCCCTTTCCTGTACGGCGGGATCCCGCGCCGCTTTTCGCCCCTGGTGAGCCGCCTGCGGTTCAGCCCCCGCTCCGGATTCGACGCCGAAGGGCGCCTGGATTACGATACGAGGTTCCGTCGGGTCCGGAATTTGTCCACCTCCGGGCAATACCAGCGGGGCCTCTTCGGCGGCTCCCTCACCTACTACCGCACCCAGAGGCTAGAGGCGGGAACCTTCGAGAGCCACCAGATCCAGTCGAGCCTGGGCTACGGAGCTTCCACCCGCGGGTTTTCCGGCGGAGTGACTGTCAGCTACAATTTGCAGACGGAACAGTTGCTGAACAACCTGACCCGCATCAATTACAACTGGGACTGCTGCGGCGTCTCCCTGGAGTTCCAACAGTTCGACGTGGGGCTCCGCAGGGAAAGCCAGGTTCGGTTCGCATTTACCTTGAAAGGGCTCGGGTCGTTCGGGACGATCCGCAGGCCGGACAGCCTGTTTTGAATGTGACCGATGTCAAGGGAAGCGAGGATTTTTTTGTCGCTGGGATCGAACCTGGAGGACAGGCTGGAGAATTTGCGGGAGGGGCTCCGGAGACTGCGGGCTCACGACCTCGCAGTGGTGCGGACCTCCTCGGTGTACGAGACGGAACCTGTAGGATTCCAGGGCCAGCCATGGTTTTTGAACCTGGTGGTGGAAGCGCGGGCTACCGGGTCTCCCCTGGAACTGGTCCGGGCGTGCAAAGCGATCGAGGGGTCCATGGGACGGCAGCGTCCGTTCAGGAATGCCCCGCGCTCCATCGACATCGACATGCTGTGGTACGATAGAGCCTCCCTCTCCACCGACGAGCTCGTGCTTCCCCACCCTCGGCTCGGAGAAAGAAACTTCGTCCTGATTCCACTGGTGGAGATCGCGCCGGAGTTTCAACCCCTTCTGGAGGCTTGCAGCGATCAGTCCCAGGTAAGAAAATATTGCAATGCCGAGCAGCTCGAACCTATAATTAAGTCTTAAATCCCTTGGACCCAGAGGCTTAGATAGATGGATAAGATCACCGTTCCCTCTCTCATGGATCGGAAGGCCCGCAGTGAAAAGATCACTGCACTGACGGCTTACGACTACCCCACGGCCCGGCTGATCGATGAGGCTGGCGTGGATGTCATCCTGGTGGGAGACTCGCTGGGCATGGTGGTCCTGGGCCGCAGCTCCACGCTGCCCGTGACCCTGGAGGAAATGCTGCATCACACCAAGGCGGTGACCGCGGGGGTGAAGCGGGCCCTGGTGGTGGCCGACATGCCGTTCGGGACGTATCACACGTCCCAGGAAAAAGCCCTGGAGAACGCCGTTCGCTTCCTGAAGGAAGCGGCGGCAGAGGCGGTCAAGGTGGAAGGCGGGGAGCGGCGCCAGCGATTGATCCGCAAGCTGGTGGACGCGGAGATCCCGGTCATGGGTCACGTGGGATTGACGCCCCAGTCGCTGCACCGGCTGGGCGGTTACAAGGTGCAGGGAAAGACCCGGGAAGCGGCCAGAGCGCTGGTCTCCGACGCGCTGGCAGTGGAAGCGGCGGGCGCCTTCGCCGTGGTGCTGGAGTGCATTCCTCTGGAGGTCGCGCAGGAGATCACGGGGCGCCTCGGCATCCCGACCATCGGCATCGGTGCCGGTCCCCACTGCGACGGGCAAATCCTGGTCACCCACGACCTCCTGGGCCTCAGCTTCAATTCCCATCCCAAGTTCGTCCGCAAGTACGCGGACCTGGCCAGCACCATGGGCGGCGCCTTTCGGAGGTACGCGGAAGACGTGCGCGGAGGCCACTTCCCCACCGCCGAGGAGTCTTATCACTACGCCTTCCAGCCCCAGGTGGTGCGCAAGTAACCCACCTCCATGGAGATCGTCAGCCGCGTTTCCCAAATGCAGACCATCGCTCGGCGCGCCGTCTGCGGCGAGCAAAAGATCGGGTTGGTCCCCACCATGGGAGCGCTCCACGAGGGACACCTGAGCCTGACGCGACGGGCCCGCCAGATGTCGGATCTGGTGGTGGTCTCGATTTTTGTCAACCCTCTCCAGTTCGGTCCTCAGGAGGACTACCAGCGCTATCCCCGGAACCTGGCCCAGGACGCCGAACTCCTGTCGAAGGAACAGGTGGACTACCTCTTCGCCCCATCCCAGGACGAGGTCTACCCCGAGGGCTTCGGGACGTATGTGGCAGTGGAAAAGTTGAGCGAGCGGCTTTGCGGCGTCTCCCGCCCGGGTCACTTCCGCGGCGTGACCACCGTGGTGTGCAAGCTGCTGAACATCACCGACCCCGCCTTCGCTTTCTTCGGGCAAAAGGACGCCCAGCAGGCGATCATCCTGCGGAAGATGGTCCGGGATTTGAACCTGCCGGTGGAAGTCGTCATCTGTCCCACCGTGCGGGAGGAGGACGGGCTGGCCCTCAGCTCACGAAACCGCTACCTGGACCCGAAACAGCGCCGGGCCGCTACGGTCTTGTACTGCTCGCTCCAGGAGGCTGAACGCATGGTCCGGGAGGGAGAGACCCGCACGAAGAACATTCTCCAGCGAATGGCCGAGATATTGGGGGAAGAGCCTCTCGTTCGGCTGGACTACAGCGCCATCGTGAACGCCGACGAGTTGGAGCCGCTGGACAAGATCGAGGGGAAAGCCCTGGTGGCCGTCGCGGCGTATGTCGGCCCCGCCCGGCTCATCGACAATGTCATTGTTGAGCCAAACGCGCCGTCAATGGTCCATCGATGACCAATCAGCCGCCAGCCATCAGCTATCAGACGTCATGCACCTACGGTGCACCACCTGTGATGAAAATGCCGGTGATGGAACGAAGGGCACGGCTGAAGCCGTGCCCTGACGTACACCCTATTTTCTGAGGAGGAGCGCGGACAGCTTTTGATTGCCATGGCAAAAAAGCAGGAAAGGCCGCGAGAGCATCCGGACCAGCCGCAGACGGGCTGGCTGCGGGAGAACTACGTCACCGTCGTGGTCTGCGTCATCATCGCCCTGTTCGTGACCACGTATGTGGCCCACCCCATGACCGTCCCCACCCCGTCCATGGAGCCCACCATCCTGGTGGGCGACAGGCTCATCGTGGACAAGCTCACCCTGCGCGCCGGTTTTATGGGAAACGGCTACATCTTCCCTGCCCACAGAATTCAACGGGGCGACATCCTGGTCTTCCGGTACCCACGCGACCCGGAGGTCCTGTACGTGAAGCGCGCCATCGGCCTACCGGGGGAAACGCTGCAGGTCATCGACAAGGACGTGTACATCAACGGCAAGAAGCTGGACGAGCCTTACAAGCACCACCAGGATCACAGCGTCTACGGCGGGGGCGCCTACGGCCGGGATAACTTCGGGCCTATCACGCTGCCCGACGACGCGTATTTCATGATGGGCGACAACCGGGACAACAGCGCTGACAGCCGGTACTGGGGCTACCTGGACCGCAACTTCATCCTGGGCAAGCCCTTGGTCGTCTTTTGGTCCTACGACGACGAGTCCGACGCGTACCTGCGCACAGCGTTCCCGGAAATTCTTCAGGTGTACCTGGACCGGCTCATCCACTTCATCCCGAAAACCCGGTGGAAACGCATGGGGAAGGTTATAGAATAAGAAAACCTGAAACTGGGAAACCTGAAACCTGAAACTGGGAAACCTGAAACCTGAAACTCAGGTCCTGGTCTCAGGTTTCAGGTCTCAGAGTTTCAGGTTTAGAGACGAGAGGTGCAGGTGAAAATTTCAGTCAGGCTGTTTGCCACCTTGACCGACCTGGTGGGCCGCAGGGAGCTGGAGTTGGAGCTGGCGCCCGGCGCCACCGCCGCCCAGGTCTTTGAGCGGCTGAAGCAGCAATATCCCAGGCTGGCCTCGTACTCCCGCTCGCTCGTTTTTGCCGTGAACCAGGAGTACGCTGACGCGGAGACCGCACTGAAGGAAGGGGACGAGGTCGCCTTGCTGCCTCCTGTTAGCGGCGGGGCCGATAGGGCTGACATTCGTAACAATGATGGGAATGATGACTGGATCGAGCTGTCCGTCCCGCCGATCCCGGTCCCCGCGGCGCTGGAGTTCGTGCGCGGCGACCTGGACGGCGCCGTGGTCACGTTTCAAGGCGTCGTCCGCAACCACTCCCGCGGGCGGCGGGTCGTGCGAATGGATTACTCCGCCTACGAAGAGATGGCCGTCAAGAAACTGCGGGAGATTGCCCGGGAGATACGCCGACAATGGGAGGTCCATCGCCTGGCCATCGTCCACCGAACAGGCACTCTTCAGGTCGGCGAGTGCAGCGTGCTGATTTCCATCAGTTCTCCCCACCGGGGCGACGCGTTCGAGGCCTGTCGTTTCGCGATCGACACCTTAAAGAAGATCGCGCCCATCTGGAAGAAAGAGCACTACGAGGACGGCTCGGCCTGGATCGAAATCGAGAACCCCGCCTCCCCTTACGTCCGGTCGGCTCCCTGATCCATGGAAATACGGGCTGCAATTCTCACCATCAGCGACTCGTGCGCCCGGGGCGAGCGCCACGACCTTTCAGGGGATGCCCTGGCCGAGGAACTGTCGAAGATCGGCGCCCGGGTTGTGGCCCGGGAAGTTCTGCCCGACGACGGAAGGAAAATCCAGGAGCGGCTGCGCCACTACGCATCCCGGGAAGAGGTGAACCTGGTGGTGACGACGGGAGGCACCGGCATCGGACCGCGCGACTGCACGCCCGAGGCCACCCAGGCGGTCCTGGAGAAAAACCTTCCGGGGCTGGCGGAGCTCATGCGCCTGGAAGGTCTGAAGTCCACACCGAGGGCAGCGCTGTCGCGAGCGATGGCTGGAGTGGTCCAGGGTACGCTGGTGGTGAATTTTCCCGGAAGCCCCCGCGGCGCGCGGGAGTCTTTTCAGGCGATCGCCTCTCTCATCCCCCACACCCTGGAAGTGATGGGCGGCGCCGGCCACGGGTAATCACCGACAGCCCGTCAGGATCTGAGCAGGACGCGGGCTGGAGCGCCGTCGCCACCCCGGATCTTCAGGGGAAGGCACAGTAGCTCGTAGGGGCCCGCCGGCACTGCCGAAAGGTCCAGGCCCTCGATGATTCCCACCTCCTTCTCCAGGAGGATCCGGTGGGTCATGGGTTCAGGAGACCGGAACTTCTCCACCGACAGATAATCGATTCCCACCACCCGAATGCCGTGATCCACGAGCCAGACTGCGGTCTCGGGCTCCAGGTAGACGAAGTCCTCGCGAAAGGTTCTCGACTTCCAGAAACCTGAATTACGAGTTTTGAAGAGGACTCGGGGCGCGCTGAGCCGGAGGCCCTCCAGGTGCTGGGGCTCGATGCTGGTGATTCCGTACAGTTCCACCACCTGCGCCGGTCCGACGAAGTGGTCCGGCGGCAACTCGTCCAGGCTCCGAGCCCCCTGGATGAAATGAGACGGCGCGTCCACATGGGTCCCCGTGTGGGATCCCAGGAAAAGCTGCGAGACGTTGGCGTGGTCTCCCTTGGAAAGTTGCCGCCAGGGGTTCACCCGGATTTCGGGATCACCGGGATACACGGGCAGCTCGGGCGAGAGGGCCACTGTCACGTCGTAGAGGGGCATAGCGAGCCTAAAGTTCTCTTCGTCCTTCCAGGGCCTTGGAGAGGGTGACCTCGTCGGCGAGCTCCAGGTCGCTGCCGACGGGGACTCCCAGCGCGATGCGTGTGACCCGGATCCCCAGGGGCTTCAGCAGGCTGAAGAGGTAGTGCGCTGTCGCTTCGCCCTCCACGTTGGGATTGGTGGCCAGGATCGCCTCTTCGACCTTCTGTTTCCTGACCCGCTCCAGCAAGCTG
Source organism: Acidobacteriota bacterium (assembly GCA_016210925.1). Classification (GTDB taxonomy): domain Bacteria; phylum Acidobacteriota; class UBA6911; order JACQTF01; family JACQTF01; genus JACQTF01. The sequence continues at coordinate 12,390 of JACQTF010000231.1, read as the reverse complement.
TCCAGTTTGAGCTCGCTGGGCCCGATTCCCTCCATGGGAGAGAGGGCGCCGTGCAGAACGTGGTACCGGCCTTTGTAGCCACCGGTTCTCTCGATGGAAGTCACGTTCTGGGGCTGCTCGATGATGCAGAGCACCCGGTCGTCGCGGGACGGACTGGTGCACAGGACGCACGGGTCTGTTTCGGTGAAGTTGTTGCAGACGGAACAAAAGCGAATCCGTTCCTTCACGTCCAGGATGGTCCGGGCCAGTTGCTGGGACTCCTCCTTGGATTTCTTGAGAAGGTGAAAGGCAATGCGCTGGGCCGACTTCTGACCGATGCCGGGCAGCTTCTTCAACTCGTCGATCAGGCGGGCCACCGACCCCAGTTCATCTTTCATGGCCAGAGCCAGATGCGGAAACGTCGGTGTTGAGGATCCAGTGTCCAGTGCCGAAAGTGAGGTTTTTCAACGGAGACTGATCGCCCAGCACTCAGAAGAGCCCGGGGAGCTTGAAGGCCGACGCCATGGAGCCCAGCTGTTCGGCCAGGGCCTCGTCCACTTTTCGACTCGCCTCATTGACGGCAGCCACCATCAGGTCCTGGAGCATCTCCACGTCGCTGCCGGCCAGGGCCTCGGGGTCGATGCGGATCTGAGTGACCAACTTATTGCCGCTCATCTTCACCACCACCATCCCCCCTCCGGACGAGGCCTCCACTTCCAGTCCGCTCATCTCCTTCTGGAGTTTTTCCTGCATCTGCTGGGCTTGTTTCATCAACTGCTGGAGGTTTTTCATGCCGCACTCCTTCCGGGCATTATAGCAGAATGGGAATGGGCTAGGGACGCAGGAGCAGGTACGATGGCACGCCGTCGAGCGCTAATGGTCAATGGTTGAACGTTGTCGAACGTCAATAGTTGCCTAGTCCCGTCCTTCGCGGTACGTAATCCTCCCCGGGAAGAGATCCAGGAACGGGCGGGCCGCGTCGTCTTGGGACGGGGCCCCGGAAGGGGGCGCCGGCGACGCCGCAGCCCCGGCAGGCACTTCTTCCGCCGAGCTCTCGATCACCACCTGGATGGGCTGAGCCGCCACGCGGGCGCAAATCTGCTTCAGCCCTTCCAGGTTGTCCCGGTCTTGCAGCATCTCCCGGAAGAGGTCGTCGCCAGAACTGAAGCTGATGTGCAGCCGCTGCCCTTCGGCGCGGAGCTGCTGGGCCCGCTTGACGATGTTGTACAGGGATGCCTTTTCCTTGCCCAGTACCCGCATCAGCTCCTGGCTCCAGTCCCCGGGCTTTTCCGGGACGGAGCTGGAGGCCGCTGACTTCTTTTCCGCAGGCGTCGCGGGAGCCCTCTCCGCCGGGATCCCCTGCAGCCGGGCCAGCACGGTCTCCAGAGACTCCAACCGCTGGAGTTCAACGAGCTTCAGGAAGGCCGCCTCCACGTGGAAGCGGGGCACCGGCGACCACTTGATCTCCTGGATGGTGCGGGACACCAGGTCGAAGAACCGGAGCAGGTCCACCTCCTGGAATTTCTGGGCCAGGCGGCTCAGGCCCTCTCGCTCGTGATCGGTGACCACCAGCAGCCCCGAGTGAGGGGCAATCCGGATCACCAGAAGGTTCCGCAGGTGGTGCAGGTACTGCTTCATCAAATTCTGAAGGTCCAACCCGTGGTCGGCCAGCTCCTGGATCAGCTCCAGGATGCGGCCTGCGTCCCGCGCCAGGAGAGCCTCGGTGAAAGACTCCAGGACCCGGTACTCGACCAATCCCAGCAGCGCACGCGCGTCGTCGTCCCGCACCTGGAGCCCGCTGGCAGCCACGATCTGATCCAGTGCCGACTCGGCGTCCCGCATGCTGCCCTCGCTGGCGTGGACGATGGCTTCCAGAGCTGTCTCCGAGATGCTCACACCTTCGCTGCGTGCGATCCGCTGGAGCTGCTCCACGATCTTCTGGTGCGAGATCATCTTGAAGTGGAACTGCTGGCAGCGGGAGAGGATCGTGGGCGGGATCTTGTGGAACTCGGTAGTGGCCAGGATGAAGATGACGTGTCCCGGAGGCTCCTCGAGGGTCTTGAGGAGGGCGTTGAAGGCCTCCGTGGTCAGCATGTGGACCTCATCCACGATGAAGATCTTGTAGCGGTCCCGGGCGGGCTGGTACCGGACGTTCTCCCGCAGCTCTCGGATCTGGTCGATCCCCCGGTTGGACGCCGCATCGATTTCCAGCACGTCCAGGCTTCGCCCATCGGCAATCTCCACGCAGGAAGGACACTCGCCGCAGGGATGCGCCGTCGGACCCTGAACGCAGTTGAGGGCCTTTGCCAGAATTCGGGCCGTGGTGGTCTTCCCCACGCCTCGGGGCCCCGCCAGCAGGTGCGCGTGGGAAACCCGGTTCATGCGGATGGCGTTCTGCAACGTGCGGGTGACCGGCTCCTGCCCGACCACCTCCTCAAACTGCTGCGGCCGCCACTTTCGCGCTAGGACCTGGTAGGACATGGGATCAAACCTGAAACTCTGAAACTCGAAACCTGAAACTTGAGAGTTCGGGATTTCAGGTCTCAGGTTTCAAAGTTTCAGGTTTCTGAATGGTTCCGGGTGACCTGCGGCACATGCAAGGTTCCCCTTAATGCTGCTTCCTTCCGGACCTGACATGGTTCAGGGATTTGCATTGCACAGGGCCCGGAACCAAAGGGAAAGTCAGACGACCATCCGCGGCAACTCCGGCTGCCGCCACGGGATGAAATTTGAGACTAACGGAATCCCACCCCGTTGTCAAATTCCGCCCCGCACCACCTCACCTGGCCGTTGCTGGCTTGGTCTTTAACTCGATCTGAATGACCTCGGCGGGCTTGGCGCTCAAATTTTCACTCGCGTGTTTTTCCGCCGCGCTCCACACCACCTGGCCAGCCTTGGTGTCGGCTTCCCTCGTCTTTCCGTCAGGTGAAGTGAACCTCGCCTGGCCCTCCGTCAGAAAAACTGTCACTGTCGCCGGATGCTCGTGCATGGGGGTCTTCTCGTGAGGACCCAGGTTCCAGCGCAACACCCTCACCTGGTCATTCTCGAAATCCACCTTGCACTGTTTTGGAGCCACCTTGACGGGGTCCTGGCCGATGGCGGTGGAGACCGGCAGGCACAAAAGGACCATCAGGGACAACACTCGATTCATGTTCCCCTCCTTCTGTTGGCGCGAATTTTTAACTTGGGACCAGATCGTACTCCCTTTGTTTGCACCCCGTCAAGCCTCCGCAGCATTAAGGAATTTCCGTAGAATCACCGGCATGGAGTAGAATCCTCTAGGGAGAAGCCGCAGGTTTCATGGGGTTTCGGCCGGAGGAGGAGGGATGAATCCTAGGATTCTCGGTCTGGGAACAGCGAACCCTGCGGAGCGTTTCACGCAGGAGGAGGTGTACGCCCTCTGCGGTTACTCCAGCAAAGAAATCAAGCGCATCTTCCTGCGCAGCGATATCGATTATCGCCACCTCTTCATTGCCCGGAACCAGGACCGACACGAGAGCCCCGACCAGCTTCACGCCCGGTTCCGGCAGGGGGCCCTGGAGATCGCCAGCCAGGCCATTGAGAAATGTCTGGAATCAGCGGGCCGGAAGCCCGAGGACGTGGACTTCGTCGCTGCCGTCACCTGCACCGGCTATCTGTGCCCGGGGCTGGCCTCGCGGCTGGTGCGGGACCTCCGAATGAAGCGCGATGTTCAACGAGCCGACATCGTGGGCATGGGCTGCGCGGGCGCGCTCCCGGGGCTGCAGCGCGCCTTCGACCACGTCAAGGCCCATTCCAGCCACACGGCCCTGCTGGTTGCCGTGGAAATCTGCTCGGCGGCTTACACCATCGACGATTCCAACCTGGAGACGGTGGTGGGCAACGCCATCTGCGCCGACGGCGCCGCCGCGGTCTTGCTGGGTCCGCACGGCGACGGCCCAGAAGTGTTGGGATTTCATTCGCTGCTGGAGCCGGCGTTCCTGGAGAAGGTCGGCTTCGACTTCGTGGAGGGCAAACTGCGCATCGTGCTGGGCAAGGAGATCCCGGAGGTGGCTGGGCCCATGGTCCAGCAGGCGTTGGGCGAGCTGTTCGGGCGCTTCCAGGTTCGCAAGGAAGACATCCGGTATTGGATCCTTCACCCCGGTGGCCGCCGGGTCCTGGACCGCATCAAGGAATTTCTCCATCTGCCCGAACCTGCCCTGCGCCATTCCCGCACCGTGCTGCGAAACTACGGCAACATGTCCTCTCCCACGGTCCTTTTTGTCCTGGGAGAGACCCTCCGGCACGAGCGACCGCAGCCGGGCAACTTGGGGCTGCTCATGGCCCTGGGCCCCGGCATGGCTGCCGAATCTGCCCTTCTCCGCTTTTGAGCCGGACAGGTCCTGGAAGCTGTGCCACGGATCGAGTGATCCCATTGCAGGAAATTGATCCATGGTGAAAAAACAGAAAGACGTGAGCAGCCGCGCTTCCCGCCGTCAGAAGGGATTGCTTTCATCGGCCACTCTTCTGGTCCTCCTGTCGGTCGCGTTCCCGTGCTCTTCCAAGACGATCGTGGCGACCTGGCACCCAGGTTCTGTCGCGCAACCAGGGCCGAGCCCTGGCGCGTTGGCAGGACGGCCAGCGAAAGCCCCCCTGGCCGAGCTGAACCATTTTGATCAGTTAAGGCATCTCTTCCAAAGCGATCGCGGGAAGGTCCGCCTGGTCTCAATCCTTTCCCCTACATGACCCGCGTGCCGTCGGGGGTTCTCCGACATGCAGGAAGTGCTCAACAATATTCCAGATGGACGTCTGCGAGCCTACATCATCTGGCTGCCCGCGATTCAGAGCGACGACCGGGCTTCCGCGGAAGAGCGTTCCGCCGAATTTGCCGACCCGAGGCTCACCTACTTTTGGGATGGCGGCCGGCTCACCGGAAAACTGTGGCAGCGTGCTCTCGACATTCCACGCTTCGCATGGGATGTCTACTTTTTGTATGGCGCAGAGGCCCACTGGGAAAAGGAACCGGCTGTTCCGGATTTTTGGATGCACCAGCTCGATGGTGTGACGACGGCGCCGCTTCTAAACCAACCAGAATTTGAGTTGAAGGTAAAGGAACTGCTGGGCAAAGCCAAATCTGCGGATCATCTAAAAAGAACAGTCAAAGGTCAATGGTCAAAGCCAATGGTTAATCGTCCATCGGCCATTGACCATGGGCGGATGACCATTGACCTTTTTTTGTGATTTATGGCCATGATGGTTCAGGTCCAGGACCTTGCGAAGGAGTTCCGCACCTTTCGCAGACGGGAGGGAGTTTGGGGCGCTTTCCAAAACCTCTTCGTGCGCGAATATCAGACCGTCAAAGCGGTGGACGGCATCAGCTTCGACATCGCGCCCGGGGAGATGGTGGGCTACATCGGGCCCAACGGCGCCGGGAAGTCCACCACGGTGAAGATGCTCACCGGCATCCTGGTCCCCACCCGGGGCGTGGTGTATGCCAACGGCTTCGTCCCCTATCGGGACCGGCTCCGCTACACGAAGACCATCGGCGTGGTGTTCGGCCAGCGGACCCAGCTCTGGTGGGACATCGCCGTCATCGAGTCCCTCAAGCTGCTGCGGAAGATCTACGACGTCTCCTGGCGCGACTTCCAGGAGCGCCTGGAGCACTTCGACCAACTCCTGCGGCTCAAAGATTACCTGAATACTCCCGTCCGGAAGCTCTCCCTGGGCGAGCGGATGCGCTGCGACCTGGTTGCGGCGCTGCTCCACCGTCCGAAGCTGCTCTTCCTGGACGAACCCACCATCGGCCTGGATATCGTGGCCAAAAAGAACATCCGTGAGTTCCTGAAGGAGATCAACCGCCGGGACCAGACTACGGTCCTGCTGACCACCCACGACCTGTCGGACATCGAGGAGCTCTGCCAGCGGATCATGGTCATCGACCACGGGCGCCTGCTCTACGATGGGCGGCTTCAGGCATTCAAGGAGCAACTGGGGCGCTGGAAGCAGGTGAAGTTCTTCCTGAAAGACCGAGGCGACTTCGCAGAGCTGGAGTCCCTCTTCGCGGGCGACACCCTGCAGTGCGAGCGGTTGGACGACCTGACCGCCCGCATCCTCTTCCTGAGGGACCAGGTCTCCTCCGCTGAGGTCATCAAGAAGGTGTTGAGCCGCCTCGAGGTGCGCGACATCGCCATTGAAGAAGAGTCCATCGAGGAGATCGTCAAAAACATCTACCAGAAGAGAAACCCAAAACTTTGAAACCTAAAACCTGAAACTGATTTCAGGTCTTGGGTTTGTAGTTTTAGGTTTCGAGTTTCAGGTTTCAGGTTTCGGGTTTCATGTTTCGGGTGTCCGAGGTGCTGACATATTTGGAATTCGCCCGCGTGGGCTTTGTCAATATCCTCGCCTACCGTCTCCGCTACTACACTGGCGTCCTCACCTACAGCATCAACGTGGCGGTTTATTACTTCATCTGGAAGGCCATCTATGCCCACAGCTCCGAAATCGAGGGCTTCGACCTGTCAGACATGATCACCTACGTGGCCATGGGATGGGTGGTCCGGTCGTTTTATTTCAACAACATCGACCATGACCTGGCGGTCCAGGTGATGGAAGGCAAGATCGCCATGGATCTGATCAAGCCAGTCAACGCGCAACTCATGTATGTCTCGGAGGCCATGGGCGAGTCGTGCTTTCGGCTGTTCATGCTCTCGTTGCCGACGCTGGTAGTCTTGTCTCTGGTGTTCCCGCTGAAGGGCCCAGCGGATTGGAGGCTGCTGCCGGCTTTCTTCGCCAGCGTGGTCCTGGCTTTCTTCCTCGTGGCGCTGGTGAATTTTCTGGTGGGGACCTGCGCCATCCGGCTCAAGTCCGTCCTGGGGCTGCTGCGGGCCAAACACTTCCTGATCGAAATCCTGTCGGGACTGCTGATCCCCATCTCCTTCTTCCCGGGCTGGGCGCAGCGGCTCATGGATTTTCTTCCCTTTCAGTTCATCGCCTACGGACCCTTGCTCATTTATCTCGGTAAGCGGGACGCGGCGGGGGTCGCCCGCACCCTGGCCTTGCAGCTCCTGTGGGTGGGTATCTTGTTCCTGCTGGGACATCTCTGGTGGCGCAGCTCCATCCGCAAACTCGCCGTCCACGGTGGATAGTATGAGGAAGCATCTCACGCTGCTGTCCGATTATTTCACCCAGTACCTGAAGGTTCGTCTATCGTACAAGGGCGATCTGGTGATCGCCGTCCTCACCAGTTTTCTGGCCACCGTCCTCGCCCTCGCCTTCGTCCTGGTCTTGTTCTCGAAGATCCCCACGTTGCAGGGCTGGTCCTTCGAGGAGGTGCTGTTCCTCTACGGCTTTTCCCTCCTTCCTCTGGGATTGTTCAACGTGGTCAGCCTCAACCTCTATGACTTCGGCAACCTCTACATCATGGAGGGGAAGTTTGACCGGATCCTGCTGCGGCCGGTCAACTCCCTCTTCCAGGTGATCTTCGAGGAGTTCCGGCTGGAGTCGCTCCAGGAGGTCGCAACAGGCATCGCCATCGTCGCGTACTGTTCTGTGAAATTGAACTTGAGCTGGAGGGTCCAGGACCTGGTCCTGGCGTCGTCGGTAGTCCTCTGCGGGTCGTTGATTTACCTGGCGGTGTTTTTGAGTTTGACCAGCGTCAGCTTCTGGCTCGAGGACCGGGTGGGGCTCGTGCCGCCGGTCTTCAACCTGCTCACGTTCGGCCGCTACCCGATCTCAATCTATAACGGGTTCGTCCAGTTCCTGCTGAGCTGGATCATCCCATTTGCGTTCGCCTCGTTCTACCCATCGGCCCGCTTCTTGCGCCGGCGGGATTTCGACCTGTATTTTTACCTGATCCCGGTGGTGGCGGGGCTCTTCTTCACCTTGAGTACCCTCGTGTGGCGCCAGGGGGTCCGCAATTACCAGAGCACCGGCTCTTAAATACAAACCTGAAACTCTGAAACCTAAAACCTGAAACTTCAGATCTCCGACATTCGGAATCGAGGACTGAAAATCGCAATCCTCGATCCTCGATTTTCAATCCTCGAAGATTTCAGGTTTCAGGTTTCAGAGTTTCAGGTTTGTTTTTTCAGGGGGGCCTGCCCGAACATCTTGATGACTTTTTCCATTTCCTCCTGGAGAAGCACCTTCAGGGTGTGTTCGGACAGATATTCTTTAAGGCGCTGATCGTCTGCTTCCAGCCTCTGCTTTTCTTGAAACAGCCGTTCGCTCTCGGCCATGAGCCGCTCGTAGGCCAGGACGGTGACGGTGGCCACCTTCGCGTGCATCTCCTTAAAGTACTGCTGAGCCCTGGTCTCCGCAAGAGCCTGCCCGCAGTAGATGCAACGGTCCGGCGGGATGGCGTCCACCCGATCCCGAAAGAGGCGGACGAGTTGCGAGAGGAACTTCGGGTCGCGACGGATCTCGTCCAGGATCTGTCCCAGGGTTTCCTTGTAGTTCATACGCTCCTCCACCTGCCTCGTCCTAATGCATATAGAAAAAGCAGCCGAAAAAGACCCTGGGTTCCTGGAGGTTAATTCTCCCTTCATAGAGCTCGAGTTCCGGCGGCTTGATCTCCCGGGGAGGATCGGTCAGGGTCCATAGTTTCGCCTGAATGCCCAAAGCAACCACTTCAGGCTGTGCGTCTTTCGCCACCGTGAACACCAGGTTCGCCAAAACGCCACCAGGGAGGGGCTTGTTGGAACTGGCTGACTCCACCGAGATTTCCAGAACGCTCCCGGTGGGTGAATCCTCACTGTGTCCTTTCACCTCTCGCGCTTTTGCCTCGATTTTGATCTCCTGCTGAGAGAGAAGGTATCCCGTCACCTTCAGGAACGACAGCGTCCTAGAGGGGAACGTGATCTGGGCTTCAATCCTTCCCGCTTCCATACCCCTGACCGGAGTGAAGGTGAGGGGAACCTCCACCTCCACCTCTGACGCACCGGAGGAGATTCCCAAACTCAGGCGGGGACCCGTGGGAGCTCTTGTCGCCTGGGCCTGTGCCCATCCGACGCGGATCCCAATCCCCAGGAGCAGCGCGAGAAAAAAATGGGAGGCGCTTCTGATGCGGCTTCCCACGCCGGGTCCTCCTTGATCGCGGCTGAACCGACAGCTAGAACTGCCTCCGCTCAGGCTTGTTGGTGGGGGCTTTCTGGGCGGTCTGATAGACGACCTTGCCGCCTACGATCGTCATCACCACGGGCAGTTTCTCGAAAATTTCATCGTCCGGTACCGCAAAAAAGTCGCCGTCCAGTACCGCCAGATCCGCCAGCTTGCCCGGCTCGATCGTCCCTAGAATGGCCTCCTCGCCGCTGTACCGGGCAGCCCATTTGGTGCACAGGTAGAGAGCCTCCATGCGGCTGAGCTTTTCATGCGCACCGAAAACCCGATCTGCTTGTTTTGCCTGGGGATTTTTTCGGGTGACAAACATCTCGATGTTATACATGGGAGCGTAGAACGGGTACTGAAGGGTGTCCGCCTCGTACGTCGGCAGGATGCCCTCCTTCAGGAATGTCTTCACCGGTACCATGTCACTGACACGGTCGGCCCCGTATTGGTACAGCATATCTTCGATCCCCGCGCCCCCCGGCGTGAAGTAGTAGAAGCTGGGCACGACATTCAATTGCTTCATGAGAGCCGTGGTTTCCGGAGTCTGCATCGGCTGGTGATCAACGCCCCACCTCCCCTCCAGCGGTTTTTCCTTGTTGGCTGCCTCGTAAGCCTTGAGCGTGATCCGGGTGGATTCGTCGCCGGCGCTGTGGACAGAGGTCACATTCCAGCCGTATCGGTTCGCCAGCAGGATGTTCTTCCATTCCGTTCGCTCTCTGACTTCATCGCTCACCTGATCCCAGTCATTGGAGGTCTTGTGACCATACCCGTGACCCAGCCACTTGTTTTGCCCAAAGCTCCCGAACGCGCTATCCTCCAACGAGCGCAATCTGCCCTTCGCGGTCAGCGAAGCGCCTTCAAAGTCAGCTCCGTCCACCGGACCGACGGTGGTCCCGACGATCTTGAACCACTCGTCCCCAAAACCGGCCAGATTGCCCAATCGCTTCAGATACGCTTCGCCATAAGGATTCATCCGCAGAAATTCATGAGTCGCCCGAACGCGAGCCGTCAATTCCTTTCTCAGCCAAAGTTCCCTGAACACCGATACAGAAAGACCTTGAGCGCGGGCGACGATGGTGGTTAACCCTTCGGCATTGGCTCTCGCAAACATCTCCTTCTGCTGAGGAATCAGCTCCTGGAAGGGAGGCCAGGGTTTGGCCTCGTACAGCATGATCCCTGCAGCCCAGCCCTCCAGCTTGCCCGTGAGTTCTCCCGTTTGGGGATCCTTTCCCAGCCCCGGCGTGTCGAGGGGGATCTTGGCCGCATTCAAGGCCGCGGTGTTCACCGTCGTATCCGCACCGACCGTCGTCATGACCAGTGGGTTGTTGGGAGAGACAGGATCCACGTCCTTCCGGGTGACGGAAAAAAACGCTGGATTTCTCGGAACCGCAAGGGTCACCCACTCCCCCGGGGGAGTCGCTTCCACCAACCGCTTGATTTCTTCGAGACCGCTCTTCTTATCCTTAAACGTCACCCGGCCACTGGATCCTCGCTTGGACACCTGGCCGGCAAACGCCTGGTGCAGGTGAGTATCAATGAAACCAGGGACCACGCTCTTCCCCTGCAAATCGATCTTCTGCGTCTTCGGGCCCACCAGTTTCAGAATGCGGTCGTTCTCGCCCACGGCCAGAAACTTGCCGTCCCGGATAGCCACCGCAGACACCACAGACGCCTGGTCATCAGCAGTGATGATTTTGCCGTTGTGTAGAACCAGGTCCGGATAAGCCACCAGCTCCGGGGGCAGGCTCGTCTGCTGGGCTTGACTCAGACCAGACAGCACCCCCAGGCCAATCATGAACATCCACGATGCGAAGTTTTTCCTAAGCATGGCGAGCCGGTCCTCCTCGAGAAAATGTTTTGTCAGGCATGTCCGAGGATCCACGTCAGAATGAGTTCCAGTTCAATCAGCGTCTTGAGAGCAAATAGTCATAGCCGCGCCCTCTTGTCAAGCGAATCTTTCGCACCCCGATCCGTGGATAAGGTGAGCACGGCTTGCGGCAGCCCTCGCGCTTGCATCTTATCGACGGATTGCCGTCGCAGTCCCCTCTCTTGTTGAGACTTAGTGTATCCTAAAACATCCCCATGGAGACCCACGAGTTCTGGATGCGGGAAGCGCTCCGGGAGGCGGAAAGTGCACACGCCGAGCGGGAGGTGCCTGTGGGAGCGGTGGTCGTCTATGGCCGAGAGGTCATAGGCCGGGGCCACAATCAGCCCATCGGACGGACGGACCCGACGGCCCACGCCGAGGTTCTGGCCCTGCGGGAGGCGGCGTTTCGCCTCGGCAACTACCGGCTGGGCGCCTGCCGGGTTTATGTTACCATTGAGCCGTGCGCCATGTGCGCCGGGGCGCTCCTCGTGGCGCGAGTGTCTCATTTGATTTTTGGCGCCCGGGACGCCAAAGCCGGCGCCTCGCACCTCCTCACGGGCTCCAAAATCGAGGTGATCGAGGGTGTGTTGGAAGCTGAGTCCCGTTCGTTGATCCAGCGATTCTTTGCCGAGCGGCGAGGCAAGGAGATGGAGGATCGAGGATAGAGGATTGAGGATAGACGTCGTCGATCTTCTATCTTCGATCTTCAATCCTCGGCTTTTCTTAGGAGGGGTACCGAAGTGGTCGTAACGGGCCCGCCTCGAAAGCGGGTTGGCCGGCTACAACCGGCCACGTGGGTTCGAATCCCACCCCCTCCGCCATTCTACGCTGGACGTTTGACGCTTGAGCACAATTCGGCGGGGCCCATGCAAAGGCATCCCGGGATCCGGAATTCCCGCCACGCGAGGATTTCTGCTCATTGGAATTACCGGTGGGTTCGTGGCCGCCGCCATCTTGTATTTTTGTCGCAAGCAATAGCTTTAAGGGAGTGGGAGTGGAATGGTAACGTAGATGCGCGGCTGTGCCCCTACCACCCGCGTGATGTGGCCCCGGCCTGTGAGGTCTTCCGCCAGCATGACGTCCCCTGGGCCAAAACGCCGCACCGTCCCGTCCCCCACCTCGATTTCCCCCTGGCCCGACGAAGTCATCACGTACTGCCGCCGTGGCGCAGGGTGCCAGTCCTGGACGTGGCCCGCCGGGGCGCGGTGAAAGACGATGCCCGTGACAGTTTGGAGCGCGGTTGCTTCCGCGTCCCCTCTCCTCTCGAACGGTACCTCGATCTCCTCGAAGTGCGACTCTCCGTCCTCACCTGTGTACAGCCGAACCATTCGCATGGGATCTATCTGACTACCGGAATCGGTTTTTCGCAAGGGCAAAATGGGGACAGGCTACTCATTTCCCGGCATTTGATGTCCCGGCAACTCCTACTGCTGGAAATGAGTAGCCTGTCCCCATTTAACCCCTTAGATTCAACGACCTTG
>JACQTF010000230.1 GCA_016210925.1 Acidobacteriota bacterium | reverse complement strand
GCCCTGAAGAATCCCACCATCTCGGAGCTGGCGGACAAGGACTGGGTGGCGGTCAACACCATCATCGACGAGCGCACGGTGCGGGAAATCATCCCGAAGCTCAAGGCGAAGAAGGCCCAAGGGATCGTCGAGTATCCTCTGAACAAGATCATCCTGTGACGGGGAGGATGAGGCGTGGCAAGAAAAGCGCGGGTGGAAAGAAATACGAAGGAGACCCAAGTCCGGGCGGTGCTCAACATCGACGGCCAGGGTCGCGCCCGCATTGCCACCGGAATCCGGTTCCTGGATCACATGCTGGAGATCTTCGCCAAGCACGGTGCCTTTGACCTGGAGGTTCACGCCGTGGGCGACCTGGACGTGGATCAGCACCACACGGTGGAGGACGTGGGGCTGGTGCTGGGCCAGGCGTTCCGCGAAGCCCTGGGAGGGAAGCGGGGCATTCTCCGGGCAGGCTACTTCGTGATGCCCATGGACGAATCCCTGGCCATCGTGGCGGTGGACTTGGCGGGGCGGCCTTACCTGGTCTACGACGCCCGGATCCGGAAAGTGAAGCTGGGAGATTTGCAAACGGAGCTGATCGAGGACTTCTTTCACGGCTTCGCCACTGCCGTTGGGGCTAATGTCCACGTGCGCCTGCCCTACGGCCGGGCCACTCACCATAAGGTGGAGGCCATCTTCAAGGCTTTCTCCCGGGCTCTCCGGATGGCCTGTTCCCGGGACCCTCGATTGAAGGGGCAGGTGGTCAGTACGAAAGGACGGCTATGACCCCGATCCGTCGGGTAACGGGTCGCCGTGGGGTCACCTTACCGCCAGGCTTTGCCGACGGATCGGGGGGAGGTCCTCAGCCTAATGGAATCTTCGCGTAATCGGGGCATGACTGGCTTATCGACGGATCGGGGTATGATTGGCCTGCTGGACTATGGGTCGAGCAACCTGCGTTCGGTGGAGAAAGCCCTCCGGCACCTGGGGGTGGACTGCTTCGTGGTGGCGGCGCCCGGCGACCTGGAGCGGGCGAATCGGTTAGTTTTTCCCGGTCAGGGGCACTTCGGGCAGATGATCCAGGGCTTGAAGGCCCGGGGGTTGCTGGAGTCTCTACGGCGGTACCTGCAGGCAGACCGCCCCTACCTGGGCATCTGTCTTGGAATGCAGGCCCTCTTTGGACGAAGCGAAGAGGATGCCACCGTGGAGGGCCTCGGGCTTTTGGAAGGGGCCGTGCGCAGATTTCGAATCCCGCCCAAGGTCCCCCACATGGGTTGGAACCAGGTGCGGCGGACCCGGCGGTCTTGGCTGCTGGACGGCGTCCCCGACGACGCCTTCGCTTATTTCGTCCATTCCTACTACGTGGCTCCGCAGGACCCGCAGGTCGTGTCCGCCACCACCGAATACGGTGAGACCTTTTGCTCGATGCTGGAGGTGAGACGGATCTTCGCCACCCAATTTCACCCGGAAAAGTCCGGCGACGTCGGATTAAGAATTCTTAAGAATTTTATCCAGGTTTAGATTCTTATCATGCTCGCGAAGCGGATCATCCCGTGCCTGGACGTCCGGGAGGGACGGGTCGTCAAGGGAGTTCATTTCGAGAACCTGGCCGACGCCGGGGATCCGGTGGGGCTGGCGCGAGCCTACAACGAAGAAGGGGCGGACGAGCTGGTCTTTCTGGACATCACCGCGTCGGTGGAGGGGCGCCAGACCCTCCTGGGAACCGTCCGGCAGGTCGCCGAGCAGCTCTTCATCCCGTTGACGATCGGCGGGGGGATCCGCAGCCAGGAAGACGTGCGGGCCTTGCTGCTGGCGGGGGCCGACAAGGTCTCCATCAACACCGCGGCGGTGCGGGACCCGGAGCTGATCTCCTCCTCGGCGGACTGGTTCGGCTCCCAGTGCGTGGTCCTGGCCATCGATGCCAAACGCGCCGGCGGGTCCTGGGAGGTGTACGTGGAGAGCGGTCGTCGGGCCACGGGCCTGGATGCCATCGAGTGGGCACGCCGAGGACAAGATATGGGGGCAGGGGAGATCCTGCTGACTTCCATGGACCGGGATGGCACCCAAAAGGGCTTCGATTGCCAGCTCACCCGCGCCGTCTCCGAAGCGGTCTCCATTCCGGTCATCGCCTCCGGGGGAGCGGGAAGCCTGGAGCATTTCGCAGAGGTGCTCGCCGATGGGAAAGCGGACGCCGTTCTGGCCGCCTCCACGCTCCACTACGGCGCCCTCAGCGTGAAGCAAATTAAGACCTACCTGGCGGAGCGCGGGTTCCCGGTGCGGCTGCCCGTTCAGACCGTGGAGCCCGAGGCATGATTCTTCCCTGCATCGACCTGATGAGCGGCAAAGCCGTCCAGTTGGTGGGAGGCCGTCGTAAAGCTCTGGAGGTGGACGATCCCCTCTCCCTGCTGGGCCGCTTTGCAGGATTTCGTGAGTTTCAAATCATCGACCTGGATGCCGCCCTGAGTCAGGGAGATAACGATTCCCTGGTCCAGGAGCTTTGCGCCCGCGTCTCCTGCCGGGTGGGGGGCGGCGTCCGCAGCGTGGACCGCGGTCGCCAGCTCCTCGAGGCCGGCGCCCGCAAGGTGATCGTGGGCAGCGCCGCCTTTTCTTCCCAGGGAGTCCGGCACCCGTTCCTGTCAGAGCTGTCGGAAGCCCTGGGTCCGGAGCGCATCATCCTGGCTCTCGACTCAGAGGGGGGCAGGATCGTGGTCCAGGGCTGGCGAAAACAGCTTCCCTACGGAGCGGTGGAGATCCTGCGGAGTTTGGAGTCGTACTGTCGGGAGTTTCTTTACACCTGCGTGGATCAGGAAGGCCAGATGCAGGGTACGGACTTGCAGATCCTCCGAAGCCTGCGCCAGCACACCCGCCACGACATCACCGCCGCCGGGGGCATTTCCACGCTGGAGGAAATTCAGCAGTTGAACGAACTGGGCATCCACGCCGCCCTGGGGATGGCCCTCTACACGGGAAAACTGCCTGTCAGCGAATTGCTGAAGCTCGCCTGAGAGTTCAAAAGCTTTCTTAAGGTGTTCCCGTGACAGCCCGGCCGACCCTGGAGATGCCCCAGTAAAAGAGAACACCGCCAGCCAGCGTCGCCAGCCCCAGACGGTTCCTGGCCCCACGATAGGCCGCTTCCATCTCCAGCCGTTCCCGGCGTTCCTCAGACGTTTCCGAAGTTCGGTACTGGCGAAGCTGTCGAAATTGGTTTTGGGCGATGTACTGTGCCGCTTCCGGATGTCGCTGCAGGAGGACGTCATAGAACTCCCGTTCGGACGAGACCAGATGGAACCAGTTTCGCCGCCTTGCCACGTCGAACAGGCCGAAGTAAAGTATCAGGCAAAGGATGAAAGAGAGGAGCACTTTGAAGACGATCTTCATGGCGCAAACATAAAATAAATCGCCCCATTTTGTAAACTCGCCCGATTCCTGCGGTGGTACTTCGCGAGTTTTCCGATCGATGTAGTACTATAGGCACACTCTGGATGATTCGGAGCGGGGAGGCCCAGAGGATATGGTGTAAAGGCTAAAAAGGGTTGCCTTCATGCACCAGGAGAGTGGTCCCTCCACGACCAGGAGTGCCTTGTCGCGATTCTCTCTCAGCCTTCGCGTCCGCCTCGTGGCTTTGGTTGTGATCGGTCTCCTCCCCCCACTCGGGCTGCTTCTGTATACCTCCGCGCAGGTGCGGGAACGGGATGTCCTCCAGGCGAAGACGAACGCGCTCCAACTGGCTCGCATTGTGGAGCAACGCACAGCAGAGGCTGTCGACAGCGCGCGCGAGCTTCTGATCGCCCTTGCGTCGAATCCACTGCTTCGTGAAGGCGATCCCGTCGCGCACAGGGATTTCCTGGCGAACTTGCTGAGACAGCAGGAAGGCTATCTGAACTTCGGCACGATCTCGGCCGACGGCCGCCTCCTGGCAAGCGCTGTACCGGTCCCGCTCCCAATGGACTTGTCCGACCTGAGTTACTTCCAGCGTGCCATGGCTTCACGAAAGTTCGCCCGCGGCGATTACCGGATTGGTCCTGCCCTCCATGCCGCTTACCCCCTTCTGGACGAAAAGGGGGACGTGAGAATTGTTTTCTTTGCGGCCCTGGATCTGGATCGCTTCAGTAAGGTCCGTTCCGCCGCTGGGCTTCCTGCCGAGTCGTCGTTTCTCATCCTGGACGCCGCGGGTACCGTCCTCGTGCGTGATCCCCAGTTCGAGAAGTGGGTGGGAAAACCCATGGGCGACCACCCGATGGTGCGGACGATCCTCAGCAAAAAGGAGGGTACAGCTGAACAAGTCGACCTGGACGGTATTCAGCGACTGGTGGGATTCATGCCACTGGCGGGGGACGCGGGCTCGCCCGGCGGGTACGTCGCGGTCAGCATCCCCAGATCGGCCGCCCTCGCCCAGGCAAACCGGACCCTCGCCCTAAACCTCGTCCTCATGGGAGTGGTCTCCATCGTGGCGCTGGCAGCGGCGCGGCTCTTCGCCGACTTATTCCTTCTGCGACGGATCAACGCGCTGCTGGAGGCGACAAAACGGATGGCGGCGGGAGACCTGACCGCCCGCACTGGAGAGCAGGCCGGGGGCGGAGAGTTCGGCGAGCTGGCGCAGGCCTTCGATGAAATGGCCGATGCCCTGGAACGCCGGGAGGCATCTCTGCGGGAGAGCGAGCATCGTTTCAGGACTTTCATGGACAACAGCCCGGCCGTCGCCTTCGTGAAAGATCAAGAAGGGCGCTACGTTTACATCAACAGGCCCTTCGAGCTCCACTTCAAGACAAGCCTTGATCAATTAAAAGGGAAAACGGATGCGGAACTCTTTCCCGCGGAAACGGTGCAGCAGCTCCGCGAGAACGACCTCAAGATTCTCGCTTCAGGTCGAATGACCGAGCTCGTCGAGATCGTGCCGACGGCGAACGGGGTCCCCCGCCGCTGGTCGGTTTTCAAGTTTCCCTTTCGGGAGGCCTCCGGCCGCCCGCTGCTCGCCGGTATGGCGATCGATGTGACGGAGCGCCAACGAGCGGAGGATGCGCTCCGGGCAACCAGCGAAACCCTGCAGGAGATCGTTCAAACCTCACCTCTGGCGATCGTTGCTATTGATACCGGCGGACGGGTGCAGGCGTGGAACAAGAGCGCTGAACGCATCTTCGGGTGGAGCGAATCGGAGGTTCTAGGCCTCCCCCTGCCCACGATCCCTGAAGAACAACGAGGGGAGCTTCTCGCGCAGATGAAGGACGAGCAGGGGGGCATGAGGCGCAGCGCCTTGGAAGTACGCCGTCTCAGGAAAGATGGTTCGTTCATTGACGTGAGCCTATGGACAGCCCCACTGTGTGATAGCCGAGGCGCGGTCATCGGCGGACTGGGTATCCTGGCTGACATGACCGAGCGCAAGCAGTTGGAAGAACAGCTCCGCCAGGCGCAGAAGATGGAGGCCATCGGGCAACTCGCGGGTGGCGTGGCCCACGACTTCAACAACTTGTTGACCGTGATCAACGGCTACGCCCACCTTTTACTGGCGCGTCTTCCCGAGGGTGACGCGATGCGGAAGAGCCTGGACGAAATCAAGAAGGCGGGGGAACGTGCTGCCTCACTGACCCGCCAGCTCCTGGCCTTCAGCCGCAAGCAGGTGCTCGAGCCAAAAGTGCTGGATCTGAACGTGATCGTCGGTGATACGGATAAGATGCTGCGACGCCTGATCGGGGAGGACATTGAACTGGTCAGCGTCCTGGCGCCGGGACTGGGCCGGGTGAAGGCGGACCCAGGGCAGATCGAGCAGGTGATCATGAACCTGGCGGTCAACGCTCGCGATGCCATGCCCCAAGGGGGCCAACTCACCATCGAAACAGCCGACGTCGAGTTGGACGAAGCCTATGCCCGCCAGCACGTTGCCGTCCGGCCGGGTCCTTACGTCCTGCTGGCGGTGAGCGACAACGGGTGTGGAATGGACGGGAAGATTCTGTCGCACATCTTCGAGCCTTTCTTCACGACGAAAGAGAAGGGAACCGGAATGGGGTTGGCCACCGTCTATGGGATCGTGAAGCAAAGCGGCGGCAATATCTGGGTCTACAGCGAGCCCGGGCAGGGCACGACCTTCAAGATCTATCTGCCACGGGTCGAGGAGAGCGTGGAAGTCGCTCGGCCGGCGGAACCCCCTCGTGGGACACCCGAAGGTTCCGAGATCGTGCTGCTGGCGGAGGACGAAGAGCCCGTCCGAAAACTGGTTCGCCAGACTTTGGAGATGAACGGTTACACCGTGCTGGAGGCCCGTCATGGTCCCGAAGCTCTTCAGATCTGCGAACGGCACGCGGGCTCGATCCATTTGATTGTGACCGACGTGATCATGCCCGAGATGAGCGGACGTGAATTAGCCTACCGGCTGACGCAGCTTCGTCCAGGAATTAAAGTCCTCTACCTTTCGGGTTACACGAGCGATGCCATTGTCCATCACGGTGTATTGGACCAAGGCGTGGCGTTCCTCCAAAAGCCCTTCACGCCTGACGCCCTGGCTCGCAAGGTGCGCGAGGTACTGGACGCGCCCCAGAAGTCGTAAGCTGCCGCTGAAAGCCCCGGACTTGACTGCGCCGCTTCCGGAAATCGCCGCAGGAGGACGTCATAGAACTCCCCAATGGATCGGTCAGTGTTCAGCGGCACTTTGCTTGCTACGTGGCCAAAAGATTGCTAGCTTAAGACAAGCGCTAGGCTAGGGGTGCTCGGACGGAAGTCCGGGAAGCGGAGTCGGTCCCAGTTCAACAGGGGAATTCTTGAGGCCCAGACATCCTGAACTCATGAAGGGCGAACGGAGCGTGCAGGGTTGGAAGACTGGGAACCAAAATCTCCAGCTTTTCGTTCTCCCCTTCTTCCAATCTTCCCATCTTCCATTCTTCCAGCTTTTTGGGGGACTGCTCTTCGTCCTGGCCTGCGGGACCGTGCGGGCGGATGGTCCAGTGATCTTCGCCTTGACGAACGCCCGGGTGGTCACGGTGTCCGGGCCCGTGCTGGAGAAGGGCACCGTTCTGCTCCGCGACGGGCTGATCGAGGCGGTGGGGGCTGACGTGTCGGTGCCTGCCGACGCTTGGGTGATCGACGCTGCGGGCCTGACGATCTATCCGGGCTTGATCGATGCCCTGACCGACCTGGGGCTTCCATCCCAACAGCAGCCTGCCCAGGAAGGGAGCCAGCCTGCAGGCCTGCACCCCCCAGCGGCCCCCTCCACTGCGAGGCGGCAGGAAAAGCCCGGGATGACGCCGTACCTGCGGGCTGCCGACCTCCTGGTGGACCCCGGTAGGAAGGCCGAGGATGCTCGCAACGCGGGCATCACCACGGTGCTGACCGCGCCCAATCACCGGGGGATCTTCCTGGGACAGAGCGCCATCATCAACCTGGGGGAGGGGGATGAGAGCCACAGGGTGGTCCGTTCCCCGGTAGCGCTTCACATCAGGCTGAGCCCCATGGCCGGGTCCCTGGAATTTCCCAGGTCGCTCATGGGGGTCCTGGCCTACGTCAAGCAAAGCGTCTACGACTCCAGGCACTACGCCGAAGCCTGGGCGGTGTACAAGAAAAACCCCCGCGGCGCGAAACGTCCCGAGACGGACCGCTCCCTGGAAGCTCTCGAGCCCGCCGTCCGTAGCGAGATGCCGGTGGTGCTGTCCGCGAGTTCAGCCGTAGAGATCCAGCGGGCCATGGACCTGGCCGACGCGTTTCACCTGACGTACATCCTGGCGGGTGGGCAGGAGGCTTACAAGCTTGCGCCGGTTCTGAAGCGGAAGCAGATCCCCATCCTGGTCAGCCTCAACTTCCCTGAAAAAGAGAGGGACAGCCACCCCGAAGAGGAGGAGCCTCTGAGGGTCCTCAGGTGGAGGGCGGAGACGCCGAAGAATCCGGCCCGGCTGGCCGAGGAGGGGGTCCCCTTCGCGTTTTACTCCGACGGGATCAACAACGCAAAGCACTTCGTGAGGAACGCGGCCCGCGCCGTGCGGGCCGGCCTTTCGAAGGAGGCCGCCCTTCGGGCCATGACCCTGGGCGCCGCCGAGATCCTCGGCGTGGACTCCCAGCTGGGCAGCATCGAGCCCGGCAAGATCGCCAACTTGGTCCTGACCACCGGCGACCTGTTCGACGAAAAGACCAAGATCCGGTATGTCTTTGTGGACGGGCGACGCTACGAGCCGGTGGACGTTGAACAAGGAAAGCCGGCGGAGGGCGCCGGACCGGAAGCGGGCGGGGTCTAGCACTTGATCCTGAAAAAAGGATTTCCGATGCTTCGGAAGACTTGGGTCCTATTTTCATTTGCCGTGGCGACCGCCTTTGGAGCGGAATCCGTTCTCATCAAGAACGCCACCCTGCTCACGGTGAGCCAAGGCACCATCCCCGACGGCTCCATCCTGATCGAGAATGGGAAGATCGCTGCGGTCGGCAAAGACCTCGCGGCGCCGGCCGACGCTCGGGTGATCGACGCCACCGGACAGTACGTCCTGCCCGGGATCATCGATTGCCACTCCCACATCGCCGTGGAGGGCGGGGTGAACGAGGGCAGTCTGGCGGTCAGTGCCATGGTGGGGATCGACGACGCGCTGAATCCGACGGATATCAACATCTACCGGGAGCTGGCCGGGGGCGTGACCACGGCCAATATCCTGCACGGCAGCTCCAACCCCATCGGTGGACGCAACGCCGTCATCAAACTGCGCTGGGGTAAGAGCGCCAGGGAAATGCTCTTTGAGGGAGCCAGGCCGGGGATCAAGTTCGCTCTGGGCGAGAACCCCAAGCGGTCCAACTTCACCACGCCCCCTGGGAGCCAGCGGCGCTACCCGGCTACCCGGATGGGTGTGGAGGAGGTGATCCGCCAGGCTCTCACCGAGGCCCGGCAGTACCTGCTGGACTGGGAGGCCTACAAAGCGAAGCAGAAGACCGGCAAAAATCCTCTGATCCCGCCCAAGAAAGATCTGAAACTGGAGACCCTGGCGGAGATCCTGAAGGGCGAGCGGCTCGTTCATTCCCACGGCTACCGGGCCGACGAGATCCTGATGCTGCTGCGCGTGGCCAAGGAGTTCGGATTCAGGATTGCCACCTTCCAGCACGTGCTGGAAGGCTACAAGGTTGCCCGGGAGATTGCCGAGGCGGGGACGGGGGCATCCACGTTCTCCGACTGGTGGGCCTACAAGGTGGAAGCGTACGATGCCACGCCTTACAACGCTGCCCTCATGGCCCGGAAGGGCGTGGTGGTTTCCATCAACTCCGACAGTGCCGAGGAAGCCCGCCACCTGAACCAGGAAGCGGCAAAGACGATGAAGTACGGCGGGCTCTCGGAGACCGAGGCTCTGAAGCTGGTCACCTTGAACCCGGCCAAGCAGCTCCAGATCGACCATCGGGTAGGTTCCATCGACGTGGGCAAGGATGCGGACCTGGTCCTCTACAACGCCCATCCCCTGAGCGTTTACGCCGTGCCCCAGAAGGTGCTCATCGACGGCCAGGTCTACTTCGACCGCGAGGAGGACCGGCAGCGGCAAAGAGCATTGGAGGCGGAGAAGAGGAAGCTGATGGAGGCCGAGAAGTCGCGCCCCACAGGGCTCCCGAGCCAGGAGCGGCCCACAAAGCCATAGGGGGAGTTCTTTGCGGTGAAAGAAAAGCGAAGGATGAAGGTTGCGGCGATCCTGATCCTCCGGGGCATGACCTCCCTGGCCTGGGCTGCTGATGCCTATGTGATCCGGCACGCCCGTGTGGTGACCGTCAGCGGCCCCGTGATCGAGGGGGGCAGCGTGGTCATCCAGGACGGTCGCATCGCTGCGGTCGGCAAGAGCGTGCCGGCACCTCGCGGCGCCAGAATCCTCGACGCCCGGGGATTGTCCGTGTACCCCGGGTTCCTCGATGCCGATACCCGGGTTGGCCTGACGGAGATCGGGTCCGTTTCGGCTACCAACGATACCAACGAGTTGGGCGATTACAACCCGCACCTGCTGGCCTACACCGCTGTCCACCCCGCCAGCGAGCACATCCCTGTGGCCCGGGTCAACGGGATCACGACGGTCCTTGCGCGGCCCTTGGGGGGAGTGATGGCCGGCCAGGCGACCCTCATCAACCTGGACGGCTGGACCGTGCACGAGATGGCCGTCAGAAAGACCGCAGGCCTGGTCCTGAACTTTCCCAGCATCCTGGGCGGTCGCCAGTTGGATCCCGCCACGTCCACCTCGCGCCAGATCAAGTACTCCGAGGCGAAGAGAAATTACGAGAAGGGGATTCGAGAGCTGCGAAGCCTGCTGGAGGACGGGCGCCGATACCTGCACGCGCAACAGGCCCGGGCCAAAGACCCCGGTCTTCCCGCTCTGGAAGCGAATGAGAAACTGGAGGCTTTGATTCCCTTCCTCCGGGGCGAGGAGCCGGTGTTGGTCAGCGTCTCACGCAAGGTGGACATCCAGAACGCCCTCGAGTTCGCCGAAACAGAGAAGCTGAAGATCATCCTGCTGGGCGCCGGCGAGGCGTCGAAGGTGGCCGATCTACTGAGAGAGAAGAACGTGCCGGTCATCTGCGGTCCGGTGCAGTCCCTGCCACCGCAGGAGGACGACCCGTACGACATCGCCATGGCCACGCCGGCGCTGCTGGCCAAGGCGGGGGTGCGATTCGCCATCTCCAGCAACGGGGCTGCCAACGTCCGGAATTTGCCCTACGAGGCGGGAACCGCAGCCGCTTACGGACTTCCCAAGGAGGAGGCGCTGAAGGCGATTACCCTGTATCCTGCCCAGATCCTGGGCGTGGCGGACCGGCTGGGGAGCATCGAGGCCGGCAAGATTGCCAACCTGGTCGTCACCGACGGTGACCCCCTGGAGATTCGGACCAACGTCAAGCACGTCTTCGTGGCGGGGAAACCGGTGAGCCTGGAGACCAAGCATACGCGCCTCTACCAGACCTACCTGAACCGCCCATAGCTCTTGAGGCACCGATCGAAGGTACCGCCGCCAGGGAAGACGGGTGGGCGGGCCGCTACGTTGTATAGGCTTCAGGCTCGCCGGGTCCATCTTTCGGGCGTGGCATGAGATAGCGGCCACGGTGACCCTCATGATGATCAAAGGCCTCCGCATCCAGGTACCATATTGTCTTATGGCATTCATACTGGTATACTGCGCTTGATGAGAGCGCAAAGGAAAATCACCGTCCATATCCCCGAAGACCTTCTACGAAGAGCGCAGGAATCGATAGGAAAGGGGGTAACAGCCACTGTCAGGAAAGGGCTGGAGCTGGTTGCGGCCACTGAGGCCAATCAAAAGTTGCGGCAGTTGCGGGGAAAGGTACGCTTCTCGATTGACGTGAAAAGGCTCCGGGAAGACCCCCGTGATCGCTATTGATACCAGTTCTTTTGTGGCTTACCTTTCGGGATCCCGTGGTAGGGACGTGGAGGCGATTGACACGGCGCTGGAACACGCCCAAGCGGTCTTGCCCCCAGTGGTTTTGTCCGAGCTTTTGAGCGATCCTGCTTTGCCGGGAGCCGTGAAAGATCTCCTGAAGCAACTTCCCCTTCTGGATATTTTTGATGGTTACTGGGAAAGAGCAGGTCTTCTGCGCGCGAAGCTCCTATCCAAAGGTCGTAGGGCTCCTCTCGCCGATTCGCTCATCGCTCAGACCTGCCTGGACCATGATCTCCGCCTGGTGACGCGCGCTACGGACTTCCGGTTCTTTGCGCGGCACGCCGGGCTGAACCTGCTGTAATGTTCGAGCTTCAGACAGCCCCGGGTGGCCCTCACCTGCAAGATCCGCTCGTCGAAGAGCAACGTTGCTCGCTCGAGAAGGACCAGATCGAGGACGCGTGCTGGAGCGCCGAAGGGCGATAGAAGGGCGGAAACCAGGACGTTCGTGTCGAGGACGATCCTCATCGACGGAGGCTGCGCCGGACCGACCTGATTTCGTCCTCAATCTCTTTCTCGGAGATGCGGTCGCGGCCTGCGTCCAGGGAAGAGCGGCGCATCCGCGAGACGGCAGTTTGGGTCCGGGCTCTCCGCAGTGCCCGCAACGTCTCCTCGAGCCGGTCGCCAGAGATGTCGCTCAAGATCGCCACCGGTTTGCCGCTGGACGTGACCACGATTTCCTTTTCCCTTTCCAGGTCCTGCCAGACCTTCCCCAGGGCCAGCCTCAGTTCACGAACGGTTATGAACTTCATACACACTTATCTTACGATTGTGCTGCAATTGTGTCAACAGTCGGCGCACGCTGATGGGCCGGTCCACTCCGGCACTTGCCCTGCTTCGAACTCACCGGCTGGATTGGAGCAGGGCCAGGAGCTGGTGGCGGGCGAGGGTCTGGCGAGGGTCGATTTGCAGGGTGACGCGGAAAGCGCGAACGGCATCGTCGCGGCGCCCCTGGGCCAGATAGGCGAGGCCGAGATTGTAATACCGCTGGGCATCCCCGGGGCGCAACTGCAGCGCCATCTCGAACTCCTGAACCGCGTCTTCCACCCGCTGCATCCGAAGCAGCAAGCTGCCCGCGTTGTGGTGAAAGTCCCAACGGCTGGGGTAACGACGAGCCGCTGCACGAAGAAGCCTGACTGCGTCCTCCAGCCGCCCCTCCAGCTCGAACAGACGCGCTTGGACCACCAGGAGGTCCTCCTCGGAAGCCTGCCGTTCCAGTGCCAGCCGATAGTGGACCCGGGCCTCCTCCCGTCGGCCCTGGGCGTACAGGGCCTGGGCGAGCGTGACATGGTGATAAAAGGCGTCCTTCTTCTGCAAGGCCCGCTCCAGTTCCCGGATGGCGGACCGGTAGTCCTCCCGCTGAAGGTAGTACGAGGCCAGCATGGTGCGGATGTTGGCAGCCTCGGGTGACTGGCGCAGAGTTTCCTGGTACAGGACCAGGTTCTCCTTCCAGACCTCGTTCCTTGTCACGGTCTGGTACAGGTAAAAAGCCGCCACGACCCCCAACCCGGTCACGGAAGCCCTTCTTACGATAGCACCCCGTTGCCACGCTCCATACCAGGCCCCCGCCAGGCCCAGACAGAATGCTACGGACGGGAGATACATGTAGCGGTCGGCGAAGACGTTCTCTCCGACCCCGGGGATGTTCAGGACGGGCAGGAGAAACAGCGTGATCCACGCCCCGCCCACGGCCCAAAGGGGGCGCTTGTTCCAACTCCAGAAAACGGCAAGCGCCAGGACTGCAACCAGGACGCCGGAGAGAATCACCGGCGCGCCCCAGGCAGGATAAGGCCGGAATAGATAGTAGGCGTTCAGCCCCGCTGGCACGAGCATCTTCCACCAGTACGTGCCATAGAGGGCGAGGGCGGACGAGAGAAATTCTGTGGTGGAGAGCTGGTAGTAGAACCCCTGAATGGGCGCGAAGGAGCCGAGAGCGTACCAGCGCATCCCCACGTAGGCGGCCAGGACGGCACACAGGATGAGCCAGCGACCCATCAGCCTCCGGAGCTCCTGACGACGAAGGGCCAGATCGCTGACCACCATCGCAGCCGGCCAAAGCAACGCTGTCTCCTTGGACAGCAGTGCGCAGAGGAAGAGGAGGGTCCAGGCGAGCGTGCGGCGATCCAAGAGCAGGTACACGTAACTGGCGCCCAGAAGAAACAGGGCGCACCACAGGTCGGTCACGCCGGCGATCCAGGCCACCGATTCCGTATGTCCCGGGTGGAGGGCGAACAGGGCCGCTCCCACCAAAGCCACCGCCTCCGGGAGGCATCTCCGTGCCAGCGCGAAGAGCAGTGCGGTGTTCGCGCTGTGGAGCAACACGTTCAACAGGTGAAAGGGAACTGGATCGGCGCCGAAGAGGGCGTAGAGGATCCGGTCTCCCAGCGTGTGGATGGGTCTGTAGTAGTTGGATTTGTGCTCGGGATTGACGAAGGCCCAGACGTTCTTGAGGAAGATCTCCTTCAGGTGTCCCGGCTCGGTGACGAACTTGTTATTCAGGATCTGGGAGTCGTCGTCATAAACGAACTCGTAGCGCAGGGTCTGGGCGTAGCAGGCGAAGGCCAGGAGGGTCAGGAGAACGAAGCTCCATTTTCCCGTCGCGGGGGAGTGCTTCTGCGGTTGCTTGCGTTTCCCTCGGCGCATCCCGGCATCCTAGCACAGTCGAGGCGGGAGACAGCCAGTCCGCCAATGATCATGTAGCCCGCCCGGAGCTGGTGGGTGAGGACCACGACCTGTCGGAGGACCGCGACGATGGACGCTTCACCAAACTCGGCGGCCATGTCCAGCAGTGACCCACTTGTGGTCCAGGGCGGAAAACCGGGCGAGAAGGCGGCGCATGTCCCGGTGAACGTCCTGGAGGGGCGCGCCGTCGCTCTCCTCCCGAAGGGAGGCAAAGAGAACGTTCAGCGAATGCGCCATGAGTGAGATGCCGATCCCCAGGCTCTCTCTCCCGGAGAGGCGGCGCAGGCCGGGGTCCTTTTCCGAAGAGAGTCGCACGGAAAGCCCGTTGCGCATGCGAAAACGCATGACAGATTGTTTTCCGGCGGAGAGCCCGCTGTCAATCTTGTTTCCCCTGTGGCGCTTCTGGGTCCCTCCTTCCATCCTTCTTCCAAGTTTGCCATGATGGGAGGGCGAAACTTTTCGAGGGAGGTTGTCTGAGATGAGAAGAGTCGGAGCCGTCTGTTTGGTCCTGCTTCTGCTGGCCGAACCGGTCGTCCTGGGGGCCGACACGCAGACCCGCAAGAGCCTGAACGACTACGTTCGCGGCCAATGGTTCCCGGAAGTCTTGGAACCTTACCGGCCGGTGGAGATCCCGCCGGCGAACCTGTCCAACTCGCCGCGGTTGCGGGAGTTGATCCGCAATGGCCAACTTTACCTGTCCCTCAGTGACGCCATTGTCCTCGCTCTGGAGAACAATTTGGACATCGCCGTGGCCCGGTACGAGAAGATGATCGCGCCCCTGGACGTGATGCGCAGCCGGTCGGGGGCGTCGCCACGGGGCATCCCGGGGGCGGTGATCCCCACCGGCCTCTTCGGCGGAGCGTTGGGGAGCGGCATCGGCGCGGGCGCCGGTGTGCAGGGCGCGGGTGGCGCGGGAGGAGAGGGAGGTGGTGGTGTGAGGGGGACGTCCATCGGGTCGGGCAACACCTTCGACCCCGAGATCAACGTCAACTACAGCTTCAATCGCTCCACCTCTCCGCTGAACAATGTGGTGCTGACCGGCGTGCCCAGCCTGACCACCAACACCAACAACAACACGTACTTTTTCAGTCAGTTCTTTCCCACGGGGACCACGTACTTCGTGGGGTTGACGGGGGCGCGCCAGTCCTCCACCTCGCCCAACGTCCTGTTCAACCCATCGAACGTGAGCACCATGAACTTCGGCTTCAATCAGCACCTGCTCAACGGCTACGGGTACCGCGCCAACGCCCGGTTCATCCGCGTTGCCAAGAACAACCTGAAGATCTCCGACAGCGTGTTCCGTCAGCGCGTGCAGGACACGGTCTCACAGGTGATGAACCTGTATTACGATCTGGTCCTGGCCCAGGAGCGGACCCGGGTGGCTCGGGAGTCGGTGGAGGTCGCCCGGAAACTGCTGGAGGACAACAAGACCCAGGTCGAGATCGGGACCCTGGCACCCCTGGAGGTGACCCGTGCGGAAGCCCAGTTGGCCACCAACCAGGAGGCGCTCATTGTGGCCGAGACCAGGCTCCAGCTCCAGGAGGAATTGATCAAGGAGGTGTTGGCGCGCCAGTTGGACCCCGAGATCGAAGCCGTGCGGGTGGTGCCCACCGACAAACTGCCTGAGCCCACCCCCGGAGACATCCCGGACGAGTTGAAGGCCATCGAGGCTGCCCTGGAGGGAAGGCCCGAACTGGAGCAGGGCCAGCTGAACCTGGTCAACCATGACATCGCCATCGGGTTCACGAAGAACGCCCTCCTGCCCACCCTGGATCTGTTTGGCCTCTTTTCGGGAGCGGGATTGGCGGGCAACCGGCAAATCCGCGCTGGGGGACCGGGCACCCCGATCATCGGGGAGGTGGAAGGGGGCCTGACGGACGCCTTGAGGCGAACCTTCCAGTTCGACTTCCCCACCTACGCGTTCGGCTTCAGCCTCCAGATCCCCTTTCGCAATCGCTCGGCCAAGGCGGATCACGCTCGGGCGGTGCTGGACAAGCGTCAGGCGGAGTTGCACCTCCAGCGGCTGCGTTCCCAGATCATTCAGCAGGTACACAATGCCCTGGTGACACTCAAGCAGAGCCGGGCGCGCATGGAGACCTCGCGCAAAGCCACCCAGCTGGCTCAACAAATCTTCGAGGCCGAGCAACTGCGCTTCCAGGCTGGAGTCTCGACCCCCTTCTTGGTGATCCAGGCTCAACGCGACCTGATCGCGGCCCAGGGGAGCGAGCAGGAAGCCTTCAACGGCTACGGGAAGGCGCTGGTCCAATTGGAAATGGCCACCGGGCGACTCCTGGAACGGGTCGGGGTAGACCTGGAGGAGGCGGAGAGCGGCACAGTGCGTACCGCTCCCCGCTTCGGCAAATGAAAATCTTCCGGGCGACCGCCCCCGGCAGGCTTGTGGATGGTGACCGCGAGGGCTGCCCTTGCAGTCCCGCGGACCTCAGGGCCCGAAGCAGGATTCCCGGCCCAGGAGGTCGTCTCTAGGCTGCTCCGGCCGCGGCGCTGCGCGCCGTGGGTTGCGGCGTCTGTGCTTCCTTGTAGATCCATCCCGCCGCCCAGCCGGCCAGGAGAAATTCCACGAGCCCGGTGATGGTGGTGATCACGTACAGGCGGGTTGGAAACAGGCCCATGGGCGCTTCGAAGAGGCTGTGAAGCAGGGACACCAGGAACCAGACGGTGAAACCGGCCCTCAGGGCGTTCTTGGCGCCGGGACCAAATCGCGGCCGAGTGGCCGCGTACGCGTAGGCGACCGAGATCCCAAGCAGGAAGCCCCCCAGCCAGAAGATCCCGATGACCCCGGCGGAAAGCTGGCCGGCCTTTCCCAGGGCTGTCATGGCCTCTTCCCAGTCCTTGGAGAGGAGGAAGCCGTTAACGGTCGTCTCGACGAGGTTGATGATCAGACCGGCCACCAAACCTCCCACGATGACGCGGTTCCAAGATATTTTGGACATGGTCCACCTCCGTGAAAAGGATGACGTGACGTTCCGTGAGGGGAAAGACGGGGCCATCTTACCATGAAATCCAACAATGCCACCCTGAATGGGCTTCTCCTGCTGCTGGGAGGCTGGAGCGCCGGCCGCCGAGGGGCGGTTTGGTTCCCTGCACTTTGCCTATGTATCGATGGATCTTGCGAAGTTCCTGTTGGGGGTTTTTCTGGCGTGGGACCTGCCAGGAGCCTGCAGAATGCCGGAACTTCTTCCCTACCCTCCGGCATGGGAACCTCCTCAGTGGATCGAACCGCTGCCCGAGACCGGCTTTTCCTCCTCCTTCTCTTCCTCTTCTTCGCCCCGGGCGGGAATGTCCCAATGCTCGGGCCGGTTCAGGTCGGTACGGTATAAGGTCACGCAGGCCCGAACGTTACCGTACCAGCTGTGGACCACGTCGCGGGTAATGAGGTCTGTCAGGAGATTGGCATACGTCTTCTCCACCCGATAGGGAGAATATTCTCCAATGCGGTTCGCCAGGTTGACATCCGAGTGGAGCACCACGATCACCTCCAGCTGGTCAGGGTCCGTTTCTACTGCCAGAACCCGCCCCAGCGGATCGCAATCGCCCTGCATGAACAGGTTGTAGCTTTCGAAGTCTTTGCCCCGTGAGGAACGTTGGAGTTGGAACAGAGACATGTATCGGTGGTCCAGGCGATGGAGTTCTTCGCCGTGCTTTTGGCAGTAATCGCCCGGTGAGCCCGGTCCGTCCGGATCGCACACCAAGCAGGTCCCCATCTCCTTTTGCTTGCCCCTGCTCATGGATCAAATGATACCACACCGCTCACCTCCGGGGCGCCCAGGAGGTGGAGCCGGAGCCCCTGCGGGCCCTCCCTGGGATCCCACCGTGCGTCCCCGCATGGACAACAGCCGACGACGAATCCGCTCGCCCGAGCCGCCCGCTCCCAGGGACAAGCAGACCGAGATGTGATAGATATGGGACATGGGAGAAATCTACTTCCGGCAGCTTCTTGCGGGTCGCGATTTCGCACGGGTGAATCCCATCGCAGTCCAGATGGTGAACTTTATTTACCTGATCGGCGATCAGGAGACGAAGGAGTGTCTGGTGGTGGATCCGGCGTGGGATGTCGAGGGTCTCCTTCAAGCGGCGGAGCAAGACGGCATGAAACTGGTGGGTGCTCTGGCGACCCATTACCATCCGGATCACGTGGGCGGCAGCCTTTTCGGATATGACGTGGAGGGCCTGGCGAAGCTGCTGGCCAGGGCCCCGGTGAAGGTGCACGTTCAGAAGGAGGAGGCGGACGGCCTCCGACGCGTCACCGGGCTGTCTGAGTCGGACCTGGAGCGACGGGAGAGCGGCGACCGAATCCAGATCGGATCCGTCCAGGTGGAGTGTATCCATACGCCGGGTCACACCCCTGGGAGCCAGTGCTTCCTGGTGAATGGCTCACTTCTGGTCTCCGGCGACACGCTCTTCATCCAGGGCTGTGGCCGAGTGGACCTGCCCGGGGGGAATCCTCAACAGATGTACGAGAGCCTCACCCAGAAGCTTGCCAAACTTCCCGATCACATCCTCCTCTATCCCGGTCACGACTACGCGGACAAGCCGGTCACCACCCTGGGAGAACAGAAAAAGAATAACTATTACCTCCGGATGCAGAGCCTGGATCAGTGGCTCAGGCTCATGGGGTAGATGGAAGACTGGAAGGCTGGCGAGACGGGATTTTTGCAGCCTGCTCACGCTCGGGACAGCAACGCTGCCGAGATGCCGTTAGCCCTTTCGATCAGTGCCCGCTCGTCCACGCCCACGAGATGACCCTCCCGGACCCGGACCCGGCCATGGACGATGACCGTATCCACTGGGCCCCCGGAAAAGGAGAACAGCACGGCTGCCAGGGGATCCGACAGGGCCCCGGCGAAGTTCAGACGACGCAGGTCGATCAACACCAGGTCCGCGGCCTTTCCGGGCTCGATGCTGCCGATGTCCTTTCGTCCCAGGACGGCGGCGCCGCCCCGGGTGGCCAGGCCCAGGACATCGGCTGCGGTCAGCCACCTGTCCGGGGAAAGACGGTGGACGAGTAAGGCCTGCCGGGCCTCCTGCAGCAGATGAGAAGTGTCATTGGAGGCGGAGCCGTCCACCCCGAGGCCCACCCGGACTCCGGCTCCTAGCATGGCGGGCACCGGGGCGATGCCGGAGCCGAGCCGGAGGTTGGACGTCGGGCAATGAGCCACTCCAGTCCCGGTCTTACCCAGACGAGTCACCTCGTTCCCGTTGAGGTGGACACAGTGGGCGAGCCATACATCGGGGCCGAGCCATCCTACCGACTCCAGGTAGTCCAGGGGCCGTCGCCCGTACACTTGCTGGCAATAGCGTTCCTCGTCCAGGGTCTCGGCCAGGTGGGTGTGCAGGCGCACGGCTTTATCCCGGGCCAGCCGGGCGGTCTCCCGCATCAGGTCGCTGGTGACGGAGAAGAGCGAGCAGGGCGCCAGCGCCACCTGGCACAGCGAATAGTCCCGAGGATCGTGGTAGGCCTCGATGAGGCGCAAGCTGTCCTTCAGGATTTCGTCGTCCCGCTGTACCACATCGTCCGGGGGCAGGCCTCCCCGGCTCTGGCCCAGGGACATGGAACCGCGGGTGGGATGGAACCGGATTCCCATCTCTCGCGCAGCTTCGATCTCCGCGTCAATGAAGCGGGCCGATCCCCGCTGGGGAAACAGATAATGGTGATCGGTGGTGGTGGTGCATCCTGACAGCAGCAGCTCCGCCATCCCCACCTGTGCGCTCACCCGCACCGCCTCCTCGTCCAAGTGGCGCCAGACACGATACAGGGTGCTGAGCCAGTCGAAGAGACGGGCATTCTGGACCGCGGGGAGGTTACGCGTCAGGGTCTGGCAAAGGTGGTGATGGGTGTTGACCAATCCTGGAAGGACCACGTGGTGAGAGGCGTCCATCACTTCGTCCGATTCCACCTGGAGAGGCCCCGCGGACACGGCCCCGATCCTCCCGTCGCGCACCAGGACAGAGCCGCCGGAGAGGGTGCTGCCCAGGTCGTTCATGGTGATCAGGAGATGGGCGTTGCGTACCAGGAGGCTGGCCATGGTGCGGTCCCGACCGTTCGATCACAGTCGTCGCCAGAGGCGCTCGGCGGCCAGGCGGGCTTTGCCGTAAGTTTTCTTCACGTCCAGGTGCGGCAGGTGGCGATGATCCAGGATCATCCTGCCCTCCACCATCACCGACTCCACGTGCGACGATTTCATTCCGAACAGCAAGTGCCACCCCAGGTTCTCCGACAGCAAGGGCGTAGGGGGGTGGTAATCCAGGATCACCAGGTCGGCGGCGGCGCCGATTTCCAGATCCGCCAGAGGTCGCTGGAAAAGGTCGGAAGCCAGCTTCTGGCTGCTTGCCTCCAGGCGCACGCAATCTTCGGCCGAGAGCTCCAGCCCGGCGTCCCGGGCCTTGAAAAACGCCGCCTTCATTTCCTCGAACATATCGCCGGAAATGCCGTCGGTGCCCAGGGCACCGCTGCTTCCAAAGTCTAGTACCCGGGCGTGGCCCACCCGGTTGTGCATGTTCGATCGCGGGTTGTGCACGAGCCAGCTGCGGGCGGCTCGCACGGCCTGAAGCTCCCCTTCTTCCAGGTGGGTGCCATGGGCGAAGACACTGCGGAAGCTCAAGAGTCCCACTTCCGCCAGCCGCTCCACCAACCCCCGACCATATTTGGCGCGGGCGTCGTCGGCGTCCAGGCGGGCCTCACCCAGATGGGCATGCACGCCACAGGCATAGGACTTGGCCAGGGCGGCGCATTCGCTCAAGGCTTGAGGCCCCAGAGTGAAGGAGGCGTGGGCTCCCACCATTCCTCGCACCATGGAGTCGCGACCCTTCTGTAGAAACTCCTCGTTCTCCTGGAGCCCCAGCTCCCGTTCCTTCTCCCCACCCCGATCTGTGACCTCGTAGCAGAGCACCGCGCGGATGCCTACCTCCTTGACCGCCTGCTTGATGACCTGCAAGGATCCCCGGATCCAGCCGGGCGAGGCGTGATGGTCCAGCACGGTAGTGGTCCCGCTCTGCAGCGCCTCGATGCAGCCCACCAAAGCGCTGTAGTAAATGCTCTCCTCATCCAGCGCCCGGTCCAGCTTCCACCAGACCTTCTCCAGGATCTCCAGGAAGGAGCGCGGTGGCTCCACGGGCATGGGCATGCCACGGGCCAGGCTGCTATACAGGTGATGATGGGCGCAGACCAAGCCGGGGAGGACTACCTTGTTTTCCAGGTTCAGCGTGCGGTCCACAGCGCGGGGCTGCAGATTTCGTTCACGCTCCATGATGCGGCCGTCCGCGATGCGAAGGTCCGCTTCCTCCACCTTGGGGGGGTCCAATTGAACGACCGTTGCGTTCTTCAGAAGGAAATTTTTGGACATCAGCTTCACTGCTGGGGTGATCGGCTCCCTGCGTCATTCACGGATGGCTTTTCCCATCGTTGCCCTGGTCCCCTCCACCATACCTTGATCCAAAGCTTTCTTCAAGCTGGCGTAAAGGAGGCAAAAACCGGGGGTCGAGTGCTACGAAGGGGGCCGCAAGCCTGCCAGGCGAAGACCGGCCAGAACGCGGATGAGGGGCCAGGCCGGATCGATCTCGCTCCATTTCACGCTGAGCTTCGGGGAGGAAGGGAAGGCGTGGTGGTTGTTGTGAAGGCCCTCGCCCGCGGTGATCCATGCCACCAGCCGCATGTTGGTCGCCTCGTTGTCGTAGTTCTTGTAGCCTATGGCGTGGCCGGCGCCATTGATGACCGCGCTCAGGAAAATGTATGTAACGGCCTGAAACGCGAAGCCCAGCCCTCCCCACCACGGGCCCAGGAGCAGGACGAAGAGCACGATCCCGACCCCGAGCCCCAACAGGCCCCGATGGAACAGGGCCCGGTCGAACCAATCGTCCTCCATGTCCTTGGTGTATCGGGACACGGTCTCCGGGTTGGCGGCTTCACGGGCGTAATAGAAGGCGTTCCCAAGAAGAATCTTCCAGAGGCCCTTCAGTATCGGGCTGTGCGGGTCTCCTTCCCGGTCGGTGAAGTGGTGGTGCTTTCGATGAACGGCGACCCACTCCCGAGGCACCATCCCCGTGGCCAACCACAGGTGGAGACGCATGAAAAATGCCACCAGCGGGTTCAGCGTGAGCGCCCGATGGGCGAGACAACGGTGAAGATAGATGGTGGTACAAAAGCTGGAGAGCTGGACGACGGCAACAGCAACCAGCAACGCGCGCAACCAATCCGTGTGCAATGCAGCAGGCTCCTTCCTCGCATGATCTTGGAGCTTACATAACTTCGTCTCCCGATTCAACAAAAATTAGAGGAGGGGAGGAAGAGAGGAACTACACACTCAGCAGGCGTTCCAGGTGATCCAGGCAGAATTGGGACCAGGACTCCAAGTCGTTCCGCCGCTCCCTCAGTTCGTCGTGGGTGAAAAACTGAGGCTGCCGGATGCCGGCTTCGCCTTTCTCCACGGCACGGTCCGCGATGCGCCACCGGTGCACCACTCCGAAGTGGACCTGGCCCACCTCGGTGGCGTCGTCGTTGAGGAGGGCCACGACTCGATCCTCGACCCGGTTTCGCACCCGGATTTCCTCCTCCACCTCCCGCTCCACCGCTGCGAAGTAAGTCTCGCGGCCCATGGTGAAGAGAGTGCGGTCACCCAGGTTGATGTGGCCCCCGATCCCCATGGAACCTTTCAGCTTCAGGCGGTCCTCGCCCGTCGTCTTCCCGCGCACGTAGTGGAGGACCCTGTCCCCGGAGACGACGAGCACGTACGGGACGATCTGCTTGAAGGCAGGGTTGCGTTCCGCTTCCTGGCGCGGAAGGAAGCGCTGGTGGCGGGGATCGAGGATCTTATCCAGATAACGATCCACATCGAAAGAGATTCCGTGGAAGAGCCCGATTTCATCCAGGACGGGCCTGGGGATCACCAGCACCCATTCCTCAGTTTTTTTTCTCGCCATGACCTAGGCGGCCGCCACGAGAGGCGCTTCAGCCTCTCCGAGCCCGCGGTCCCCACCGTCCGTACCCGAAAGATCAGGCCACCGAGCTCAGCCGAGGAGCCGGGAGCGGATCTGGTCGAAATGGGTGCCGTCGTGCCCGGCGTGGATCCGCACCAGGGTCTCGATGGTCACCTCGCCCCGTTTGGGGTGCAGGCCCGTTCGCTGCCAGCTGGGATGGGGCAGCGCCCTGAGAAGCACCAGGGTGTCCTGCCGCAATCGACCGAATTCTTTCGCCACGGAGGCGGGATCCTGTCCCAGGTAATTTCGACGGGTAGGCAGCAGCTCGTTGTCCATCATCCGCAGCGCGGGCTTCTCCTCGTGAGCCATTTTCGCGTAGCGTTCCAGAAAGAGCTGCTCGGCGTCCCGCAGGTGGCACGCGATCTCCAGGGCGGACCATTTCGCCGGTTCCGGACGGCGGCGCAGCGCCTCGGCGGAAACACCGTGGAGCAAGGTGGACAAGGTCCTCGGTCCACGCTCCAGCGTCGAGAAAATCTCCCACCGTACCTTGATGCTCTCGATCTGGGAGAGGTGCGCCCGGTCGTTTCCCACGGCCTGACGTTTGAGGAAATCCTCCATGGTCATCCATCCCGCCACGCTGTGCTGCCCTGCCCTCCTCCACTGGGCATCCGAGACCTTTCGCAGAAGCTTCAGGTTTTCCTTGCGCAGGCGTCTCCAGTCCCTGAGCACTTCGCCCAACTTCATGCTCCGATAGTCCAGCTCCTGCGCCAAAGCATCCCCGTCGATGTCCATCAGCCGCGGATTTTCCTCCTCCAGGACCCGGCGGTACCGGGCCCTGTAGGCGTCTCGTTCCATGTCCCGCATGTGACAGACGATCTCAAGGATGGACCATTTGCCTGGAGCAGGGGTCCACCGCAGCAGTCTCGGCGGCAGACCGGCGACCGCCGCTTTCAGTTGATCCGGCGTACTTTGCAGGACGTCCAGGTATCCCGTTCTCTCTTCAGGTTCCATGAGGCCATTGTACTACCGGCGCGCCCAACAAGCGGAGGAAAGGGGCTCGCCGGGTCAAGATTTTCCGCCGTGGCGGCAACCCTCCTGCCCCCAGATCCGTGCAGCGGTTTCGACCACGAGGGCGAGCTTGCGCCACTGGTCCTCTTCGCTCATGGTCCTGTTGACCATGTCTCCCGCGAACCCACACTGAGGGCTGAGGGCGAGCTGGTGGAGCGGGAGGTAGCCCCTCGATGCGGCGCTTCAGCTCGCCCATGCTCTCGATCGTGGCCACCTTGGTGCTGACGAGGCCCAGGGCCACCACTTTGGCTCTGGGAATAAAGCGGAGCGGCTCGAAGCCACCGGTCCGCTGGGGATCGTCGTACTCGAGAAGGAGCCGGTTATGGTTCAGGGTGGAGAAGAGACGCTCGGCGATGGAATGGTAGCCACCCTCCCGGCGCTCGCCGCCG
>JACQTF010000237.1 GCA_016210925.1 Acidobacteriota bacterium | reverse complement strand
GTGGACTGGCGGCTGATCCTGCGGCCACACCTCTGGCAGTGGGGAATCCCGATGGAGGAGAAAAGCAGCCGCATGTAATCGTAGATTTCCGTGACCGTGCCCACCGTGGAACGGGGGTTGCGGCTCGTGGTTTTTTGCTCGATGGAGATGGCAGGCGAAAGACCTTCGATGGTGTCCACGTCCGGCTTTTCCATCTGCTCCAGAAACTGGCGGGCGTAGGCAGAGAGGGATTCGATATAGCGGCGCTGGCCCTCGGCGTAGAGGGTGTCAAACGCGAGGCTGGACTTTCCGGAACCGCTGATCCCGGTGATGACCGTCATCTTGTCCCGCGGGATCTCCAGGTCCACGTTCTTCAAGTTGTGCTGGCGCGCCCCGCGGATCGTAATCGTTTCGATCATGCCTACAATGGGCGATTTTGGCTTCAGCCCAAACAAGCTATTTTACGGGAGCCTGTTGGACCAATCAAGCCGCGTAAGGAATCAATAACGTTGAGTACGGTATTGAACGATTAGATCGTGGTAAGTTCGACGGAAGCAACGGGCCGTTGACGGTCTCCGTCAGTGTGTATAAGGTTGAGGACAGTGGGTAAAAGGAGGATGCATGGCCAGGGCCTTACAAGCTGGTGCGCAAGAACATCATGTTGGAAGAGGAAAAGGTGCGTCGGCTGGTGAAGAAGCTCAGGGCGAAAAGTCAGTCACAGGCCATCCGCATCGCCATTGATAGCCTGCTTTTTGCTGAGGAGGTCATGGCGCACGTCGAGGAGCTGCGGCGCAGGGGGACGGTGCGGGATGGGTCCAAGCGGCCAACAGGAGGGTAGGCCCTCGACAGTGATGCGGCCACAGCTCTTTGACACCTCCGTCCTGATCCCCATCATTCGGGGAGAAGCCTATGAGGACCTTTTTCGGCAGGCCCTGCGCACCGGCCGGGCTCGCATGAGTTCTGTGGCGATGCAGGAGTTGTATGCTGGGGCCCGGACGCGGGCCGAACGCAGCCGATATGGAAAGATGGAGGAAGATGCTCAGGAGATTGGGGAAGCTGTTACATATCCTGGCAGTCAAGAGGGACGAATACCGTCCTTCCCCGTGAAGCGGTGGTCCCATTTCATCTATTGTTGCGGACCCCAGGGCGGAGGGCTCCCGGCCCGGGACCCGCTATTCCTCCTGAGGAGCATCCAGCACCTCGCGCACCTTGCGGGCGAGGGCGTCAGGCGTGAAAGGCTTCTGCAGAAACGGGATGCTCGGCTCCAACACGCCGTGGTGAACGATGGCATTGCCCGTGTACCCCGACAAGTAAAGGACCTTCATTGGGGGACGAAGCTGTGAGACCCGGTAGGCCAGCTCCCGGCCGCTCATCTCCGGCATCACCACGTCGGTCACGATGAGGTGGATCGGTCCTTCGTGCCGTTGGCAAATCTCCAGTGCCTCGGCACCCTGTCGGGCCTCCAGCACCGTATAGCCGTACATCTCCAGAGTCTGGCGAACGAGCTTTCGGACGAGCTCGTCGTCTTCCGCCAGGAGGAGGGTCTCCGAACCAGCCGGTATCCTGGTGCCGGCGGTCACCGGCCGAGCCAGCTCCACCTCCCCCTCGACCCGAGGGAGATAGACCTTGAATGCGGCGCCCTGCCCGGGTTCGGTGTACACCCAAATATTGCCGCCGCTTTGTTTGACGATCCCGTAAACGGTGGCCAGGCCCAAGCCGGTTCCCTTGCCCTTCTCTTTCGTCGTGAAGAAAGGCTCGAAGATTTGCGCGAGTGTTTCCTTGTCCATGCCACACCCGGTGTCGCTCACCGCCAGCATGACGTGGGGCCCCGGTCGAACGGAGACATGGGCGCGGGCGTAGGCTTCGTCCAGCTCCACGTTGGCCGTCTCGATGGTGAGCTTGCCCCCCTGGGGCATGGCGTCGCGGGCATTGACCGCCAGGTTCAGGATCACCTGCTCGATCTGTCCCGGGTCCGCTATGACCCGGCCCAGTCTCGGGTCCAGGGCGGTGACCACGTTGATGTGCTCGCCGATCAGGCGTCTCAGCAACTTGTCCGATTCCACAACGATCGTGTTCAGGTCGATCACTCTGGGCTCGAGGATCTGTTTGCGGCCGAAGGCCAGAAGCTGGCGGGTCAGCGCGGAGGCGCGTTCGCCGGCCTTCCTGATTTCCTCGAGACTCTTGCGCCTTGGGTCCTCTGGGGGGACACGCGCCAGTAAAAGATCGGCGTAGCCGGTGATCACCGTCAACAGGTTATTGAAGTCGTGGGCCACGCCACCTGCCAGTTGGCCGATGGCCTCTATCTTCTGCGACTGGCGGAGCTGCTCTTCCAGCTGCTTGCGCTCGGTGATGTCGGCGAGGATGCCCAGGGAGCCCATGATCGCGCCTTTGCTGTCATGCAGCGGTGCCGTCCACAGACTCACATCAACCAGCGAGCCATCTTTCTTGAGGCAGCGCATTTCCCAGGCAGTGCGCGGGGCGCCCTGCCGTTGTTCCTCCAGCATGGCACGGAATTCAGCACGTTGGTTTTCGGGGATGGTGGGGGTGGGAAGGCCGATCACTTCCGATTCGCTCCAGCCGAAGATACGCTCAGCACCCGGGTTCCAGGACTTGACTCGCCCCTCGAGGTCGAGAGCAATAATGGCCAGCGGCGAGGTTTGAATCACCTCCCGGAGCATTTCGCTCGTTTCCCGTAGCGCCGCCTCCGCCCGCGTGCGCTCCATGAACTGTCCGATCTGGCTGCCGATGGCGGCCACCATGCGCAAAAGTTCCTCATCGGGCTGCCGGATCTCGCCGCTGAAGAATTCCACGACGTCGTAGACCTGGTCGCCGAGCAAGATGGGGAACCCGAAAGCGCTGCGCAGCCCCGTTCTTGAAATCACTCTCGCCAGCGGCGACTTGGGGTCCCGAGAGACTTGAGCCACCCACACGGGTTCGCGGCTCGACCAGACCCGGCCGGGCAGACCGACGCCGGGGACAAAGGTGGATTGGCGGGTGATGGTCACAAACTGCTGCAGCTTCTCCGCCGGGACATGCCACACGTCGGCGCAACGCAGGACGTTCGCCGCCCGGTCCACCGTCCAGAGCGCACCCGCTTCCCACCCCAGGTTCTCACAGACAGCCCGGAGGATCTCGGGCGCAGCCTCGGCCAGGCTGTCGGCCTCCGCCAGGATGCGGGTCACCGCATGCTGGGCTGCGAGACGCCGCTCCGCCCGCTTTCGCTCGGTCACGTCACGGATGGCGGCCGTGACCAGCATTCCTTCCTCCGTCTCCATGGGACTGAGGCTGATCTCCACGGGGAACTCGCTCCCGTCCTTGCGGCGCCCGAAGAGGTCCAGGCCCGCTCCCAGGGTCCGCTGGCGGGGAGCGCCGAAATGCCCCGCGCGATGACGCCCGTGCACGTCCCGGAAGCGCTCGGGCACCAACATCTCCACCGGCTTGCCAAGCAATTCGTCGCGCCGGTAGCCGAAGAGCTTCTCGGTCGAGTCATTCACGAGCTCGATGCGTCCATCCGGCCCCACGATCACCATGGCGTCGGGCGCTGCTTCCAGAAGCCTGCGAAAGATGGCGTCGTTGGCATGCTCCATGAGGGCGAGGGAGCGCTGCTGCGAGGCGCGGGCCCTCTCCTCCATCTGGCGGGCGTACGCTGCGATCCTGGCTTTGGCCGCTTCGAGCTCCGCCTGGCTTGCCTGGAGCCGCCGGTTGGTCCGGACCATGTCCTCGAACGTGGAGACGAAAAGGTCGAGAATCTGCTCCCGATCGCAAGCAATGGCGAAGGACTTGCCGAGTAAGCCGATCTGGGCCCCTGGCTTTGGCTGGAGCTGGCCCTGGGCGCGCAGGCGCTTGTTCTCATGAATCCTTTTGACGCGACCCAGGAGGTCGTCCGGCTCGCACGGTTTGGTGAGGACGTTGTCAGCCCCGCACTCGAGCCCCCGAAGGATGGAGATGGGATCGTCCAGGGCGGTGAGAAGTATGACGGGGAGGTCCGTT
>JACQTF010000232.1 GCA_016210925.1 Acidobacteriota bacterium | reverse complement strand
TCACGGCTACGACCGCCGGCGGCCTTGGCCTTCAGGTCCATGTACTTCTTGCCCAGCGGGGTGCCGTGGTACGCCTCCGCCAGGTTTCCATCGGCATCGAGGGCCTCTTTGCCGAGCGCTTGGGCGATCTGCTTGGCGACCTCTTTCAGTTCCTTGGCGGCCTGGGACTGATCCGCCAGCGCGCCGCGATCCAACTCTTCGGCAATTGCCTTCGGCAAGTCCTGCGTGATGAACTTCTCGATCACATCCCGCTTGTAGTTCATGATGCGGTAAATGCCGAAGTCCAGGTCGGCACAGTCGAACTGGAACAGCTCCCGCAGGAGCATTTGAAACTTAACCACCGGGGCAGTCATCATCTTCCGTCCATATCGGTTATTGAACAGCTAACAGGGTCATTTCACATGGACGAAAATGGGGTTAGAAGCCATCTGATGGTATTTGCCCTCCACCAGCAGCCGATAATAGTACCTGCCCCGGGGCAACTCCTCCTCCAGGGCGAAATTCCCTCCAGGGCCAGACGTCCCCCAGCTGGACACCACGTTCCCCGAGCGGATGAGGCGAACCTCCAGGGATTCCGTCGAGCCGTCGGTCACCAGGCGGAAGTGGACCCGCACGGGGCTCGCCAGCTCTCCCGATTCGCCCTGGTTCAGGCTCAGGCCCCGCCGGTCGTTGACCGTGAAGCTGGCCAACCAGAGTTTGCTCGGATGTCCCTGCCACACGGCATACGCACGACCCGCCCGAAGAGCTCCCAGGACACCTTCCTCGCTGCGATCCTCAGTGAGGAGCACGGTGAGGACGCTGTCCAGCTGCGACCAGGGGTTCCCGGGGCGTTCTTCATGAAAATCCAGGCTTCCCAACCCCCAGGGAGGACGCGCTCTTTTTCCCCGGCCAAATTCCTCCAGCAACTGATCCCACTGACGTCCCGGAAGCAGTACCCCGCGGATATCACCATAGATGACCTCCATCCCAGTGTAGTCTCGGGAGCTGAGCAAATCCTCCGGGTGCGGAGGTGACAGCACCGTGGCTCCGTGACTGCGCACGGGAGGGTATTTGGCTTCCGGGTAGCTCCAGAAAATCAGTCCCCCCGCATCGTTCACCCAATCGATCACGTACTGGTAAGGGGCGATCCCCGCATCTTCATCGTATGCGTCCCACGGATAATATCTGAAGGGGTAATTGTTGACCAAGCCCAGAACGCCCGCCAATACCAAAGGTGCTCCCACCTTCCAGTGCCGGACTCTCCGGCGTCCCTGGAAGAATTTCATCCGGACGATCCGCCACCGGGGTCGAAGCAGCCACGCTCCCGCCAGCACCAGCAGTCCCGGCCAGAGCAAGAACGCGCTCCGGAGTCCATAGGTCCCTCCCCGTGGGTTCTCGATCGCGGGAATACGCTGGTAGGCTTCCGGAGAGGAGAGCCCCAGCACCAACAGGTGCCGGTTGAACTTGTGGACCTCCAGGTTCCCCGCCCACGGCGATCCGGACCAGTAGTAGAACGGAACCACCTCAACCCCGGGTATCAACCGCACGCCGGTTCGTTCCGACAGCTCCCGGGCCTCGCGAAAATAGGTTTCAACGCCCGCATCCAGGACGCCAGGGCGATGGACGCCACGGCCGAAAATTTTTCGAAAAGGCGGGAGGCCATACCGGATGCGGGTCAGCGCGCTGTCGGTCACCACGACGACAGGTATATCCTTCCGACGGGCCAGTTCGGCCAGCTCCGCCAGCGTGTGGCTCCCGTTGCTGTACCGGGAATGAACGTGGACCGCAGCAGCGGTCTGTCCGGGAGGAACGCCGGCGCCTCCCACACCCGGCACAGCGAGAATCAAAAGGGCGCCGATCCACCCCCTACTTCTCATCGACCTTGACCATTCGTTCCATGGAGCGGCGCTTCAGGCCGAACAGGTTCAGCTCTTTCCCCAGGACCCCGCCCAGGATTCCCAGGACCACCACGATGAGCGCAGCGTACTCGTCCAGTAGGATGGTGAAGGAGAACGCGATGATCCCCAGCAGGACGCTGATGAAGTACAGGGAATAGACCACTTGTCTTTGATTCAGTCCGAACCTCAAAAGGCGGTGGTGAATGTGTTCCCGGTCGGCCTCGCTCACGCGGGAACCGTTCATGTATCTGCGGAACAGGGAGACCGTGGTGTCGAAGATGGGAACGCCGAACACCAGCAGCGGGATGAAAAGGGCAGCCACGGTGAAACTCTTCTGGGTACCCCGCACGGAAAGGCACGCCAGGAGGTAGCCGAGGAACATGCTGCCGGTGTCGCCCAGGAATATCTTCGCCGGGTACCGATTGTACTTGAGAAAGGCCAGTGTGGAGCCGATGAGAATAACGTAAAAATACGGTACCAGCTCCACCTTTTGGTTCAGGGAGATGAAAAAGAGAGAAGTGGAGGCGAATAGCGCCAGGCCCGTGGCCAGTCCGTCCAGGCCGTCGATCAGGTTCATGGCATTGGTCAGGCCAACGATCCACAGCAGGGACAGGGGCAAGCTCAGGTAGCCCAGGTTGAAGTAGTCCAGAATCTCTTCCGCCAGGGGGTTCGACAGGAGGGAGAACTGGGCACCGAAGTGAATGGCGATGAGGGCAGCCACGGTTTGCACCGCGAGCTTCACCAACGGCGAGGCATTCTTGATGTCGTCGTAGATGCCCAGCGCCACGATGATCGTCGCGCCCAGGATCACTCCGAACATGTAAGGAAAGCTGTCCCGGTGCAGGTAGAAGTTGAAATAGTAACCCAGGGCGAAGGAGCCCAGAAAGGTCAGGTACAGGGACAGCCCCCCCAGGCGGGGGACCACGTCCTGGTGGATCTTGCGGTCCTCGGGGACATCCACCGCCTTGACGCGGAACGCCAGCTGCCGGACACCCGGGGTCAGGGTCAGAGTCAGCACCCAGGAAAACAAAAAGAGAACGAGGTAAATGGTCACGGCACCCTACCCCACCTTGGTCCGGAAATCGGCATCGGATGGGGCGCCGATCCCACGCTGGGACAACAGCTCGTCGTAGACACGGCGAATCTCCCGAACCATGGTCCTGGCGGAGAATCGCTCGGTGACGGCTTCCCGGCCGGCCCGTCCCATCCTCTCTCGCAAGACGGGATCGCTCAGGAGTCGGATGACCTTTTCCGCCAAAGCGCCCGGGTCGCCGGGAGGAACGAGAAAGCCGGTCACGCCCTCCGTCACCAGGTCCGGGATGCCTCCGACCCGTGTGGCCACCACGGGCTTCCCTGCCGCCAT
Organism: Acidobacteriota bacterium; assembly: GCA_016210925.1. Taxonomy (GTDB): domain Bacteria; phylum Acidobacteriota; class UBA6911; order JACQTF01; family JACQTF01; genus JACQTF01. The sequence continues at coordinate 13,960 of JACQTF010000232.1, read as the reverse complement.
GGCTTCCAGGATCACCCGTCCCATCCCTTCATAGAAGGAGGCCAGCAAGGCCACGTCGAACAGGGCGGTGACTTCCGGCACATCGGCGCGAAAGCCGGTGAAAATAACTCGGGACCCCAGCCCCTTCCGCGCTACCAGGCTCTCCAGCTTCGGGCGCAGGGAACCTTCTCCTACGATCACCAACATCGCGTCCGGGTGGGCTTCCAGGATCCTCGGCATCGCGTCCAGGATCACCTTGTGTCCTTTCCCTTCCCAAAGCTTGGAGACTGCCCCCAGAAGCGGCGCGGTCTTCGGGATGCCGAAATGCTCGCGAAGCTTTGGGTTGGCAGGGAGGCAGAAGGAGTCAATCTCAATGCCACTGTAGATCTTGACGATCTTTTCGGCCGGCGCCACCCGTTTTTCCAGGGCCCAGTCCACCATGGGCTGGGAGATGGCGATCATCGTGTCGCACCACCCCGCGGCCCAGCGCTCCAGGAACAAGAACAGCCACCGCCAGAAGGGGTTTTCGTCCTCGTGGAAGGAAAACCCGTGGACCGTGTGGACCACGATGGGAACCTTGCACCAACGGGCTGCCAGACGACCCAGGAATCCCGCCTTCGAGTTGTGGGTGTGAACGATCTGGAACGGTCGTGCGCGAAGAAGTCGGACCAGTTGCACGAGGGCGCTCAGGTCCTTCCAGGGATTCACCTCACTGACGAAATTCCGAATCTCGTGGACCGGAATCCCCGACTCCCGGGCCCGCCGAATCAAGTCCCCGCCCGGCGCGCAGGCAAGGGCCATCTCGTAACGAAAATCCTGGATGCCCTCCATAGTCAGCAGGGTGTTGATGCCCGATCCACTCACCACCGGCAAGGTGTGGACATGGAGGACTCTGATTTTTTCTGTCATGGGGCTACCATCTGGCCGTAGAGTTCTTCGAACTGCCCCGCCACAGCGCGGGTGGAATAGGACTGCTCCACGAGATGACGAAGCCAGGCGCGGGCCGGCTTCTCCCCTCGCTGGAAATATTCGTGGATTTGCCGGGCCATTCCGATGGCCGTGGAATCCAGAAAAATCCATTCCGGATTGACGCGCTCCAGAATCTCAGGGGTGGCCCCGACGGGTGTTCCCATCACGGGAGTCCCGCAGGCCAGGGCTTCTACCGTGACCAAACCAAAACCCTCCAGGTGCCGCGTCGGCAGCACGAACAGGTCCGCCTCGCGGTAGTATTCCGCCAGCTCTTCTTCCGGGATCCGCCCCAGCCATCGCACACGGGACTCGACCCCCAGATGGTGCGCCAGCTGTCGAAGACGTCCCTCCAAGGGTCCCGAACCTCCCAGCGCCAACACGTACGACGGGTCCCATCCCACCAGGTATTTGAAGGCCTCCAGGAGGCGCTCCAAGCCCATGCGCGGAACCAGATTTCGGACACTCAGCAGGAGCCGATCTCCCTCCTGCACCCCCAGCTTCTTGCGGATACGCCCGGCCTGGCCGTTCAGCCTGAAGCGGACCATGTCCACGGCTCCCGGAATGCGATGGAGACGCTCCGCCACAGCCGGATGAAATTGACGGACCTGGCTGAGGGAGAAGTCGCTCAGTGCGGTCACAGCACGACAGCGACGAAGTAGCCGGTCTTCCAGGGCGAGCATGGCAGATATCTGGAGATGCTCCCGAACCGGAAGCCTTCCCTCCAGCTCCCGCTTGATGCGATATTCCAGGTGCCAGGGTCCGTGGAAGGTATAGATCCAGGGAACTTCTTTCCACCAACCCACTAAGAGTGCCGAGCAGCCAGCCAGCGGTTGGTGAATATGGAGCAGATCCCAGGCCCCGCCCAGGCGCCGCAGAAGTTGCGCACCATGCCACAGGGATGTGGCGAAGAAGGCCAGCGAGCCGTCCGTGTTGACTGGGAAACGCCGGACCTGGATGCCCTGGATCTGCTCTTCCAACGGCTGCGCGGAGGTCAACTGGCGGGTCACCACGGCCACCTCATGCCCCTTGCCCACCAGTTCACGGGCCAGATCGTACAGGTAGCGGCCTGCCCCCCCGACCGTGTCGGGGAAGAAAACATCGGCCAACATCAGAACCCGTAGCGTCCGCATCGCCTAGCTCATCCTTCCAAAACGTTTCATCCATAACTGCAGGACCAGGAGGCTCCAGAGTTGGTTGGACACATTTTTGCGCCCCGACTCGTGAAGCGCGATCAATTCGGCGACCGGCCCTGGCTCCAAAAGACCCACTCGCTCCAACGCGGGTCTTGCGAGCTCGCCGTGGAGGAGCGAATTGAGCTGGCCCTTGAACCAAGCGGCCAGGGGGATCATGAAACCTTGCTTCTTTCGGTGCAAGATGGAGGCGGGCAAGAGATCCTTCATCCCGGTCTTCAACATGTGCTTCAGGGTCCAGCCTTTCATCTTCCATTCCCAGGGAATGGCCAGGGAAAAGGCCACCATGGCCTTGTCGCAAAAGGGAACCCGCACTTCCAGCGAATGGGCCATACTCATCCGGTCCGCCATGGCCAGCAAGTCCTCCGAAAGATAGGTTTTCATATCGAGGTAAAAGATCCGGTCCAGGTACGACCACTGGCGGACATCCCGCCAGATCCGCTGGTGGATCCGAACGTCGCCCATCCCGGCCCCGGCGGCCAGGGCGGGAACCAGAAGGCGCCGGCGTTCCTCTTCGGTCAGAAAACGAACCCAGCTCAGATAGCGCTCTTCTTCCTCCAGGAGCCCTCCTTCGGTGAATCGACGGAACCATCCGCCCCAGTTGCGGCTCCCGTCCGATTCGGCAAACCAGGGCCCCAACCGTGGGATCACCTGGGACTGCACGGCCCGTGGAACCCGCTGGTACCACCGGGAGAGTCGGGCTCCCAGGTAGCGGGGGTAACCGCAGAAAACTTCGTCGCCACCCACCCCGGACAGGGCCACCTTCACCTGGCTCGCCGCCGCCCGGCAGATCAGGTAGGTGGGAATCGCCGACGAATCCGCGAAGGGTTCATCCAGATGCTCCACCAGGTGGTCCAGAATAGGCTCCAGGTCAGGTCGGACCTGGAATTCCTGGTGCTCGGTTCCGAAGGCCGAGGCGACGCAGCGAGCAAACTCCGTCTCGTTGTAAGAGGCATCCTGGTCGCCATAGCCAATGGTAAACGTGCGGAGGCGGCTCGAGGCGCGGCTCATCAGGGCCACGATGCTGGAGGAGTCGAGCCCCCCGCTGAGGAACGCGCCCAGAGGCACATCGCTCAGCAAGCGCTTTCGAACGGATTCCTGAAGGATTCGAATCGCTTCTTCCCGGACCTCCCTTTCCCCGGCCCCTTGATATCGGGCGCGATAGCCAGCGGCCTCCTCAGCCAGGTTCCAATAGGGCTCGATGCGGATCTCCCCTCCCGCCCAGGTCAACCGGTGGCCCGGCGGAAGCTTTCGGATCTCCCGGAAGATGGAGAGGGGCGAGGGAATGTAGAGAAAGGTGAGATAGTAGTCCAGGGCCTCCTGGTCCACGGTGGTTGTGAGGGCGGGATCCACCGTCAGGGCTTTCAGCTCCGAAGCAAAGAGGAGGGTTTGGCCCAGCCGGGCGTAATAGAGGGGTTTGACGCCCAGGGGGTCCCGGGCCAGGAGCGCGGTCCCCTTCCCCTGGTCCCACAGCGCCACGGCAAAGTCCCCGTCCAGGTGGCGGACGACATCCTCCCCCCAGCTCTCGTAACCATGGACGATCACCTCAGTGTCCGACGAGGTCCGGAACCGGTGTCCCTCGGAAACCAGCTCTTTCCGCAGCTCGGGAAAATTGTAGATCTCCCCGTTGAAGACCAGCCAGACGGTCTCATCCTCGTTACTCATGGGCTGCTGGCCCGTCTTCAGATCAATGATGCTCAGACGGCGCATGCCCAGACTGACACCGTCACGGTGATAAAAGCCTTCCTCATCCGGTCCCCGGTGCCTCAGACGATCGCACATGCGCTGGACCAGGACCGGGTCTCTTCGGCCAAGCACCCCTGCAATGCCACACATGATGGATCACTCCCTGGGACGGGCGGCCTTTTCCATGTGCTCTTCCCTCTCCTTGTCCTTGGGCTCGTAGTACCGGGGGTCATACCGGTGGTATGCGCCGAAAAACCTGGAGGCGAACGCGACCACCAAGAATGCCACCAGGGCCAAGCCCAAGGCCAGCATGACCAGCCGCCATTGGCGATGCCACTGCCGACCCAGTCGCTTCCACCAAGAGACGTGATGCCTCTGACGTATCCACAATCTGGACATGCGGAAACCTGCTCGAGATCGAGATTCCGTGCCCCAATTCGTCCCTACACAGCCTGTCTTTTGTCGCTTCAGACGAGACGGTATGGACGGATCGGGGCGTGTCAGTCCGCAGTCAGTCGCCGCCGAAAAAATTCGACGGTCCTTTCCAGTCCTTCATCCAGGGAGGTTTGAGGCTGCCAGTGAAGCAAACGATGCGCTTTGGCAATATCGGGACGGCGAATTTTCGGATCGTCCTCAGGAAGCGGCCGGAATTCGATCTGGCTGCGGCTCCCAACGATCCGAAGAACGGCATCCGCCAGCTGCCGGATGGTCATTTCGGCGGGATTCCCCAGGTTGACCGGCTCGTTCACAGGGGATGTCATCAGCTTGTAGATGCCCTCCACCAAATCGGCCACGAAACAAAAGCTTCGGGTCTGGGAGCCATCTCCATACACCGTCAGCGGCAGGCCTTGGAGCGCTTGAACGATGAAGTTGGGAATGGCGCGCCCGTCGTTCTCCCGCATCCGGGGCCCGTAGGTGTTGAAGATGCGCGCGATGCGAACCTGCATGCCGTGGTAGCGGTGATAGGCCATGGTTATGGCCTCAGCGAAACGCTTGGCCTCGTCATACACGCCCCTGGGCCCCACGGGATTCACGTTTCCCCAGTAGTCTTCCGGCTGGGGGCTCACGTGAGGGTCGCCGTATACTTCCGAGGTGGAAGCCAAGAGAAAAACGGCGTTCTTGGCCTTGGCAAGTCCGAGGGCATTGAGAGTGCCCAGGGATCCCACCTTGAGGGTCTGGATGGGGTACTTCAAGTAGTCCACCGGGCTGGCGGGGGACGCGAAGTGCATCAGGCAGTCCAGTGCTCCATCCACCCAGATGAAGTTCGAAACGTTATAATGAACGAAACGGAACCCCGCCTTGCCGAACAGCGGCGCCACGTTATCCAGCGAGCCGGTCATGAGGTTGTCCATGCAAATGACCTCAGCCCCGTGCCCCAACAAGTGTTCGCACAGATGGGAACCAATAAAACCAGCTCCTCCCGTGATGAGTACCCTCATGGAGAGTTGCCCCCGAAGTAGTGGTATTCGAACCCAACCTTGCGGGCGTCCTGGGGCAGGAAAACGTTGCGCCCGTCCACCAAGATCGGCGTGATCATCAGCTTTCGAAGCCTTTCCAGATCCAGCTTGGCGAACTCCTCCCATTCAGTCAGGATCAGGACCGCGTGCGCGCCCCGTGCTGCCTCGTACAGATCCGAAGCATACTGCAGCATCCCGGTACGCTCCGGGTACAGGAGTTTCATGTTGTTCATCGCCTGGGGATCGTAGAGCCGAAGCCGGGCACCTTGCTCCTGAAGCTTCCCCACGATCTTGAGGCTGGGTGCCTCCCGGACATCGTCCGTGTCCGGCTTGAAGGACAGCCCCAACACCGCGATCGTCTTGTCCTTCACGATCCAGAGGGCGTTCTTTACCTTCTTCAATAACAGATCGATGCGGTCTTCGTTGATCTCTTCTACTTTCTTCAGCAGGTCGAAATTGAGCCCGGAGTCCTCCGCAATCCTGATGAATGCCCTCACGTCCTTGGGGAAACAGGAGCCGCCGTAGCCGATCCCTGCCTGCAAGAAACCCTCGCCGATGCGGCCGTCCAGTCCCACCCCTTGGGCCACCAGCTTGATGTCCGCCCCCGTCTTCTCACAGAGGTCGCAGATCATGTTGATGAACGAAATCTTCAGCGCAAGGAAGGAATTGGAAGCATGCTTGATGATCTCCGCGCTGTTGATGTCCGTGAGGATCCTGGGACAGTCGAAGTCAGAATAAAGGCTTGTCAAAAGTTCTTTGGCCCGTTCTGATTCCACCCCCAGCACGATTCGATCGGGGCGCAGAAAATCATGAATGGCCTTACCCTCCCGCAGAAACTCCGGGTTGGAAGCCACCTCGAAGGGAGCGTCCGTGCGCTTGTACAGGTTGATCGTCTTCCGGAGCCACTCGCTGGTTTTGACGGGCACCGTGCTCTTTTCCACGATGAGCTTGTACCCCGCCAGATGTTCCGCCACCGTCCGGGCGGCTTCTTCCACCTGGGACAGGTCCGGCGCTCCATCGGACGAAGCAGGAGTCCCGACGCAGATGAAAATCACATCGGCCCAAGCCAGCAGGGCGGCAGGGTCATCCTCGAAACGAATCCGGTCTGCCTCAAGATTCTTCCTCAACAACTGCTCCAGCCCGGGTTCAAAGATAACCGGGTCGCCCGCCCGGAGGCGGGCGAGCTTTTGCCGGTCGATGTCGTAGCAAAGCACCCGATGACCTCGTTCGGCAAAGCAAACTCCTGTCACCAATCCCACGTGCCCGGTACCAATAATGGAAATCTTCAAAGCCCTTTTTCCTCTTATACAGTTAATGTAACACTTTAAGTCTATAGACTTAATTACCTAAATTCATTTGATTTAGCTACCTCAGCGCGCCAATAGTTTAACACTTTTTCCAAGGAAACTGTGAGCCGGATTTCGGGTTGCCATCGGGTGGCTCTTCTGAGCTTGGCGTAACTGCCATAGATGATCAGAGCCTCTTTGCGGCGGATTCGCGGGCTTTCGATCCTGACCTGAAGGGGGGCTGTGGAAAGCTCTCGAAAGACTTCCAGAATTTCTCCGATGGAATGGGGCCTGCCCGTGCAGACGTTATAGATTTCCCCAGGCTTTCCCCGGTGCATGAGGAGATCGTAAGCTCGCACGGCATCCAAGACATCCACAAAGTCTCTTTGAGAGCGGAGGTTGCCCACCCGAACTTTGTGAGTCCCTTCGCGCTCTGCCCGCGCCACCTGCCGGGCCAGGTCCGAACAAACAAAGAGGGGACTCTGTCCTGGTCCCACATGGTTAAACGGCCGCGCCACGATGACCCGGATCCCCGAGTGGCGAAAGTAACCCAGACCTGCCTGCTCCATGGCAGCTTTGCTGGCGGCGTAAGGGCTTCCGGGGTTCAAGGGCAGCTTCTCCACCATAGGAAGATCTCCGGGCTTGACCGCTCCATAGACCTGGCCACTACTTACCAAGAGGATGCGAGATCTTAAGCCCTGATTGCGCACGCTCTCCAACAGGTTCAAAGCTCCATTGAAATTCAGGTGGTAGTTTTCCCTTGGGGCCTGAAACGAAAGCTGCGCGTGGGCCTGGCCAGCCATGTGGAAGACATAGTCCGGGCGGATCTGGCCGATGGTATAGCAGAAGTCGTCGAAGTTCAGCATGTCTCCCCGGATGAACTTGATTCCGGCCTGGCTTTCCACCAAGCTACCGTGAATCAGCCCGAAGACTTCCCCTCCCCGATGTTGCAACTGTTTCACGAGATGGCGCCCCACGAACCCGTTGGCGCCGGTAACGAAATACCGTTTCATGGGCGCTCCTTCCTACGGATGCCGGCGATCAGGGCTTTCTTCATGTCTCCATCCTCCTCAACTCTCCCAGAAGAGAATCCACGGCTTCCAGCATTTGTCCGGGGGTGATCCTCCACATGCAGTCGTGGGTTCGAATCCGGCAATAACCGCGGTTGCACCCCAGGCACGGCAGTTCAGTGCGGCACAGCACACGAGCGGGCGATCCTCGGGGCCTCCACCGGGATGGCACCGTAGGCCCCAGAGTCGAGACCGTGGCCACACCCAGAAACCCTGCGAGGTGCAAGGGCCCGGAGTTGTTGGCGATCAAGACGTGGCTTCGCAGGAGAGCCTGGATGAGGTCCTTCTTGTCCGCCGTCTGAAGCAGCGACACTGAAAGCCGCGTCCTCTGGAGGACCTCGAGGGCGATGGGGGCATCCTCGGGACCTGCCAAGAACCAAAGCTCGCAATTGTACTTTTCCATCAGCCGATCAGCAAGTTCAGCGAAGTAAATGGCCGGCCATCGCTGGGTGGGATGGGTGGCCCCGGGGTGGATGCTGATGACCAGCCTCTCTTCGGGATGTACGAGCCGGCGCGAAGACGCCGGTGGGCGGAATCCTTCCGACACGCTCTGAGGGTTGAGGTCGAACAACGAAGCGATCAAACCCAGGTTCTGATCGACGAAATGGGTGGTTTCGTCCACCGGGACACCGAAGTGGAAGAGACGCCCGCGACCGGCCACGTCCATGCCAGCCGTCCAGTCAGCGCCGGTGCGCCGGGCCAGCCAGGCAGTCCGAAGATGATAGTCGGCGTTCAGATCCACCACCAAATCAAACTTTCTGGATCGCAAATAGGCCAGCCACGGCCGACGGCCCGATCTCTCTTCGGGAGACACCAGGATCTCATCCACCTGGGGAAAAAGACGGAACAGCTCCGCATTCGAAGCCGAGGTCATCATCGCCAGGTGCGCGTCGGGCAGACAGCTCCGGAGCAGCGCGACCGCCGGCTGGGACAGGACAATGTCCCCCAGTCGGCCGTGCTGAATGACCAGGACACTTTGAATTTTCCTCTGGGAGGGTGGAGCCGTACGGAACCCCACGCCCAGGCCCCACAGCAACGGGCGCCGAAGGGCCAGATAGACGCTCTTCGCCCCAGCCCGGGCCCGTCGTACCATGCGCTGCACCGGCGAAATCTGCCCCGCGTTGAGGATGGCTTCGTAAATTCCCTGGATTTCCTCCACATGTTTCTGAATGGGAAACGTCCGGGCGATGTATTCGCGGGCCTGGACCCCCCACTGGGAGGCTTTCTGAGGGAACTTCAGCAATTCCTCCAGGGCCGCCGCCAGGCTCTCGGCGTCGGCGGGAGCGACCAGCCGCCCCGTCAAGCCATCCCGCACCACCTCCGGGATCCCTCCCACCCGGCTGGCGATCACGGGTTTTCCCAGGGCAGCAGCCTCCAGGATCACCCGACCGAACCCTTCGCTCAGGGAAGGCAGCAACAGTACATCCGCTTGTGCCAGAAAGGCCCTGACGTCCGCCTGGTATCCCCGGAATTGAACCCGGTCCAGGATCTGCAATTCCCGGGCAAGGGCGTAAATGGTTTCCCCATAGGAGTCCACGCCTTCACCCACAATCACGTACCGCAACGACGGATAGCGAGGCGCCAGTCGGGCGATGGCCCTCAGGGCAAACTCGTATCCTTTCTCCGGCGTCAAGCGAGCCACGGACACCGCCGTGAAGAAGTTGCCGTTTCCCGCTTCGGGCGACACCGCATAGCGCCCCACATCGATCCCGTTGTAGGAGACAAGCACTTTCTCAGGCCCCTCAAAGGAGAACCGGCGCCGGACCGCCTGGGAATTGACTACAATCTTGGCGGCGCTCCGCGCCAGGATCCGGTCCAGCAGCCCATCGCGATCCTGCACGCGGACATGCCACAGAATCGGCGGGCGACCCCTCCAGGACGCCGCGGCAGCGTAGATCATCCCCCGGGAACTGTTCACGTGGAGGAGATCCGCCCGGGACGATCGGGCCAAGCGGTCCAGCCAACGCACCGATCGTGCGAAGGTCCTGACCGGAAGCCTCCGCAGGCCGGGCATGGGAATGACGTGGACCTCCAGGCCCAAGTCGCGGGCTCGCTGGCAAAATTCTCCCTCCTCGGGAGCCACCACCGTGGGGCGGTATCGGGTGCGGTCCATGTGGGCCAGCAGCTCCAGCATGCTCACCTGGCCGCCACCGAGGATTTTGCCACTGTTCTCCACAATCAGGATATTTCGCATCCTCGTTCCAGGATCTCCACCAGCCGGTCGGCCAGTCTGGGCCAATCGAACTGGGCGACCCTTCGCCTACCCCTCTCTCCCATCTCCCGGGCCAGGGACGGCTCCCTGAGCAGTTTCAGGAGCGCGTCCGCCAGCACGCCGACCTCCCCGGGTTCGACGAGAAGACCGGTCTCGCCGTCAACAATGGCATCCTCGGCCCCGCCTCCCCGAGCCCCCACGACGGGTTTTCCGTAAGCGTTGGCCTCCAGATAAACCATGCCGAAGCCTTCCACTTCACCCTGATCCCTCAAGGGCAAGGAGGGCATGGTGAAAATGTCGCATGCGGAATAGAACCGGCAGAGGTCCTCCTCCGGAACGTGCCCGGCAAAAACGACGCGTTCCAACACTCCCAGGTCGGCCGCCAGGGACCTGAGGCGTTCCCGCGCCGGACCATCCCCCACCATGCAATAGATTGCGTCGGGAAAATGCTGGAGCACGGCAGGAAGCGCCCGAAGCACCAAGTGCTGGCCCTTACGGTCCACCAGTCTTCCTGCGGTCAGGATGATTCGCCTCCCGCGAAGCCCGTATTTCTCCAGCACCGGAGCCGTATCCACCGGGTCGCCGAAGCGAGACAGGTCCAGGCCGGGCGGCAGCACGACGATCTTTCGCTGGGGCAGTCCCAGACGGAGAAGCTCCCGGGCGGTAAACTGGCTGTTGGGAAGGACCATCTGCGCGTCACCCAGGACTCGTTTCATGAGAATCCTGAACTTCCAACTGCGGAGCGGCTCCAGGATGTCCAAGCCGTGGGCAAAGACCATGTAGGGGGCCCGAAAAATCCCGGAACACACCCGTGCCGCTACCCCGCAGGGCGACCACGTGAACGCCAGTACCGTGTCCGGTCGATACTTGGGCCACGAGCGAATGGCAGCTCTCACGTACCCGGCCACCTTGCCCCCATAGGAACCATTGAGGTTGACGCGGCTCAAGGGAAACTCCACAGCCGGGGCTTCACCTTCCAGCTTCGGCGCCAATGCCCAAAAGCGGCGGCACCGCCTGGACAGCTCCCGGCAGAAAGCCATGGAGGTGCGCGCCATGCCTCCCGGCATGGGCGGAAAGTCCGGTGTCAAAAACAGTACGGAACGGGAGCTGGTTCTCACGGGTTTCTCGTCCCTTGCCTCTCCGTCTGGGTCAGTTCCCACAACTTGAACCGGAACAGGAGAACGTAGAATGCCGAGATGGCGCTCAACATAAAACCGTGCATACCATCCAGCGCCCCTCCCAGCCAGAGGTAGCGGTGCAAAAATTCCTTGACGGAAAAAATCGGAGGCTTGTACCAAACCTCCCTGTCGCCCAGCTCAAAGACGGACCGGGCTTGCAGGCTCGTGTATCGGTTGATCTTTTGGATCCAGTCCGACAAGGTCTCGGGAGAGCGGTGATGCAAGGGGTGCTTCAGGTAGCCGACGGGGCCCTCCACCACCACGCGCTCGTGGACCTTGCCGGCCCAGCGCCCTCGGGACCTGCGGTACAGCCTGAGCTGGTAGTTGGGATACCACCCACCCCGGCGGGAGGGCCTTCCGAAGAAATAGTACAGCCGCGGAATGTAGTAACCCGCTGCCTCGTTGCGCTCCGCAGAGGAAAGGATCTCCTCGCTCAGCTCCCGTGTACACCGTTCATCGGCATCCGCGAACAGGACCCACTCTTTTGTGGCCTGCTCCTGAGCAAAGTTCCGCTGGGACGCGTAGTCATCGAAGGGACGCTGGAAAACCCGAGGCGTCACCCGCCGGCAGATTTCCGCGGTGTCGTCGGTGCTGCAAGAGTCCACCACGACAATTTCAGCCGCCCAGGCCAGCGAGTCCAGACATGCGTTGATCTGGCGCGATTCGTTCCGAGTGATGATCACCGCAGCCACTTCCGGCTTCATGGCGCCCTCCGAAGGATTCTGGTGACCAGCGCCGACTCCGAGGAGCCCCACGGTCTTTTCCAGAGAGAGCGCGCCCAGAAGAGGGTACTCCCCGCGAGAACCGACATCCCCAGGAATCCGGCATAGCCGGCCGCGTCACCCAGCTCCATCCACTTGATCCACCAGAAATCTGGAATCCGATCGGATCTTGCCCAATGTCTGAAGGGACTCAGCACGGGAGAGTACGCGGGGTTGTAGAGCAGTTGCCGGCGAATCTCTGGCTTGGTGAGACCGGCTGCTTCCAGTTCCAGGTAGGAATGGGACAGGGCCTTGTGCCAGTGGACCACCACACCCAACGCCTGGACGGCAAAGCTTGCGAACAGGATGACCACCAGGGCAGCCTTCCAGCGCCCCTTCCACGGTGGTTCCTGCTTCAAACGCCCGATGATCGGAATGAGGAGGAAAGGGATCAGGGGGACCAGGTAGCGGGGGCCCCAGAAGATGAACCCCCCATCCCATTCGTGCCAGGTGGAATAGAAAAGAACCAGGAGTGCAACCAGGCACGACAGGGCGGCGGCCTCTCGCCGGTGGACGCGACAGAATACCTTAAGACTCAGCATGCCGATCAGCACAACGGGCGCAAACAGGAAAAGCGATTTTCCCGGGGCCAAGGCCAAGCCGAACAATCCCTCATACCAGGCACTGCTGAACTCCTCCCGGTATCCGAAATCCAGAGGACTTCCAAACCGAGCGACGTTGTAGGCTCCGACCCCCGAAAGCGCCAGCGCCAGTGGGATCAGAAACCAGAGGGCGGGACCCCACGTGGCACGTCGCCGCGATAGGCCCCCGTACCAAAGCAGGACCGGCGCTCCCAGCAGGGATTCAAATCGGACCAGGACAGCACACCCCAGCAACGTGCCCGCCCAGGCAGGCCTTCGCCGGACCGCCGCGAGGAAACTGGACAGCAACAGACACAGCATCAGGGGCTGGGACAAGAAAGTTTTCGCGTAGACCCACAGGGGCGTGGCGAACCCCAGGACGAGCGCCAGCAAAAGGCCGGCTCGCGGACCACATCCCAGCGCCCGGGCCAAGCTGAAAAATACCGCCACCGAGGCGGCGGCAACGAGGGTGTTGGTCAGGGACACGAAAAATCTGAGAATCCAGCGGCGGTCGTACCGTGGCAGTAGCTGGCTGGCTGCGGAGCCCAAACCGTAGAACGGGACCGCTGCCAGGGACTGCCCGATCCCATACTTTCCGTAGTAGTTCCCCCCGACGCCCTCGAAACCATAGGCGAATGCGTAGGTCCGCGCCCCCCGGTCATCCACCACTTCCCACCTGCGGTCGATTGCACCGCGTCTCCCGGAGACGAGGCTTTCCGTGACCCGGAACAGGGTCTCCTCATCGCCGGTGTAAAAGTGCCCCCCCGCGGTCAAAAGGTACAACGACCACGCCAGGGCGAAGACCCTAAGAGACGACAGAGCGTTCATCCGCGTGAACCGGCACTGGGCCTGCAGTGGCCCGCAAAAAAATATTTCAGCCTCCTCCCAATCTCGTAATAGAGCGGGACCCAAAAGAGCTTCCGCCGAAAGGACGAAAAGTCGTCGTGACCGAACACGTGGATGCGCTTGAGGGCCCAGGGACTGGTGCCCGCATTGACGAAGCCCTTTTGGATCCCACAGGCGCCCGCAAATCCCAAGACCTCCACCTCCCGGATCAGGGCATCGGTGTACTTTCCGTGCGGGTAGGACAGCAACAGCGGGCCAGAAATCCTGCTCGCCAGAACGTCGCGCGAACGGCGCAGATCCGATACCGCCGCATTCAAGGAGATGCCCGTCAGGTCGTAATGGCTGTGGCTGTGGCAACCGACTTCGATGCCTGCGCCCCGCAGCGCAGCCGCTTCTTCCCAGGACAGCAAGCGTTCACCAAAGTAGTTGCCCGACGAATCCCAGCGCGGATGCTGATCCAGACCTTCGGTGGTCAAAAAGAGGGTGGCAGGAAGCTTGTACTTTTTCAGAACCGGCAGGGCGTTTTGAAGATTGTTGTAATACCCGTCATCGAAGGTAACGGCCACCAGGCCCTGCAGCTCCCCTCCTCGCCTCAACCGGTCCAGGATCTCGCCCGCCGTCACCATCGTTCGCCGCGACACGAGGAACTCCATCTGCCGGTCGAAGTCCTCGGGCGTCACATAGTACTGGCTGCCCTCACCGGAAAACCGCGCCCGGTCGATGCTGTGATAGACCAAGATGACAG
>JACQTF010000227.1 GCA_016210925.1 Acidobacteriota bacterium | reverse complement strand
CACCTCGTGGTGGGTCCGGCAGGTGCGATAAATTTCTTGATTGGGCAATAGCCGCTGATCAATCATCACCACGCTGTCGCCCGCCCACTCGATGGTCCTGATCATCCCTGGCTCCGGCCCCAGGATAACAAAAACGGCCCTGTACTGGAAGGCGGCCCGCGAGACCCGGGCCGACTCGCGCTTCTTCTTCACCAAGGAGCCGTTGGTCCGTGGGGACCTCCAGCAGCTGGCCGGCGGTCTGGCCATGGCGATTAACTCCCGCTACCACCGTATCCTGGAAGCCAGGCTGTCTGCGTGCAACGCACAGTCAGGTCCCGGTCGGAATGCCAACTGCGACGCACACCCGGACCACAGCGAGGTCTCTTGAGAACGGCGTGCCGTATTGACGGGAATACAGCAACCCAGCTATGCTGGTGGCATGAAGACAACTATTAATGTTCCCGACGATCTGTACCGTAAGGTCAAGGCCAAGAGTGCTTTGCAGGGCAAGCGGATCCGCGAAGTAACCATCGAGCTGTATCGTCAGTGGCTCGGACTGGATCGTCGCGACGAGGCGAAGCAGGCCGCAGCAGCCGAGACCTGGCTTGAGGAGTGGTTGCGGTCAACCGACGAGGCCATGAACGCCGCACCTGCCGGACCCTCGGCGCGAGAAATCCTGGAAAAAGACCGTCGGCGGCTGGAGCGGCCGTGAGCCCATTAGTCGTGGATGCGAGCGTCTGGGTCGCGGCGGCAGATCCGGGCGATGCGTTTCACGAGACGAGTAGGGCGTTTCTCCGCCGGGCCGTGGCACATAACCGCCAGATGATCCTGCCGGCCTTCGCACGGCTGGAAATCGCCTGCGCCCTGGCGCGGCGGCTGCGTGATGTGGCTCGCGCTCGGGCGCTTGCTTTAGCCGTAGTGGATGCTCCGCTCGTGCAGGAGCAGGCGCTCGACCCCGGTTTCCTGGAGGAAGCCTTCCAGTGTGGCACCCAAGACTTCTTGCGCGCGGCCGATGCGCTTTACGCTGCGTGTGCCAGGCGCGTTGGAGGAACCTTAATGACGTGGGACGATGAACTCCTCCGGCGGGCTGGCGGGCTAGGAGTCTGTCGGACAAATAATCCATGTTTGGGGTTATCGACAAGAGGCATAGCCCCGTCGCCATGCCCGATGGGGTCAATCATGTAGCCTGGTTCCGAAGTCGTCGACCTTATCGCGGCCCTGACGCTGGTCCGAGTAGGCGGAAAGCTGCTCTTCGGGCTCCGTCAAGCTCCCCGCAGGCAGACCTTTGCCCCAAACAGCTTCAACAGGTTATGAGTCAGGCAGATCAACTGCCATTCGGCGTTTACTTGCACCTTGCCCCGGAAGGAAAACCTCCGGAATCCACGCACTTCCTTAATCTGTCCGAACACCGGCTCGACAATCGCCTTGCGCCGGCTGTAAATAGCACGCCCTTGGGGAGCTTTGATTTTCTCCCGCATTTGTTCCTGGACCGACTCGGCCGTGCCTCCCGCTTCGCTGACCGGATCACCGGCTGGCCCATGTTTCTGCCGATCCGGCGCGACATACAAGTCCACCGCGTCCAGTCGCTGGTCCGTCACGTTGGCGGCGCTGAAGTAGCCGGCATCGGCCGATACTTGCGACGGCATCTGACCGAAGTTTTCCGCCACCTGTTCGAGCATCGGCACCAACTGTTGCTTGTCGTTGGCTTCCTGCGTGACGGCCGCCGCCACGATGATCTGCGCCGTGCTGTCCACGGCGGCCTGCGCGTTGTAGGCCTGCTCGAAGCTCTTCGTCGCTCCGTCCTTCATGATGCGCGAGTCCGGATCGGTGAAGTTGCGTTGCGCCTTCGGCTCCGGCACTGCCTGCTCCGGATCCGGAACTTGCGGCCACGGACCCTTGGCTTTCTTTCCCGTCTCCTGCTCCTGCCTGTGGCGTTGTTCGATCTTGGCTTTGGCCACCTCCGCCTGCTCGGCCGCTCGCGCCTTGGCTTCCTCCTCCAGCGCCCGCTTGGCCTCTTGGATCTTCTTCAGCCGGCTCTCCCGACGCGCCAGTTCTTCCGGCAACTCATCCCCACGCCGCCCCTTGCCGTAGTGCTCGTCTTCGGCCGCATCCGTCTGCTCGGCCTGCTGCAACAGGCGCTCGACCTCTTGTTGCAGCCGCTTCTCGGCCTCGCCCATCCGCTCATAGCTCATGGCTTTGTGTTTGGAGGCGTTGGCCTTAACCTTCGTCCCGTCCAGCGCCACATGCCCCAGCTTCACCAGCCCCGCCTTCTGGCACAGCTGCAACACCTGTCCAAACAGTTCCGCCAGCGCCTGCAGATGCCGCCGGCGAAAGTCCGCGATACTATCGTGGTCCGGATGCTGGTTGGCCGTCAGTACCCGGTAGGCTACATCCTCATACGTCCTGCGCTCGATCTTGCGCGAAGAGGGATTCCCTGTGCAGTAGGCATACAGCAGCAGCTTCACCATCATGGCCGGATGGTAGGCCGGTTGTCCTCGACCATCGCCTTCCTGGTAGGTCGAGACAAACGCCCTCAGGTCCAGGGCGTCGACCACATCACTGATGAACAGCGCCAAATGCCCGTCTGGCAGCCATTCCCGAAGAGACGGCGGCAGCAGAAACAGTTGGTCCGGATTGTAGGGCTTGAAGTTCTTCATGCCCTCCAGTATAGGTCACAGTATGCTTTCTGCAATCAATTACCGAAACTTATTCCGACAGACTCCTAGGAGCTTCTTTCTTCTTGATCGCGTGAGATCGGTAGGATTGGCGATGGTCACGTTCACGTAGGTCGCGGAAGTTCGTCGCACTGGGCAAACGCCCCAGCCGTGCCTGCCCAAATACAGCCCGAAGCTTTTCGGTGGTT
>JACQTF010000233.1 GCA_016210925.1 Acidobacteriota bacterium | reverse complement strand
CGTAACGGGCCAGTTCCTCGCGCTTGAGGGCGAAGTCCAGGAAGTAGCCGCCCGCCGTCCGTTCGGCAAACACGCTGGTGGTCCCCGGGACGTCGCTCAGCACCATCTCGATGTGCTGGCCGAGCTCTTGAATCTTGTTCAAGTCGGGACCGAGGAGCTTGATGCCGACCGGCGTGCGCACCCCGGTGGTGAGCATGTCCACCCGGGCCTTGATGGGCATCGTCCAGGCGTTGACTACGCCCGGGAACTGCATGGCCTCGTTCAATCCCCCCGGCCCGTAGATCAGCTCCTGGGTGCTCTTGTGGTCCGGCCAGGCGCGGCGCAAAATGTTCTGCAGCCACGGCGGCGCCCAGCTCGAGTACCACCGGGGCACCTTCGGCCATTCCGTCGGCGCTTTGAGGACCACCACCGTCTCCATCATGGAGAAGGGCGCTGGATCCGTGGCCGTCTCGGCCCGTCCCGCTTTTCCGAAGACCCGCTCCACTTCGGAAAAGGACTTCAGGACCTGGTCCTGCACCTGAAGGAGCTTTTGCGCCTCGGTCACGGAGATGCCCGGCAGCGTCGTCGGCATGTACAGGAGCACGCCTTCATCCAGCGGCGGCATGAACTCCGAACCCAGGCGGAAGAAGACCGGAGCCGTCAGCGCCACCACCACGACGGCGGACGCGACGGTGGCCCAGGGATGGCGCAGGACTAGTTCCACCACCGGGTGGTAAAGCCTCATCAGCGGGCGGCTGATGGGATGCTTCTCCTCGCTATGAATCTTTCCCACCAGAACGGCGTTGACGGCAGCGGCCAGCCACCGGGGGCGAAACTCGTAATTCTTCATGTGCGTGAAGAGCAATCGAACCGCCGGATCGAGGGTAATCGCCAGCACCGCGGCGATGGCCATGGAGAAATTTTTCGTGAACGCCAGCGGCTTGAACAGCCGTCCTTCCTGCGCTTCCAGCGTGAAGACCGGCATGAAGGAGACGGCGATCACCAGCAGCGCGAAAAAGCTGGGCCCTCCGACTTCTTTGACTGCGCTGATGACTACATCCTGGAACTTGCCTGGACGGCCTTCTGCGTCCCAGTGTTCGAGCTTCTTGTGCGTCTGCTCGACCACCACGATCGCCGCATCCACCAGGGCTCCGATGGCGATGGCGATCCCGCCGAGGGACATAATGTTGGCCGTGATCTTCATCCCATACATGGGAATGAAGGAGATGATGATCGCGATGGGGATGGTGATGATGGGGATCAGGGCGCTGGGAATGTGCCAGAGAAAGATGAGGATCACCAGGCTCACGATGGCCAGCTCCTCGATGAGGGTGCCTTTCAGCGTCTCGATGGAGCGTTCGATCAACTCCGCTCGATCGTAGGTGTGGACGATCTTCACGCCTGGAGGCAGGGAGAGTTCGATCTCTGCCAGTTTGGCCCTCACCCGGTCGATGACTTTCAGGGCATTCTCGCCAAACCGCATAATCACAATCGCCCCGACTGTCTCCCCCTGCCCGTCCAGTTCCGCGATGCCCCGGCGAATGTCGGGGCCCAAGGCCACCGTGCCCAGGTGTCTCACCAGGATCGGCGTGCCCCCCTCCATGTTCGTGCCGACCACGATGTTCTCCACATCCGCGACGGAACGGATGTAACCGCGCCCACGGACCATGTATTCGCGGCCGGAGAACTCCACGAGCCGACCCCCCACATCGTTGTTTCCCTCCCGGATGGCCTCCACGACCTTATCGAGCGGAATCTTATAGGCCAGCAGTGAGTTGGGATCGAGGTTGACCTGGTACTGCCTGACGAAGCCGCCGATGGTTGCCACTTCGGCGACGCCAGGCACGGACTGAAGCTCGTAGCGGAGGAACCAATCCTGCAAGGTGCGCAGCTCTGCCAGGTTGTGCGTCCCGGTGGTATCCACCAGCGCGTACTGGAAGACCCACCCGACCGCCGTCTCGTCGCGCGCCAGTTCTACCCTCACCCCTTCCGGTAGCCTGGGCAGAATGTTGCTGAGGTATTCGAGAGTTCGCGAACGGGCCCAGTAGATGTCCGTGCCGTCCTCGAAGATGATGTAGACGTAGGAATAGCCGAAGTCGGAAAAGCCGCGGATGTCCTTCACCCGGGGCACGCCCAGCATGGCGCTGATGATCGGATAGGTGACCTGGTCTTCCATGATGTCCGGGCTGCGGTCCCAACGGGAGTAGATGATGACCTGGGTGTCGGAAAGGTCAGGAATCGCATCAAGGGTGATGTTCTGCATGGCGTAGATGCCCGCGAACACGGCCATGCCGATGAAGAGAAACACGATGAACTTGTTATGGGCGCAAAGATCTATGACCTTGTTGATCATGGCCGCGGTTCGACCTCCGCAAGGAGCTGGGGCAGGCGCAGCACCACCCCGCCGTGGCTTCCGGCAAAGGCCTGGGCATCTTCGCTGCGGGCAAAGGCATACACGCTGGGCACGCAGCGGTCAAAAACGCGATCAAAGGGTCGCTTGGGCTGGTCCAGCAGCGGTTCCTGGTGTTCGCACAAAACCAGATCGCCGCCTTCCACGTAATAAGCCGCCTCGGGGTCCAGCGGCTGCCTGGAGGAGAAATCTGTGACCTCGACCAGCCGCACGGGCGTGCCCTGCTGGCGAACCGCGGTGAGGGCGCAGCGGATGCAGCACGCGACCTTACGTCCGCTCTTCATCTCCACCACGGCACGCGCCTCCGCGTGAGTGTGCCGGGCGCAGATATCACACGTGTGAGGCGCGGTCTTCCGCAGGAGCCAGTAACCTCCCAGTCCCAGCGCTGCCAGTGTCAGGACGCTCAATAAAAAGCCTATGGTTTTCTTCGTGTTCATGATTCGAACCTTTCCGGCTCAGTGCCTGTGCGGCGGTTCGGCCGGACTGGCCGGCTCCTTGGGCCTGGTCTGCTCGTGTTGCAAGTGATCGGGTTGCCGGTCCGCCTCGCGCTGCCGTTGCTCGGGCGCCGCTGCCTTCTGCTCGCCACCAGCCGGTGTGCCGCCACCATGGCCCATTCCCGCCATTCCGCCCATCGCGCTCTTCAGACGGCTCTCCGAATCAATCAGGAAATTCCCGGACGTGACAATCCTCTCCCCCGGTTTCAGGCCTTTCCCAATGATGTAACGGTCATCGACTTTTCCGCCCAACTGCACCTTCCGCGGCTCGAAGTAGCCTCCTTCGTAAGCAACAAAAACGATCTGCTCGGCGCCGGAATCCAACACCGCCTCTTCCGGCACGGAGACCTGCCTACCGTAGTCGATCCGCAGCTCGACGTTTGCGTACATGTCGGGCTTCAACTGGAAGTCGGGGTTGGGGAATTCCAGGCGGACTTTCAACGTGCGGGTCATGTTATCCAGTTGGGGGTAGATGTACGTGACCTTTCCCGTGAACGCCTTTCCCGGGGAGTAGGAGAGCGTCATGGTGGCCTCCTGCCCCAGGCGGATCATCGGGAGCTCGTACTCGTAGACGTCGGCCAATACCCAGACCGTGGAGAGATCGGCGATGGCGTACAATTCCGTCTCGGGTGTGACGCGCTGCTTCTCAAAGGCGTTGCGGGCCAGCACGAAACCGTCCAAAGGTGAATAGAGCGTCAGCGTCTTGGTGGAGGCGCCTCGTTCCTCGAGTTCCTTGATCTGTTCCTCGGAGATGTCCCACAGCCGGAGCCGCTCGCGGCTCGCCTCATACAGGGACAACGCGTTGGCAGCAATCTGCTGGACCGGGCTGCTTTTCAAATAGTCCTTTGCCTTCTTGGCCAGGAGAAACTCCTGTTGAGTGGAGACCAGCTCCGGGCTGTAAATGCTGATCAGCGGTTGGTTCTTTTCCACCAGTTTGCCTGTGAAATCCACATACACCCGCTCGATCCAGCCCTCGATCTTTGTGTGGATGCGGGCGATCTTCGTCTCGTCATAAGCGAGCCGGCCCACGGTTCGGATGGTCTTAGAGAGCGGCTGGAAGGCCACCTCCCCGTACTCCACGCCAATCAATTGGAGCTTCCGCGGACTGATTTGCACAGCGTCGGGAGGCAGGTTCTCAGCGGCGCGGCCTTCCTCAGCGTACACCGGCACCAGGTCCATACCACAGTCGGGCGCCTTACCGGGCTTGTCCCACTTATACGCCGGGTGCATAGGATCCACCCAGTACAGGACCTTGCGTTCCCCCTGGCCCGCGACCGGCACGCCCCCCTGACCCTCATGGCCTTGCTCACGCCCCCCCAGCGCCATCTTCGCTTCGCGAAGGACCGCCCAGGCCGACTGAGCCTTTGCCCGGATCACGCCGCGGTACATCCAGGCCGCTGCCCCTGCAGCCACCAGGAGAACCACGATGGAAATCGTCACGATCTTGCGCTTCATCGTTGGATTCCTTTCAAGGCATCAGCTTCGCTGTTGCCAGCTCTTCCAGGCGAGCCAGGGCCTTCTCGTGATCGGTGACCTGCTGGTAGTACTGGACCTCGTAGTTCAGGAGGACAATGAAGTTGTTGAGCAACGTCAGGAAGTCCACCGAACCCACCTGGTAGCCCGCCATGGCCGACTCCAGCGAAAGCGTGGCCTGAGGCAGAATCCCGCTTCCGTATAGGTCCACCAGTTGCCGCGCCGTCTGGGCAACCACATACTGGTCCCTGATCTGATAGAAGAGTTCTTGAATCGCGGCCCGGTAGCCGCTCTTGGCCGACTGCAGCCCTGCCACCGCCTCCTCCACCCCCAACCGCTGCTTCCTCCAAAAATAGAGAGGGATCTTCAGGCCGATCTCGGCTTCCCACATATCCGAGAATTGCCCGCGGCTGGCGTACCCACCCTTGAGCATGAAGTCGGGCAGGTATTCCTTCTTCGCGAGATCCAGGGCCAGGGCGTCGCGGTCCACGGCCAGCGCCGCAGCCCTCAACTGGGGGCTGTTCTCCTCCGCCAGAGCGTAAAGTTGCTCTAGGCTCCGGCTGAACTCGGAAGTCCGGACCGGTCCGGGACTTCCCAGCGGGGTGTCCGGGCGGCGGTTCAAGAGGCTGTTGATGAAGGCCGACAGAGTCTCTCGCTTTTGCCTCAAAACCGCCAGCCGCTCCAGCAGCAGCGAGATTTCCACCTGGGCCTTCAGCACGTCCTGCTGGATGCCCTTGCCCACCCGATACTTCTCCTCCGCGATGCGCAGAAATTTCTCCAGCAGCTCGTTGTTCTTTTCTATGACCTCGATGGACCTGTCCACGAAGTAAAGGTCGAAGTAGGCTACCTTCAGGGACGAAATGACCTTCAGCTCCGTGGACCGGTACTCCTCGCCGCGAATCTCCGCGTCCTTTCCGGCCACGTTTCCCTTCAATCCCAGCTTCCCAGGGAACGGGATCTCCTGCGAGAAGCTCAGCCCGGCCCGGCTCATCTCCTGCTCGCCGATGCTCGTCAACGGCAGCGGGTTGCCCAGGTTGGTGTAGCCGAACGTCACCGTCGGGTCTGGCAAGGTGCTCATTTGCGAAGGCCGCTTCAGGGCCGCGTCAAACCGTTGCCGTGCGGCCCGAATCTCCGGGTTGTTCTGAAGGGCCTCCGCCACCAGCTCTTCCAGGATGAGTTGGGG
>JACQTF010000229.1 GCA_016210925.1 Acidobacteriota bacterium | reverse complement strand
CTCCCGGGCGTCAGAAACTCGCGGCGCACGTAACCCAGGGCGATGGGTTGCCCCAGCGCCGGTGAGAACACGGCGCTGGTGACCTGGCCGATCTCCTTGTCCCCAGCCACGATGGTGGATCCTTTCTCTGGAACCTTCCCTCCCTGGAGGCGCAGGCCCGTCAATCTGCGGTTGACGTGTCCCCGGTTGAGGATCCGCGCCACTACTTCCTGGCCCACATAGCAGCCCTTGGTGGTGCTCAGGGCGTCCTCCAACCCTGCTTCCAGTGGCATGTGGCTTTCGTCCATGTCGGTTCCGAACAAGGGTATGCCCGCCTCTACCCGAAGCACCTGGTAGGCCTCCCAGCCCACAGGCCGCAAGCTGAACCTTTCTCCCATCGCAATCAATTCCTGCCACAACTCAGGCAACTTCTCCCTTGCCGCCATGCAGTGAAAGCCCTCTTCCCCGGTCCACTGTGCCCGCGCCACGCGGACCGGTGCTCCGCGCCACGGGAAGCTCACGTGGTCGAACGTCTGAGCAAGGGTGCGAACGGAATCGGACAGGTCTGCCACGACCTCCGCTGCCCTGGGACCGCACACCGCCAGGATTCCCGCCGCGTCGCTGAGGTCAGAAAAGCGGACCTCTTCGGCGATGACGAATCGATCCAGAGCCTGCAACAATACGCCTTTGCGTTCCTCATCGCATTCCATGAGGAAGGAATCCTGGAGAGCGTAGAGCACCATGTCCCCCACGAGTTTTCCCTGCGAGGTCAGAAACAAGGTGTAGAGGCCTTTCCCCTCCACCAGGGCCTTCACGTCGTTGGAGAGCATCCCCTGCAGGAAACGAACCCGATCGGAGCCGTGGATCTCCACCAGGCTGCGACAGGAAAGATCCAGAAGGCCCGCGCTCTGTCGGACTGCCTCGTATTCTTCCTGAACGGAGGTGTACCGGGAGGGCAACTCCCAGGAGCCGCAGGTCTTCATCCGGGCTCCCAGTCTCTGGTGGATCTGGTAGAGCGGGGATTGGAGCGCCACGCTATTTCAGGATTTCGTTGATGACGATGTCCACGCCAGCGTCGCCCACCTGAGCGGGGTTCCTGCCATACGATCCCACCAGGTCGCCTGAGTTCCGGGTCATGGGATTGCCGTCCTTGTCCACACGCACGGAAATGTTCAGAGGACCCTCGAAGGGCATGCCCTCCATCATGACGTTCTGCTGGCTCAGGGTGTAGCGGAACGGGAATCGGAAGCTGGTTGCTCGGAGCACCGCCACCGGGGGGCCTCCTTCTCCCGAGCCGCGGGCCACGCGAGCCATGATGAACAGTGTTTCGTCTCCCATGAACTTGCCCCGGAGGTTGGCGTCGATGTCGATCGTTCCGGAAATCGTCGCCCCCTGCGTCGGCGCTTGCTCCGCGGGCGTCTCACCCTCGTGGGTATGCTCGGTCTGCCCCACTTCTGACAGCGGAATGGGGATCGCCTGAGGCTGCTCTTCCTTCTTGCCGCACGCTGCGAGCAGCATCGCCGCGCACACAGCGAATCCACCTATTCTCTGTCTCACGGTCTTCCAGTTTTCCAGTGTTCAACAACACTGGCCGTTTCCCTGGCACTTCTTCTGGACCAGGTACGCGTGGATGGCTTCCGCCGCGTTTCGAGCGGCGGCCAGGGCGGTGACGACCAGGTCCGCCCCCCGGACGTTGTCACCCCCCGCGAACACCCCTTCCCGGGTGGTCCGGCCGGTTTCCTCGGTCTCTACATAGATGAGGCCCTTTTTGCGAGTTCGGAGACCCGGGGTAGACTCGCCGATGAGCGGATCAGGGCTGTAGCCGATGGCCAGGACCGCGGTGTCCACCTCCATGGTGAACTCGGAGCCGGGAATGGGAACCGGCGATCGGCGGCCTGAGGCGTCTCGCTCGCCCAGGCCCATGCGCACACACTCCAGGCCGCGAAGGGTTCCGTCGTGGTCGCCCACGAACCGGACAGGCAGGGTCAGGAACTCGAACTGCACGCCTTCCTCCTTCGCATGGATGCGTTCCTCCTCGCGACCCACCACCTCTGCCTCCGTGCGGCGATAGACGCACCTGACCAGGGCGTTGGGATTCAGTCTGCTGGCGGTTCTGACGCAGTCCATGGCCGTGTCACCGGCTCCGATCACGGCGATCCGATCCCCCACCTTCGGGCGACTGCGCATGCCCTCCGGTAGATCCTCCATGGGGAGATTTCCCCGTACCAGGAAGTCCGTGGCCTGATAGACGCCCTTCAAATCTTCGCCGGGGATCTTCATCGGGTTGCCCATGGGCGCCCCATGTCCCAGGAAGACCGCGTCGAAACCTTCCTGGAACAGTCCGTCCACCGTAATGTGCTCGCCCACTTTGACGTTGCACACAAACCGGACGCCCAACCCTTCGAGCAACGCGATCTTGGCGTCCACGATTTCCTTGGTGAGCTTGAAGTTCGGGATGCCGTAGAGCAGGAGCCCCCCCGGCCGGGGCCAGTAGTCGAACACGGTGACAGCATGGCCCTTCTGGACCAGGCGCTCCGCCACCTCCAGTCCTGCCGGACCTGCGCCTACGATCGCCACCTTTTGACCTGTGGGGAGAGGGACCCAGGGGACCGGAAAGCCCTGGGTCCGGCGCTGATAGTCGGTGCAAAATGCTTCCAGTTTTCCGATGGCAACCGGCTTTTCCTTGTGCCCGACCACGCACGCACCTTCGCACAGCTTTTCCTGGGGACAAATCCGTCCACAGATCTCCGGCATGCTGCTGGTCTCGCGAAATTTGTTGGCAGCCCCGATGAAGTCCCCATCCTCCAGCAGCGCCAGCGCTTCGGGGATTGCGTTATGGACCGGACAGGCCTGGATGCAAGGCGCGTGCTCGCACTGCAGACAGCGGTTTGCCTCCACGATGGCCGTCTCCGGGGTATAGCCCAGAAACACCTCATCCCAGTTATGCCTTCGTTCGACGGGATCTTGCTTCCGAAGGGGTTGGCTTGGGATCTTGATCCGTTGTTTCCTGCTGATCTGCGCCATCGTCGAGCAACTTCCTCGTCTCGCAGGGATCGGAACTACGGTACACTCAAAAAGTTAGAGCGAGCGCTCGGACTTCAAGCGCTCATTATATCATAGTGGCTTTCCGTTGCTGGAGGGGGAATTGACCCACGACGCTACCGGCCCACTCCCCTGGAAAGAGGCCAGGGCATTTTTCTTCGACGCTGCGGACACCCTGTTCAGGGTCAGGGGCTCCGTAGGCCACATCTACTGGGAAGTGGCCCGAAGATATCACGCAAGAACCACGCCAGAGGAGATCAATCTGCAGTTCGCCCTGTCTTTCCGCCGCTCACCCCCCATGATCTTCCCCGGCGTCGCTGAGGAGGAACTTCCCGCGCTGGAGAGGGACTGGTGGAAGCGGATCGTTCGTGAGACGTTTCGCCCGCTCTGTGAGTTTCTTCACTTCGATCAGTTCTTTGACGAAGTTTTCGAGCTGTTCCGTACCCGGGAGGGATGGGTGTTATTCCCCGAAACAAGGGCCGTCCTGACCCAGCTCCGAAGGACCGGCCGAAAGCTGGGAATCGTGTCGAACTTCGACTCGCGGCTGTTCGACGTCTGTCAGGCGCTGGGGATCGCGGAACTCCTGGACACGATCGTCACCTCCAGCCGGACGGGATACGCCAAACCGGACCCTGAGATCTTTCGCGTGGCGCTCCGGGAGGTTGGAGCGAAGGCGAGCGAGGCAGTCCACACGGGGGACAGCGTCCACGAGGACGTGGAGGGAGCGCGGGCTGCGGGGCTGGCGGCCATCCTGTTGGATCGAGAGGACAGGCATGGGGGGCAGGACTGCGTCCGGATCGCCAGCCTGGAGGAATTACATGGGGAGTGATCACGTCAACGAACGGCCGCCATCCACAGCCAGGATCTGCCCGGTGATGTAATCCGACTCGATTAAGAAGCACACCGTCCGGGCGATGTCCTGCGGCGAACCCAGACGCTTCAAGAGCGTCCGCCGCGCCTCTCGCTCAGCTTCGGCAGGAGAGCTGCCTTCCGGCATCAGAATGGGGCCCGGGGCAATGGCGTTGACCTGGACGGCGGGAGCCAGTTCCTTGGCCAGCCCCAGGGTCAGGGCGATGACCCCTGCCTTGGAAATGCAGTAAGGAAGGTAGTCTCTCCACGGGTGAAAACCGCCGATATCAGCCAGGTTAATGATCTTGCCGGCACCCCGCGGAAGCATTTTGCGGCCGGCGTGAAGCGCGCAGAGAAATGGGGCTTTCAGGTTGACCGTCAGGAAGGCGTCCAAATCCTTCTCGCCCAGGTCGTCGAAAGGGGTCCTGTAGAAAACGGCGGCGTTATTGACCAACACATCCAGGCGCCCCAGGGAGTCCTGCAGCTCGCCAAACAGCCGCTGGATCTCCTCCGGGCGGCTCAGGTCCGCCTGAAAGACCATGGCCGTACCGCCCGCCTGGCGAATCCGGTCCACCAGGGCATCCGCCTCGCTTTCCGAAGTGCGATAATGGACGGCCAGGACAGCCCCGCGGGACGCCAGCTCCTCCACGATGGCTTTGCCCACCCGGCGCGCACCGCCGGTGACCAACACGACGGAGTCTTTGATCTTCAAGGAAGGCTCCCACCCCGCACCTACCGTTGCTTTCGCCCTAGAATCGATCTAACTATTCCTGGTAGGTGGGGGGCCAAAGACCACAGCAGCTCCCTGTGGGTCGAATTCCTGTCTCAATTCAGGTATTTCTTCACTTCCTCGATGGTCTGCCGGGCCAGGAGATAGTCCGGTTGGATCTCCAGCGCCTTCTGGAACTCCTCCAGTGCCTTGTTGTACATTTCCTTGGCCACGTACACCCGGCCCAGGTTGTAGTGGGGATAGTGATAGCTCTCGTATCGCTTGGCCACCATGGCCTTTTGCAGCCACGGCACCGCTTCGTCCGGCTGTCCCTTCTCGATCAGGTAGGCGCCGATGTCATTGTAGGGATTCCCGAAGTCCGGATCGACCTCGATGGCTTGCTGGCACTCGGCGATGGCCTCGTCCAGCCGACCCATGAAACTGTAGGTCCAGCCCAGAAACGTGTGAGCTTCCGCGGTGGGAAAGGTCTCGATGGAACGTTTGTAGAACCGGACCGCAAGGACCAGCTGGCCGTTCATCTGGTAGCTATAGGCCTTGTGAAAATACTCGATGGCTCGTTGAATCTCTTCCCGTTCCGCCATGCTGGAATTTATTTTCCCATATCACCCCCGGGAATTTAAAGGCGGGCGATGGGATGGTAAAGTAAAAGGTGGAAATGAGCGACTTGAAGCTGGGCGATCTCGTCTACTGCCGTCCCTCGTACAGCTACAGCCGCGAGCTGGACCTGAGGGGAAGAATCGGGCTGGTGGTGGAGACCCGCAAGGGCGATTGCAAGGTCTTCTATGATGACCTGGGGAGCAGCTTCTGGTTGCCTCAGGAGAGCGTTGGAAGGGTGCGCCCGGGGGAGGTGTCCCCGGAAAGCTTCCTGGGCACCCTCAGCGAGCTCCTCCACCTGCTGGAGGCCACTGCCTTCGAGCTGGAGCCCGACGGCCGGCACCGCAGGCTGGTGGTTCGTCACGAGGCGATCTCGTACCGCGTGCTGGACCGGATCCGCGATTTTCTGGGGCCCCGGTTTGTGGACTTGAAGCTGGCGCCTTTTGGGATGGGCGAGATCCAGTCCACGATCGAGTTCAAATGAGAACCCCGGACGCCAACATGCCCGTCACCGAGATCCGGGTGGCCCATAGCCCTGACTCCGACGATGCATTCATGTTCTACGGCCTGGCCTCAGGCAAGTTGGATACTGGGGACTTGCGCTTCATCCACATCCTGGAGGACATCGAGACACTGAACCGAAAGGCCCTCGCCGGGGAATACGAGATCACGGCCATCTCCTTCCACGCCTACGCCCACCTTTACGCCCGATATGCGCTCCTTCCTCATGGGGCCAGCATGGGTGACCGCTATGGTCCCCTGGTGGTGGCGCGCCGTCCGCTCGGACCAGAGGAACTCTCACTCGGGACGATCGCGGTGCCCGGAACGCTGACCACGGCCTTTCTGGCGCTCAGGCTGTTTCTTCCGGATTTTCAGTACCGCGTCCTGCCCTTCGACCGGATCTTGGAGGCGGTGGTGACAGGAGCAGTGGATGCCGGGCTGCTCATCCACGAGGGGCAGCTCACGTACGCCTCCCTGGGGCTGCACAAGGTGCTGGACCTGGGGGAGTGGTGGGACCAGCAGACGAACCTGCCCCTCCCATTGGGAGGGAACGCCATCCGGAAGGACTTGGGGGCCGGATTGATCTCCCGGGTCTCACGCCTGTTGAAGGACAGCATCGCCTACGGCCTCGACCACCGTCAGGAGGCTCTGGCCCACTCCCTGAAGTTCGCCCGCGGGCTCAGCGAGGCCCTGGCCGATCGCTTCGTGGGGATGTACGTGAACGAGCTGACCCTGGATTACGGTGACCGGGGCCGCAGGGCCGTCCATCGTCTCTTCGAGATGGCGCATCGAAAGGGGTTGCTCCCGCCGGTCCCGGTGGAGTTCGTGGATTGACCTTATTCCTGAAAA
This sequence comes from Acidobacteriota bacterium, assembly GCA_016210925.1. Taxonomy (GTDB): domain Bacteria; phylum Acidobacteriota; class UBA6911; order JACQTF01; family JACQTF01; genus JACQTF01. Next base: position 6,664 of record JACQTF010000229.1, on the reverse strand, counting down.
ACCTGAAACTCAATAACCTAAAACCTGAAACGCCGGATTTTAGATTTCAGGTCTCCTAGTTTTGGGTTTTCTTTTCAGGGCTTTAACCACTTCCCGGTTGGCCGGAGCAAACTCGTAGGCCTCCAGTTCCGAGGCCCCCACCCAGCACACCTCCTGGCACTGCAGCGGTTGTGCCTGTCCACGCCGCACCCTGCACAGGAAAAAATGCAGCTCCACCTGTCGGTCCGGATACGAGAACGCGACCTTCCGGAAAAGGCTTTTTACAATTGCGATTTCAATTCCTACTTCTTCTCTTACCTCCCGCCGGAGGCATTCCTCCAAGGATTCTCCCTTCTCGCGCTTTCCCCCCGGGAACTCCCAGAGGCCGCCCAGGTGGGCAGCGTTTAATCGTTTTGTTATCAAGAACTTATTCTTCTTGCGGATGATGGCAACTGCGATGGAGAGGCCGTCGCCCATGGCGGCATCATACGCAAGCGCAAGGCTCTTGACAAATTAAAAAATAAGAATCATTATTGCTTTCGTGCCAGGACCCAGCGGGGCAAGGATGCGGATCACCAGGCAGAAACAGGTGATCCTGAAGATATTGCGGGCTTCCATGAGCCACCCCACGGCCGAGGCCATCTACCAGGAGGCCAGGAAGGAGATCCTCAATCTGAGCCGGGCAACGGTGTATCGGAACCTGAGGCTTCTGGCCGACCAGGGCCTGATCATCGAGCACAGCTCCAGCAGGCACCCCAGCCGCTACGATTACAATATCGGCAAGCACTATCATGCCCGGTGCGTGCAGTGCGGGCGGATTGACGATCTGCCCTTGTCCTTCATGCGGGGCCTGGAGGAGCAGGTGTCCCAAAGCATCAGTTACCAGATCCTGGAACACCGGCTGGAAGTGCTGGGCATCTGCCCCCCTTGCGGGGCAAAAACAAAGTAAGAATGATTCTCAAGAAGCGCTGGCGGAGTTCGAGACTGGGGCTTTACCAGGTCGAACATCCCTCGAGCCACGTAGAAGGGCGGAGACCGATGGGCACCGCATCAAGTTCTATGGTCATTGAATCCGTTGTTGGAGAAAGCCACAGAAAATAGGGGGTTCGCCATGAATGGAATCTTCAGGCCTTGCCTGGCGGAACTGATAGGGACTTTCGCTCTGATCTTCATCGGTGCGGGTTCGATTTGCGCCGACAGTTTCACCAGGGGAGGAGTGGGACTGGTGGGCATTGCGCTGGCTCATGGACTGACCATCGCGGTGATGGTTTCGGCGACCGGGCACATCTCGGGTGGCCACCTCAACCCGGCGGTCACCGTAGGGGCGCTGGTAGGGGGAAAGATCTCAGCGGGAATGGCTCTCGCTTATATTCTTTCGCAATTGGTGGGAGGCGTGCTGGGGGGACTCGCCCTGAAGGGCATCTTCCCGGCGGAAGCGTGGCGGGCGGTCCACCTGGGCACGCCGGATCTGGCAGCCAGCGTCAGCTATGGAACAGGCACTGCCATGGAGCTGATACTGACCTTCTTTCTAGTCTTCACGGTGTTTGCCACCGCCATCGACCCGCGCGGGGCCTTTAAGATGATTGCTGGGCTTGCCATCGGGTTCGTTGTTTCTTTCGATATCCTGGCAGGCGGCCCCCTCACCGGGGCGTCCATGAATCCCGCCCGGACCTTCGGGCCCGCACTGGCGGCGGGCCACTGGTCCCATCATGGGGTCTACTGGATTGGGCCCTTGCTCGGAGGGGCCATCGCCGGTGGTCTTTATAAAAGCGTTTATCTTTCCAAAAAGGCAGCCTGACCAAACCCGGCGTAGAGCTGCCTGAAGGTGGTTCACAAGCAGCAAGACTGATCTTTGAAAGGAGACCCTATGAACACGCGCGTCTTTTTAGCTCTTGGGTGCCTGGCGGCAACTTTTCTGTTCTTGACGTGTCGAAGAGCAGAGGAGCCCCAGGTTGTCACGAAAGCCCCACCTCCGCCCTTTGAATTGAATCCGCCCCGTGGGCTCGAGGAGGTTCCAGTACCTCCAGACAACCCCATGACCGCCGAGAAGGTGGCCCTCGGAAAACAGCTCTACTTCGACAAGCGCCTTTCCGCCGACGGCACCGTGGCCTGCGCCGATTGCCACAGCCCGCAGTTCGCCTTCACGGACGGCAACCCGGTTTCCGCCGGTATCCGGGGGCAGAAGGGAGGGCGCAGCGCTCCCACGGTCATCAACCGAGCTTACGGCAAGTCCCAATTTTGGGACGGCCGGGCAGCCACGCTGGAGCAACAGGCCCTGGGACCCATCCAGAACCCCATCGAGATGGGCCATACCCTGGAGGGCATGGTTCGGGGGATTCAAGGCATCGAGGTCTACCGTGCTCAATTGCAAAAGGTCTTTGGTTCCCTGACCGCGGAGAATGTGGCGAAGGCCATTGCAGCCTACGAACGCACCGTCCTTTCCGGAAACGCGCCGATCGACCGGTTCAACCTCGGAGATGAGAACGCCCTGTCCGAATCGGCCAAGCGGGGCGTGGAGCTTTTCGGCGGAAAAGCACGGTGCGGCGTCTGTCATACCGGCCCCAACTTTACCGATGAACTGTTTCACAACCTCGGCGTCGGCATGAACCGGAAGGATCCCGATCTTGGCCGGTATGCGGTCACGAAAGAGGAGAGCGATCGGGGAAAGTTCAAGACCCCCACGCTGCGAGAGATCGTGGCGACAGCACCCTACATGCATGATGGAAGTCAGAGGACTTTGCAGGAGGTCGTCGACTTTTACGACAAGGGCGGAGAAAAGAACGCCTATCTGGACAAGGACATCAAGCCTCTGGGGCTCACGCGGCGAGACAAGCAGGACCTGATCGAATTTCTGAAAGCGCTCAGCGGAGAGGGATGGCAGACCGAACCGCCGAAGTTGCCCTGAGAGAGTATGCCTGCCGCGGTTCCGGCTCACCACGCGGGTCGTCCGTCGCCCTTCCTTGCCGGCATGATCGGCTTCCAGGCCGCGTGGATGTTGGAGAGATCGCCAGCGCCGCCACCAAGTGCGGCTTCCCCCAAAAGGTCTGGGTTTCCTTAGAGCGCGATCTTGTGGGCGTTTCACCGTGTGCCGGCTCAACTTGCGGTATCATAGGAGGGGTCTTCTTGAGGCTGTAAGACGCAGTCGGATTCGTGAGGGTCAGAGTGCTAACGAGATTGACGGTGAAGGACTTCAAGCTACTGCATGACGTGAACTTGGAGCTGAGGTCTCGCAATGTTTTCATTGGACCCAACAAGAGTGGCAAGAGCACCATTCTGCAACTACTTCAATTCCTGCAGAGGGCTGTCACGGACGGCGACGTGAAGAAGACCTGTGACGTTCTGCTTGGCGGTTTCTCCGAGGTGCTATGGAAAGGGGTTCAACCTCCTGGGTCGATACAAATCAGCCTGGAAGGACAATCGCCGCCCGATAAAACGTTCCAGTATGATCTCGTCATCCGAGGCGATGTTCTTGGGCGGGTTGTGATCGAGAGGGAGAAGTTGACGGTTAACAAGAGTGGAACTCTATACAACCTGATTGATGTTGTGGAAGGAAAAGGAGGAGGCTTCGATGCGAGCGGTCAAATGATCCTTCGGGGTCCTGATCCATCCAGGCCTGCGCTGTCTTACGAGATTCCCGGGTGGGAGGCAGGAGAACTACGAAGCTACTTTCTGCGGTGGCACTTTTTCAATTTGCTTCCGCCGTTGTCGCGCGCTACGGCTGGTCCGGCAGTTGGGCAGGTAGCGCTCGACACGTTTGGAGGCCAGCTCTCTGCGTGGCTGATGACCTTTCAATCAAATTACAAGGATGAATTTGCCCGAGTGATGGAGGTGGCCAAACAGGCATTCCCCCACCTTGAATCCTTCTCTGCTTTCCTGACGCCGAGCGGCACCACTTTCCTCAGATTTCAAGAAAGTGGTATGCAATCGCCCGTTTCGATCATCCACGCCAGCGATGGTGAGTTGAAGTTTTTGGCATTACTCTCCATTATTTTTTCGCCTTTCGCTATTCCGCTGGTCTGCATCGAGGAACCGGAAAACTACCTGCATCCTAGGCTTCTGGAAATGGTCGTGGATATTGCGAATCAGCGCAAGATAGAGCTTGAAGGACAGGTGTCTCAGGCCTTTGTGACAACGCATTCTCCTTATTTGGTGGACTATTTGGAGCCTGAAGACGTTGTGGTAGTGGATCGGGTGGGAAACGAGGCGCGCTTCCGACGGCCAGCCAACGAACAGGATCTTCGAGAGCTGATGCGACAGTCGGAAACCAGTACAGCTTCCCGGCGATGCACAAGGCGCTCGTTGTGTGTGACAGTGATCGGGACGAGCCGACGGAGGTAGAGAGGATTCTGGGGGACAGATTATCGCAGAATCCTAAGCTTCGGTCACTCCCCTTTCCTGTCCATTTTCACGCTATAAAGTCTGAGGCGGAAACTTGGCTCCTCTGTGACGAGGCTGCCGTCGCAACCGCCTGTGGTAGTGACGGACTAAGGCCTTGCGATTTTCAAGAGCTGGCCGATCACGCGGTCGATCTCCAGAAAGGATCGGTTGCAGTCTCGGTGGGCGGGATCGCTGGAACGATGGAACTCGACGCCCGGGTGCACGTACCGGATCACGCCACGTTGGTCTATCAGAAAGCTGGCGGACGTCGTTTGTCGGGGCCCGGTGTCCAGCCAGAAGGAACGCAGCGTCTTCCAGTCCGGGTCCGTGGCGACCGGGAAGCGGAATCTCAAACGGCCAGTTGCGGAGAGCACCCGCTCCTTTCGAGCGATCCCAGGCGGTTTGGGATGGTGAATTCCGATGACCACCAGCCCATCTCCGGCGTATTTCTCCCGGAGTTCGTTGAGGGCAGGGGCCGTGGCTTCGCAGAAGGGGCACCCATCCAACCAGAACCGGACGAGCACCACGCTACCCCGCAGGTCAGATAACCGGAGGGGCCCGCCCTGGACCCACATCAGGCCCTCCAGCTCGGGCGCTGCTCTGCCGATGAGCTCCTCCCCTTCCGAGGTCGAAAACCATAACAGCAAGAGGAAAGTCAGGACGTACATTCCGAAAGCCTCTCAGCGGGCGAACCGGTTGAGGAACGTCAGGTAAGAAGCCAGGCGCGTGAAGTTGTTGGTGAAGATCAGAACCCCGATGACGATGAGCAGCACCCCGCTGGCCACCTCCACTGCCTTGAAGTAAGACGTGAAGCTTCGATAGAACCTTAGGAAACGATCCACGCCGAACCCCGTCAGCAGGAACGGAACACCGAGGCCCGCGGAGTACACTGCCAGCAAGAACATCCCCTGATACACCGTCTCCTGGGTGGCCGCGTAGGCCAGGATCCCAGCCAGGATGGGACCGATGCAGGGTGTCCATCCGAAGGCGAAGGCCGAGCCAAGCAGCAGGGAGCCCGCCGGGCCACGAGCTGCGCCGGTGGAGTGGAATCTTTTGTCCCGGTACAACAGGCCGATGCGGAAGACCCCCATCAGGTGCAGCCCGAAGGCCACGATGACGACGCCAGCCACCTTCGACAGGAGCGACATGCGGGTGGCCAAAAGCTGCCCGGCCCACGTCGCTGAAGCGCCCAGGGCGATGAAGACCAGAGAGAAACCCACAACGAACAAGCCCGCATTGGGCAGGATGCGGGCGTGCGCGTCCCCCTCCTTGAGTTGTTCCAGGGAGCACCCGGTCATCATGGAGATGTAGCCCGGAACCAGGGGTAGCACACAGGGCGACAAGAAGGAGATCACCCCTGCCAGGAATGCAGCGAAAATCGAGACTTCCATGGATCTATTCTCTGACAGGCGGCCCTTTGAGGCAGTCGGTTTTCCGAGCGAAGGGCACGCCCACTGATACTACTATACCTTGAAAATCGGATAGAATGGATGGCCCGATGAAGCTGCTGGCCCTGACGAGTTCCTGGATTTTGGCTGCTCTGTTGGTCGTCCCCTATTGCGGCTGGCTCTTTGGATGCGGATGCACCTGGATCTGGGCAGGGGCCGTGGACCGCTGCAATATCCATCAGCCCACTGTCCCTCATTGCCCGTGGTGCGCCCACGGTAAACCCGGGTTCAGCTTGGCTGCCGTCCTCATCGGCGTTGGCCAGGCCGTGGTCATCGCTCTGATGGGTCGAACGAGCTTTTGGATGCGGATCGGAGCCGGGCTTGCCACCTTTCTGGCCGTGGGCATGGCTGCCGCCTACGGCTTTGCCCTCTACGACCACTATCCCTCCTTTCTGCGATAGCCGCCAGCCTTTCGGAACCTGAGACACGCGTACTCTGCGCGGACGTTTCGAGGAGAGGGAGTCGTGCAGCGGGAAGCGCTTCAGGCTCTTCCGGAGGATCGTGTTTTCAGGACGGGCGTTTTTTCTTCGGAACCACGGCGGAAGCTCGCTCTGGACTGGCTGCCTTTTTCTTGTCGATCACCATCTTTTCGATCGCGAACATGATGGCAAACAGGGCCACCAGAGAGAGGCTTCCGAAGATCATGAATGCGTCCAAACTTTCCATAGGTTCGATTCCAGGTCGTGTCAAGAGGTCACAGCCGACATTTTATACCATCAGTCGAAGGGGATAAAGCCGGGATTTAAGAGGTGCTTTGGGTCGTAACGATTCTTCCACCGAACCAGGTCCGCCCAGCGTTCGCCGAAGTGAGCCCGCCACCTGGCCTGATCGAAGGAAATCAAACCGGACAGGTACCGCTT
>JACQTF010000223.1 GCA_016210925.1 Acidobacteriota bacterium | reverse complement strand
CGGATTCAGGTGTCGGCCGCCACCATTGCTTGGGGCGATGGCCCGCGGGGGAGCGAGGGCTTCCTTCTGACGGAAGCCTACCGGCGCGTCTTGCAGGACTGGGCGGGGTGGCTTCGTGAGGGCATCCTAGATTTTGCCGTGGCGATGAACTACGACCGGGAGACGGACCCGAATCAGAGATCCTGGTTCCGCACGTGGGCGGAATGGGAGAAGGACTACCAGCACCGCCGGGCTACGGTGGTGGGGTGCGGATGGTTCCTGAATGCCATCACCGATTCTGTGGTCCAGATGCGCGCGGCCCTCCAGACCTCCGGCCTGGGAAACCGGCCTCGGGGAGTCTGCGGCTTTTCCTACCAAAGCCCGTCCGGTGATAGCGGCTCCCTGGCCGACTGGGTCCGAGCGTTGACTGGGCCCAGCGAGTTCGATTCCCAGCTTCCCCCGCTTTTTGCCGAGACCGCGTCCGTTCCGCCCCTGGCTTGGAAAGAGGCGCCGGGCCTGGGACACCTCTTGGGCTTCCTGCAGGGGAGCTCCGTGGACGGCGCGACCTTGTCGCTCAGAGGGCCCGACAGCCGTTCCCTGGCCAGCGACGGCCAAGGCTGGTTCGGCGCTGTGGACCTTCCACCCGGGGACTACGTCCTGAATGTCGAAGGACGCGGGGCCAGCTACCCCCTGGAAATCCGGGCGGGCGAGATATCGGCGCTGGCTTTACCGGAATCGGACTCACCGCTTTCGCTCGTGATCCCCTCCGCGACGAGCGGCACCGACCCGTTTACCGGTTTCGCGTTGCTGAACCGGGGCTCCACGGGCGCCAGCGTCGTCTGGCGCTACCGGGATTTCTCGGGGCTCCCGTTGGGAAGCAGGACTGAAGTCCTGGCTCCAGGGACCCAAAAGGCGATCCTGGGCAGCGAGCAATTTCCCGGATTGCCCGACGGATGGATGGAGTTGCAGGCGAGCAGCGACCGCGTCAGCGCGTTGTTCCTGCAGGGCGACTCCCGCTCCAGGTCCCTGGATGGAGCTGGCCACGCAGAACGGGGTTCGAGCCACCTTTTCGTCGCCTTGCCCGGGCAGGGATTTTCGCTCGGGTCGGGGGCCTCCACGGCGCTTCTGGTGATCAATCCGAACCCGGCCGATGTCCGCGTAAGGCTGCTCTTGCGAGATCCTGGTGGGGAACTGCGGTCCGAGGCGGTTCGGACTCTGCCGGCCAAGGGAGGAGGGTCCGGCGATCTGAGGGAATGGTTCGGGGACGGCGTCCTCCCGGGAGGGCGGCTGGAGATCCTCGCCGACGGTGAGCTCGCCGCTCTCGTTACGGTCCAGGTGGAGGGGACTCGGTTCACGTTGCCGGCTCAGTCCGCAGCCCGTGCCCAGCGAACCTTGTACGCGGCCCACTTTGCCAGCGGCGGGATCAGTGGCATCCGGTTTTTCACCGAGCTGGCCCTGGCCAATCTATCGAACCACGCCGCCGACGTCACGCTGAGGCTTCTGGACGACTCGGGAAATCAGGCCCCGGCTCGCCGCAATCCGGCAACGCTGGCTATTCCACCGGCAGGGAGCTATGTGGCCCGGGGCAACGAGCTTTTTGGTTTGCCGGACCCCTCGACCAGCTCTGCCGGTACCATAGGTTCGCTGGAGATCACTTCTTCGCGGCCCCTGGTGGGCCACGTCTTGTTCGGCGATGCGGTGTCTGGAAGGTTTGCGGCCGCGCTCCCCCTGGCAGTCCCCGCGACCGACATTGTTTTGGGCCATGTCGCCCATGGGGTGGCCGGGGAAATCTTATTCTTCAGTGGCCTGGGCCTGCTGAATCCGACCGCACAAGTGAGCACTGTCCGCATCGTGGCTTATGGGCCCGACGGGGCGGAGAAAGGGCGAACGAGCTTGGAGCTCGCGCCCCTGGCGAGGGTGTCAAAGGTCCTGCAGGAATTTCCAGGCTTGCCAGCGTCCCAGATAGGCGGTTACATCCACATCGCGGCGCCGCAGGGGGTGGTCTCCTTCGGCCTGTTCGGCCGAGCAGATCTGGAGTTCCTGGCTGCGCTTCCCGGCCAGCGGTGACGGTGATGGATGCCCTGGAGAGCAGACGCAGAATCACATGGATTTGCGTTTGCTCGAGGAAATCAAATAGAATGGATAAAAGTTTTCCTTCGAAGAAGGGCATTATAGACTCAAATGACGATTTTGCTGATACTTAACGACCCTGGACTGTATCCGCTGGTGCAGGAATCTTTGCCCCCCGGCAGCAGCGTTTATTTCTGGGCAAGGACCAAGAAATCCGTCCCTGCGGGCCTGCGGGGCAGGGTCATTTCCGGGAGCCGGTCGAGTTCGAAGACCTTCGAGAAAGTCTCCTTCGATCCGGAGCTGTTCGTGTTGCTGCAGCCCATCGATCATCGGAATCAGTCCCGGGTGGTGGACGCCATCGCTCGAGTTCATCCCCAGGCCAAAATCTTGGTGCTGGGGAACGGGAAGCGCGCTGTGCCTGAGACGGAACACCCCCTGGTGCGCACGCTTACCTGGGGCGAGCTGTTTAACGGCGTCATCCTGGAGGAAATCCGCCGGCTGGAGACCCTGGAACGCGTCACGGAGATCCGCTGGCTCTTTCAAGACTGCAAAAAGATCGGGATCCTGCTTCAGGATGATCCCGACCCTGATGCCATTGCCAGCGGTCTGGCCCTTCGAGCTCTGATTGGACGCAACAAGCTCACGGCCCCCATGCTGACCTTTGGGGAGGTGACGCGCCCGGAGAATCTGCACATGATCGAGCTGCTGGACATCGAGGTCAATACCATCCACCGGCGGGATCTGGCTCAGTACGACAAGCTGGCCATGGTGGATGTTCAGCCTTCCTACTTCGGAGATACCATCCCCTCGGTGGATCTGGTGGTGGACCATCACCCCGAGCAGAAAGGCTACACGGCCGCCTATCGGGACATCCGGTCCAGCTATGGGGCGACCTCCACGATTCTGACGGAGTACCTTAGGGCTGCGGACGTGGAGATCACCCAGCGGCACGCTACGGCCTTGCTGTACGGTATCAAGACCGATACCCTCTCCCTGGACCGGGAGGTGTCGAAGGCAGACATCGATGCCTTTTCATACCTGTATCCCAAGATCAACTTCAATATCCTGCGGCGCATCGAGCGGCCGGAGCTTCCCCTGAGCACCATCAACGCCTTCAGCAAGGCACTGGATCAGCTCTCCATCGAAAAGGGCCTGGCTTTCATCTACCTCGGGGCTGTGGAGCGGGAAGACGTGATCCCCCAGATCGCGGAATTTTGCTTGCAGATCGAGGGGGCCGACTGGTCGGCCGCCGCTGGCAAATATGAGAATAACCTGATCATCTCCGTTCGGAACGTGGGATTTGTCCGGTCGGCGGGGGAGGTCGTCAAAAGCGCGTTTGGCGACATCGGGAGCGCGGGCGGTCACCGCTCCATGGCCAAGGCGGTCATCCCACTGGATCGCTTCAGGGAAAAATACGGCAGCATCAGCGAAGGCACGATCCGCCAGGCGGTTTCGGAGTCCTTTTTGGAACAACTCCCCTGAACACCTCCGGGTCTGATCTGGAGGAGGGTGAGGCGGGCTCGGCGGTACCGGAGTGTGGGGCGTCTAGAAAAGGATTGACAAGGTACCTGCCTCATTGGACAATGACCGCGGGACAGATGCCGGCAGGTACGAGGAGTCCTGGCCCTGGCTTGGTACAGTAGTGAGTCTCTTTTACCCAGCGATCGCATCGCAATCTTCTCCTTCGCGTTGCTCGGAAGTTGAGCTTTAGCCAATCCCCGCACCCCAGTAGGCTAATGGAGTCCCCGCTCACGATAGACAGCAAGGGTCTCCCTCCGGGAACTCTTGTGTGTTGTGAGGCGCTGCGCCATTTCCACCAGGGGATGGCGCAACTGGATTTCGCTTCGGCGAACGGTCCTTTCCTCCAGGGATGGAAAGCGAGGTCGTATGTCCAGGGGTTACGTGAAGTGGTTCAATGAAACCAAGGGATATGGATTCATCCAACAGGAGGAAGGAGAAGATATTTTCGTGCATTTCACCTCCCTCAAGGACAAGAACCTCAAAACCCTCAACAAGGGCGACGAGGTGGAGTTCGAGGTCAAGGCCAGCCCCCGCGGCCTCAAAGCGGTCAACGTCGTCAAGCGGGCGTAAGCTGGTTGGACGCTCCCTCCGTATCGGTCTGTTCGTGTTGGGCATTCTGCCCGCTGTCGGCAGGGCCGATGATCCGGTCCCAGTGACCCGGCATTTTGCCTACATCGATTACCAGTACATCTTTACGTTGGAACTCACTGCCCGCAACGTCCCCATCCTGAATTTCATGAACTTCACCGAGGACCGGCCCACTCTCTCCTCGGATGGCGTGGAATTGCGGTGGGGGGGACAGAGGTACCCGGTGAAGTTCTTCGCCATCGAGACAGGCAACCCCGAGGAGCCCGTGTTGGTTCCCAATCTGAAGCTCCATCCCCGAACCTACTTCGCGGTCCTGCTCCGGGGCGACTTTGCATCGCTCCCTGGTTGGGAACAGGTTGCCGTCCATCTGGAGAGCGAGGTGTTCGAGCTGCAGCCTTTGGACCCTCCGGCTTTTGACCGGCTGGCGCAGAGGATCATCCGCATCAACGTTCGATCGCCCGATTTGAGAGATGACTTTCGGGTGTTGGGCATCGAGCACCTGGGAAAACGGCACAGGGAACCCCGGAAGCGGTTTCGGCTCAAGTCGGCCCTGCCACCGGAGGGCGGGCCCCTCCGCTTGAACGGACCTAGTTCCAGCGTGGGTCTTTTGGCTTGAGCGCCCGAAAGGTGCGAAGCTCGGCCAGCACCGCCAGCTCGTGCCGCAGGATGCTTTCCAGCTGCCGGCAGCGTTCTGCCAGGGAATTCAGTTCCAGCAATTGCTGTTTCACCCCATGCTCCACGTCCAGCGCCTGGCTGACAGTGTTAATCAGGGCAGCCAGGGAACTGGAGTGGAAGAGGGCGTTCCAGGAAGAGAAATCGCCGCCCCGCGCCGCCAGGTAACCAGAGAACATTTGGACCACTGCCGTCCGGTGCCCCTGGACCTCCTCGCTGGTCAGGTCCACCCGTTCCTCCAGGGGTGTCACCTCCACCTTCTGGTAGGGGGCGTCACGAATCACCCGCACAGCCCGGACCTTGCAGACAGCCTCCAGGACGATGTTGTACCGGCCGTCAGCCAAGGGCTCGCATTGGCTGATTTTGCCGATGGATCCGATGGGGTGAAAATCGGGATGCTGATAGTAGGTCTGCTCCCACCCGGGCGCGAGTAGGAACAGGGCAATGAGGCGGTCGGCCTCGATGATGTCGCGGATCATCTGCCGGTACCTGGGTTCGAAGATGTGCAGGGGGAGCTGGGTTTCCGGGAAGAAGACCACGTTGGGCAGCGGGAAGGCCGGGACAATCTGCCCCGATCGAATCTCTGACGGCATGGGCAGCTATTCTACCCGAGGAGGGGAGGTCCGCGCGAGGCGGTTCAGTCCCTCCTCTGCGGAAAATCTGGTCCGTCCCAGCAGCCGGCATATCCGCGTCGAATCCAGCGAACAATCCTTTCCCCTGGGGGCGAGCGACGAGAATTCGGCCATTCGGATCGGGAGGAGGCCGGAAGGATCCAGGCCGAACGATGCCGCCAGCTTCAGCCCAAATTCATACCGACTCCATCTCTGGTCCCCGCCCAGGTGCCAGAGCCCGGACGCCTCCGGCAGCCTCAGCAGCCGTGCCACGACCTCCGCGACCCAGTCCACCAGGATGGGGCTGCGGTACTGATCCGTGAAGAGCCGCACAGGCTGCCCCCGGGTGAGGTTTTCGTAGATCGCGTTCGAGGCACTGCGGTGCCGGGAGGTGCTCCAGCCAAACATCAAGGCGACTCGGAGGACGATGGAGTCCGGCACCCATGCGCGCACGATGGTCTCGGCTTGCTGTTTGGTATGCCCGTAGTGACAGATGGGGGACGCAGGATCGCTTTCCCGGTAGAGCCCCCGTTCCCCGGAAAAGACCTGATCGGTAGAAATGTAGAGAAACCGACAGCCATGTGCGGCTGCCCACCGGGCGAGGATCCGGGTGCCTTCCACGTTGATGGCAGTTGCCCGCTCCGGTTCTCTTTCGCACCAATCCAGGTCTGCTGCCGCTGCGGCATGGACCAGCGCCTCCGGACGAAGCTCATCGAGGATGGTTTCCACTTCCTCCGGGTGCCCCAGGTCCAGCCGGCAGAAGTTCCCGGATGCTTCCGGAGCCCGGTGGGCATAGGTGCCCACGACGTCGCAGGTCCCCGCCAGGGCCCGAATCAAGTAGCTTCCCAGAAACCCGCTGGCTCCCGTCACCAGCGCTCGTCGCACGCCACTCTACCTCCTCCCGACAAACAGCGTCTCGCTCCGCATCTAACCCCGAAGGAACCATGGCTCACGGGCCAGCCTTCGAGTCTTGGGATCCAGGAAATCCCGGAGGCCATCCCCTACCAGGTTAAAAGCCAGCACCGTTAAGAAGATTGCCACCGCCGGGCTTAACACCCATCCGTGCGAGGTCAGCACATGCCAGGAGAGGGCCTCCCGGAGCATGTTTCCCCAGCTCGGATAGGGCTCATGAATGCCCATCCCCAAAAACGAGAGCGCAGTCTCCCCCAGGATGAAGGAAGGGATGGCCAGTGTGGCGTGCACCAGCAGCGGGGTGTATGCATGAGGCAACAGATGCCGGAACAGGATGGAGCTTCCCGTGGCCCCCACGGCCCGTGCGGAGAGCACGAATTCTTGCTCCTTCAAAGAGAGGAGCAGGCCGCGGAGGATGCGTGCCAGGCTGGACCAGCCTATCATGCCGAAGATGGCCACCATGAGGAGGTAGGCTGTCCGGCTGTCCAGGTCCAGGGGAAAGAGGCTGCGTAAAGCCAGCACCAGGAACAACCCCGGGAGGGTCACCAGCAGGTCGGCGATCCGCATGATGATCCGATCCCACCAGCCACCCAGGTAGCCCGCCACCGCCCCCAGGAGGAGCCCCGGTCCGAAGGAGCAGAGAATTCCCACCAGGCCGATGGACAAGGACACCTGGGACGCGAAGAGTAGCCGGGAGAAAATATCCCTGCCCAGGCCGTCCGTGCCCAGGAGGGCCAGGACGGCGGGCGCCTCCACGTCCAGGAGGTGCGTCCGGGCTGGGACGATGCCCAGGATCCGGTAGGGCTCCCCCGCCACGAAAAACCGCAGAGCATAAGGGCGTTGCCGGTCTTCCTCATAAGAAGGGTCCGGACCTGTGGGGCGCTGCGCGTACACGAAAGGGCGCCAGTGGAAGCGCCCGGCTCCATCCACGAAGTGGATCCGCGTGGGTGGGCCGTAGAAATAGGACCGGTGCTGGGCCCGATAGGGGTAGGGCGCCAGAAAACCCGCCAGCGCCGCCCCCAGGAAAAGGACCGCCAGCAACAGGAGGCCGGGGACGGACTTGCCTCTCACAGGCGGATCCTCGGGTCCGACCAAGCCAGCAGGACGTCCGACAACCAGTTCCCTAGCAGGACCAAAGTTCCGGACACCAGCACGACTCCCATCAACACGTACAGGTCCTTGTCGTGGATGGATGAAATCATCAGCGTTCCCATCCCGGGCCAACCGAAGATCCATTCCACCAGGAGGGACGAACTCAGCAGGATTCCCAGGCTGTTGCCCGCCAGGCTCAGGATGGGGTTGAGGGCCACCCGGAGCCCGTGGCGGATCAGGACCTGCCATTCGGGCAGCCCCCGGGCCCGGGCGGCGACGACGAAGGGAGCATTCAGGATGTCCAGCAGGGCACCCCTGAGGTGCCGAGTGAACAGCGCCCATACGGTCAGACCCAGGATTCCAGCGGGAAGGACCACATGCTCCAGCAAGTCGGCCCAAGAGGTGTCCCCCGGATCGTGCATCCCCCCTGTGGGCAACCAGCCTGTTTCCGCCGCCCAGGCCAGGGCGAGGAGGCCGGAGAAGAGCGCCGGCACCGAGAGGCTCACGAGCACCAGCACGGACAGCAGTCGGTCCCAGCCTTTCCCGGGCCGGCGGGCCGCGAGCAGGGCAGCGGGCAATGCCAGCAAGATAGCCCAGAGATACGCCGAAAATACCAGTAATAGAGTGTTCGGGACGCGCTCCTTCAGCAAGTTGGTTACCGGGCGGTGCTCCGCGAAGGAGTAACCCAGGTTCCCGGAGCCGAGGGAGCGAATCCACCTCCAGAATTGGACCGGAAGGGGCTGGTCCAACCCGTATTGAAGCCGAAGGGCTTCCACGGTGCTTCGGGAGACGTGAGGGTTCGCCTCCAGTTGGGACAGATAATCCCCGGGAGAAAGGGCTGCAAGCAAGAACGTCAGCAGGGACAGCCCCGCCAGCAACGGGACCAGTTCCAGACCGCGTCTCAAGAGAAAAGCCAGCATCGTGACGTGAGGGATCTTCCGCGCCGCCGCGGGTCCCGGGCGGAATCGTACTTATACCACCCCCGCGAAATTTGTGGCAAGGAGAGGTGGGCTCTGTTACCCTGTTACGATGACCCGAGGCATTTTACGATACCCAACGAGTGGGTTCGGTGGAACTCGAGATAGGAGCCGGGATGAGCAAACGCATAGTGGTCCTGCTGATGGTGGCACTGTCGGGAGGGGCCGCCTGGTCCCAGACCCCCTCCGGGGGAGAATCGGAGCTTTCGAAGCGGATGGAGAAGCTGGGCATTCGCATCAGAGACGAGCGGATCCTGTTTGGCCAGGTGGTGGTCGTCAGCGAAAAAGAAGCGAAGTTGGTGATTCGATCCGAAAAGACTGGCGAGAACATGGTCTTGGCGCTGGCAGAGGGCGTTAAGGTGAAGAGCAAGAATAAGAAGTTGAAGCTCCCGGACCTGGCCCGGGGCTCCAAGGTGGCCGTCATCCTCAGTCCCAAAGAGGTCAAGGTCAAACAGATCTACCTCGAAGAGGACGCTGCGCAATAGGTGAGAATCTGATCTCGCTGATCAAGCCGCAGTTCCCATGGGTCCTGCGGCTTTTTTTCTTGGCCGCTGGCTTCTCCCGGTGGCTGCCGGAGCCCGCGCCTGCTTTGGCAACTTCGTTCCCCTCCGGGCGGGCCATGGGCGGGTGATGGGATGACGGGGTCTCTCTTGACTGGGGATTCCGATTTTGTTTATAAAAATTTCTTTATCGCTCTCGGGAGGAATAGACGCTTGATCGAAGTAGACAACCTGTCGAAGTCTTACAGCGGCACCCGGGCCATCGACGGGATCTCGTTCCGGGTGGAAAAGGGTGAAATCCTGGGGTTCTTAGGGCCCAACGGAGCCGGCAAGACCACCACCATGAGGATCTTGAGCGGCTTTATGCCTGCGACCTCGGGGACAGCCCGGGTGGCTGGATTCGACGTCTTTACCCATCCTCTGGAGGTCAAGAGACGCATCGGATATCTTCCCGAGCACCCTCCCCTGTACCATGAGATGCGGGTGAGGGATTTCCTGACCTTTGTGGCGCGGATCAAGGGCGTGGATTCCCAACAGCGCGAGGCTCGGGTGCAAGAGGCCATGGAGCTTTGCAGTGTCACCGAAGTGGCCGGGACCCTCATCGGGCATTTGTCCAAGGGCTACCAGCAACGGGTGGGGCTGGCGCAGGCCATCCTCCACCATCCGGAAGTCCTGATTCTGGATGAGCCCACGATCGGCTTGGACCCTAAGCAAATCATCGAGGTCCGGAACCTCATCAAGGGCTTCGCGGGGACTCACACGGTGATTCTTTCCACCCACATCCTTCCCGAAGTGGGGATGACTTGCCAGCGGGTGGTCATCATCAACAAGGGCAAGTTGGTGGCCGTGGATACCCCGGGCAATCTCACCTCCCGCCTGGCGAAGGGGAACAAGGTCTTCCTGGAAGCCGAGGGAGCTCCCTCGGGCTTTCGGGAACGGCTGGAACGGATCCCTGGCGTGGCCCAACTGCAGGTGAGCGAGAGCAACGGCCGGATCCAGTGCTACGTGGACTGCCTGCCCGCCGCTGATGTGCGCAAGGAATTGGCCTCCGCCGTGGTAGGAGGTGGATGGGGCTTGCTGGAGATGCGGATCGTCTCCTTGAGCCTGGAGGAGATCTTCCTCCAGCTCACCACGGAGGAACAGATTTCGTGAGGGAGCCATGAAAAACACCTGGGCAATTTTCCAGCGGGAGATGCGATCTTATTTCGTTTCCCCCGTTGCTTACGTGGTGCTGACCATTTTCTTTTTTCTGGCGGGTCTGTTCTTTTACGAGATTCTGGCGCGGATCGTGGAGCAGACGACCCTGTCGAGCCTGCAGTCCGGGCGATTCGGCGGTCCCCAGCCGGTCAACGTCCCGGCCCTGGTCGCGCGGAGCTTTTTCGGCGTGTTGAGCACCATCCTCCTGTTCATGATCCCGATGATGACCATGGGACTGCTGGCAGAGGAGAAGAAGCGGGGTACGATCGAGCTGTTGCTCACGTCTCCCCTCACCAATGCTCAGTTGGTGCTGGGAAAGTTTTTCGCCTCCCTGGGGCTTGGCTTGATCATGATCCTGGTGACGGGGCTGATGACAGGCGTCATGTTTGCCTTCGGGGACCCCGACCTGTCGCCCATTCTTTCCGGCTACCTGGGCCTGGTGTTGTACCTGGGGAGTCTTCTGTCCCTGGGCTTGTTCATCTCGAGCCTGACGGAGAACCAGATCGTGGCGGCCGTGATCACTTTCGGCGTCATCCTCCTTTTGTGGATCGTGGACATCGCCGCAGGCTCGGCGGGGACCTCCGTCAAAGAGGTCCTGTCCTATCTTTCGGTCATCCAGCACCTGGAGGATTTCACCAAGGGAGTGGTGGACCTTCCGGGCGTGGTCTTCTACCTGAGTTTCACCGCTGTGGGACTGTTCCTGACCCATCGTTCCATTGAATCTTTGAGGTGGCGAGGTTGATTCCCAAAATCCTGAGAGAATACGTCTGGCCCCTGGGATGGGTGGCCCTTCTGGCAGGGTTGTTACGATATCTGACCCAGGATGCGTGGGATGGGTGGTCGAAGATCCCACTGGGCGCCGGCGCCCTTCTGGTGCTGGCCAGCTTCCCGTTCAAGCTGGCGGACCTGCGGGCGGGCTGGCGGAAGCGGTCCACCCGGTACGGCGCCCATTCCGCCGCGTCGGTCCTGTTGTTGGTGGCCATCCTGGCGATGGTCAATTTCCTGGCACAGAGGCATCCGAAGCGGTGGGACACCACGCACACCAAGGAGTTCAGCCTCGCCAGCCAGACGGTGAATCTACTGGAGAAGTTGCAACAGCCGGTTTCCATCAAAGCCTTTTACCCGGGTGGCGATTACGGGCTGCTGAACGACTTGCTGGTGGAATATCGCAGCCGCAGTCGAAAGCTGTCGTTCGAATTCATCGATCCGGACAAGCAACCCCAGCGCGCGAAACAATACGAAGTGACAGCGTATGGGGTGTTCACCAACCCTTTTACCGGGACCTCCCTGGAATACGGGACCGTGGTGGTGGAGTCCGGGGCCCGTCGCGAGAAGATCGAAAAGCAACAGGAGCCCATCCACGAAGAGGATCTCACCAATGCCATCCTGAAGGTCTTGCAAACCGAAAAGAAGCACGTTTGTTTCGTGGAGGGACACGGCGAGAAGAGCCTTGACAATGTGGAGAGGGACGGCTACAACGCTGCCAAGCAGGCCCTGGAGAAGGAAAACTTCCAGGTGCGCGCCGTCAATCTCGTCCGGGAGAATGGCGTGCCCAAGGACTGCAGCGTCCTCATCCTGGGCGGTCCTGCCACTGAACCCTTTCCCGAAGAGATCAAAATGATCCAGGAGTACGTCAACGGGGGTGGCAACCTGATGGTGCTGACGGATCCGGCACCGTCGGCATCCTTGAAATCGTTGCTGCAGCCCTATGGTCTGGAACCGGCCGATGACGTGGTGCTGGATGTCAGCGGGATTGGCCGGCTCATCGGCGCCGGTCCCATCATTCCCCTGGTGGGGCGTTACGAGGGACACGCCATCACCAAGGGATTCAACGTTATGACGTTCTTTCCCCTGGCCCGTTCCATTGCCGAAGCGAAGTCCGTTCCCCCGGATGTCCGGGTCGAAAAGATCCTCCAGACCACGGATCAGAGCTGGGGCGAGACGGAACTGCAGTCGGGAACGGTGCCTACCTTTGACGAGAAGAAGGACCTCCGCGGGCCTGTGAGCTTGGGGTTGGCCGCGACCCGGGAAAGCAAGGATGACAAGGGGGCGGTGACGAAGAAGTCCCGAATTGTGGCCTTCGGCGATTCCGATTTCGCTGCCAACGCCAACTTCGGCCAGCAGGGGAACGGTGATTTGTTCTTAAATTCCGTGAACTGGCTGGCGTCGGAGGAAGAGCGCATCTCCATTCGGCCCAAGGACCCCGAGGACCGTAAGGTCACCCTCTCGGCCCGGGATTCTCGCTGGATCCGGTACGGTTGCCTGATCTTTGTGCCGGCCACGCCCCTGGTCGCTGGCATCGTGGTGTGGTCCCGAAGGAGAAAGTCGCGGTGAAATTCAAGAGCACCTGGATTCTCCTGGCCGTCGCCCTGGGACTGGGCTTTTACGTGTACTGGTACGAAATCAAGGGGGGTGAGGCGCGGAAGGCGAAGGAGGAGGAGGCGAAGAAGCTCTTCTCGGTTTCGCACGACAAGATCCAGGCCATCACCTTGAAGTCTCCCACCGAGACCGTCACCGGCGAGAGGCGCGGTGAGGACTGGGCCATCACTGCTCCCCTGCAGGCCGAAGGCGATACCAGCGAATGGTCGTACGTGGCCCAGAATGTCGCGGACCTGAAAAAGGAAAAGGACCTGGAAGGTCCCGCCGGCGACCTGAAAGCCTATGGGCTGGATCCTGCCCAGCTCTCCGTGGGCTTTCGCGCCCAGGCAGGCCAGCAGGGAGAGGTCCACTTCGGCCAGGAGAACCCCACCGGCTCTTACGTGTATGCCAGGCTGGGGCAGAACCCCCAAGTTTTCCTCGTTCCGAAGTACAACTACACCGGGATCAAAAAGAGCCTGTACGACCTCCGCGAGCGGTCTCTCTTAAAGTTCAATGAATCCAATGTCCGCCAGGTTCGCTTGACCACTTCCCAGGGAGATTTCCTCCTGGTGAGGTCTGGCGAACAATGGCAGCTGCAGGAGCCTCTGTTCGCCGCTGCCGATTCCGATCAGATCCGCACCCTCTTCAGCAAGCTGTCGTACGACAAGGTGAAGGAGTTCGTGGACCAGCCTCAGGACCTTAAGGCCTTGGGCCTGGACCGGCCGCAGTTCCGGGTGGTCCTCTCGGAAGGCGAGCGCACCAAAGAGTTCATTGTGGGGAAGGAGAAGCAGAAGGGGGAAACTTATTACGCCCGGGACCGGGACCGGGCTCCGGTCTTCCTCATCGAGCGAAGTACTTTCGACGGGTTGAACAAGTCGCTCCTGGACCTGCGGGACAAGACCATTGCGAAGCTGGAGCGCGACAAAGTGGACGTCATTGAGATCACCTGGGGCACGAAAACGGACACCCTCAAGAAAGAGAAAGACGCCAGCAAAATGAACGACCTGCTGGATGCCGTCCTGTTCGAGAAAGTTCAGGAATTTCCAGAAAAGGAACCGTCCCGTCCCGAAGTGGACGTGAAGTTCAAGCAGGGCGGCCAGTTGCTCTTTCACTTCGGGCTGGGCAAAGAAGTGGGGGATCGTGTCTACCTGCACGACTATTCTGCCAGCCGCATTCTCCTGGTTCCAAAGACTCCCTTCTCGAAATTCAAAACTTCATAAATTCCCAATTTAACTTTGGGTCGAGGTTCTCACAAGGATCAGCTGCAAGCCCAACCTTCGTCAAAGGGCAAACGTCAATCGGTGGACGATTGACGATTGACCGATTTCCTGTACCCGAGCGAGCTTCAGGCAGTTTTGAGGATGATGGCTTCCAGGACGTTGGCGACATCCTCGCACTTGTCGGTGGCGATTTCCAGCTTCTCGATGATGTCCTTGCGCTTGATGAGCATGATGGGATCTTTCTCGGTATCGAACATCCGCGCCACCGCTTCCCGGTAAACCTGATCCGCTTGCTTTTCCAGCGTCATGATCTCCTTGCAGCGCTCCAGGACGCGGTCGCTGTTCCGCAGGTGGGTGATGGCGTCCAGGACTTCCACGGTTTGCCGGTAGAGGATGTGCGCCAGTTGCCGCGACTCTTCCCTGGGGTCGTCGATCCGGAACAGTTCCACCCGGTTGACTGCCGCCTCGATCAAATCCACTACGTCGTCCAGACAACTGGTCAGACCGTAGATGTCCTCTCGATCCAGAGGCGTGACGAAGGTCTGGTTCAGCTTCCTGAACAGGTCGTGGGCGAGACTGTCTCCTTTGTGCTCCAGGTCTTTGAACTTGACAGCGAGGGAGTGCAACTCTTTGGGGTCCCTGGGATAAGCGTCAAATGATTCCACCAGGAACCGGGCTGTGTCGTTCAAATTCTTGGCGATCTGTTCGAACAAGGCGAAGAATTGGTCGTCTTTCGAAAAGAGTCGAAACATTGTCAGAAGGCTTTATCTTTCGTCCGAACTCGTTTATACTAACAAGTGGTCTGCGCTTTTGCAATCCGGAAGACAGCGATACCGATGCGACAAGGTTGATCTGAAAGCTTTCACGCTGTTCCGTTGAAGGGTTGAAAAAGTGGGCGCTTGCCCACTTTTTTATTTTCGGTTTTTGAGGGACGGCCTGTGGCGGGTAACCGGTTGGAAGTGTCGGAATTCGTCCGCCGGCTGGTGGAAAGAATCGTGGAAGGCGAAGGGATGGAGCTGGTCCACGTGAAGTTCGGTCTGAGCGGGCGCACGGCGATCCTACGGGTTTTCATTGACAAGCCGGGCGGCGTGACCCTGCAGGATTGCCAGCGGATCAGCGAACAGGTGAGTCCGCAGCTGGATGTGGAGGATCCGATTCCGTTCTCGTATGTTCTGGAGGTCTCCTCGCCCGGGCTGGACCGTCCCCTGGTGAAGGAGAAGGATTTCCGGCGGTTCGTCGGCCACGGAGTCCGGATACGGACGCGTATAGCCGACCCCCAGGGGCGGAGAAATTTTTCTGGCACCTTGCTGGACGTGAAGGACGGCTCCGTCCTCGTCCAGGATCAGGGTCTCACGGTGCATCAGATCCGGCTCGAAGATGTGGACAAGGCGAACCTGGAGATAGAGCTTTGACGTTTTGGGGAAGGGTTTTCCGGCTCGCCCTGCGGGGCCGGCGAGGAACGGGCTGCGGTTGCCCGCTTGCTCCCGGCAGCGATTAGAGGAACCTTATGACGTTAGGACAAACGATCGATCAAATCGCTAAGGAAAAGAACATCGATCCGCACATCCTGATTGGCGCCCTGGAGGACGCCATGGTGGCGGCAGCCAAGAAATACTACAAAACGGGCGAGGAGCTTCACGCCCGCTACAATCGGGAGACGGGAACCGTCGAGGTCTTCGCCGTCAAAAACATTGTGGGGGAGGTAGCGGATCCTCTGGTGGAGATGTCTCTGGAGGATGCGCGGAAGATCGACGAGACCTTCGAGGTGGGAGACCTGGTGGAGTTTCCCAAGCGGACTGACGTCCTGGGCCGGATTGCCGCGCAAACCGCCAAGCAGGTCATTTTCCAGAAGGTGCGGGAGGCAGAGCGGGAGAACGTTTATAACGAGTACAGCCAGAGGGTGGGAGAGCTCATCAATGGGATCGTCAAGCGATACGAAGGACCCGACCACGATTGCATCGTGGACATCGGCAAGACCGAGGCCATCCTTCCCAGGAGGGAACAGTCCGGGGCCGACAGCTACAAACAGGGAGATCGGATTCGGGCGGTCATCATCAAGGTGCACAAGTCGGCCAAGGGACCCCAGGTAGTCCTCTCCCGTCGCGACCCGCTGTTACTGGTCAAATTGTTCGAGATGGAGATCCCGGAAGTGTACGACAGCACGGTGGTGATCAAGAACGCCGTGCGGGAGGCGGGCGAACGGGCCAAGGTGGCGGTCTTCTCCAAGTACACCGAGGTGGACCCGGTGGGAGCCTGCGTCGGGATGAAAGGCTCCCGCATCAATTCCATCATTCGGGAGCTTCGGGGCGAGAAGATCGACATCATCAGATGGTCGGAGGATTCGGCTCAATTCGCGGTGAACGCCTTGAGCCCGGCTCAGATTAGCAAAGTCATCATCGTGGCCCCCCAGAAGAAAGTCCTGGAAGTCATCGTGGACCAAAACCAGCTCAGCTTGGCCATTGGCAAGAAGGGCCAAAACGTGCGACTGGCGGCCAAGCTCTTGGGGTGGCACATCGACATCAAGAGCGAGGAGGAGAAGCGGCGGGAAGTGGAGGTTCATATGGCCCGCCTGGAGGTCATGGGTAAGCCAATCTCCGAAGTGGAAGGGATCACGGAGAGGATGGCCGGAAGCTTGGTGGAGGCTGGAATTCAGACCATCGACCAGCTCTTGAAGTCGAGCCCTGAAAAGCTGATGGAGGTTCCCGGGATTGGAGAGAAGACGGCAGCGAAGCTCCTGAACTCGGCACACCAAATGGTCCAGGCCGCCGTGGCGGCCGTCGAGGCTCCCGAGGAAGAGCTGGCGGCGGAGGAGCTGGCGGCGGAGCCGGCGCAAGTCCAACAAGTTCAAAATGTGGAAGCAGATCAGCAGAGTCAGGAAAGGGAGGGAGCGGAGGAGGCCCCGAACGCCGAAACGGTGGAAACCGCACAAGGGCAAGGGGTCAAGGGAGCGACAGAGGACGCAGAATTGCGCGAGGATTGAGGCACCGCCGGAAGCCTAAGCCCCGATCCGTCCGTAGGTTTCCCCATGCCGATCGTCCTGGACTGACGGCGTCCCTCCATACGAAGCATTCGGGCGGTAGGGGTACTTAGCCCGGAACGGATCGGGGCCTAAGTCTTTAGTTTTGATTGGGATCAAGGTATCATGGTACCCGTTGCGGTTACGTCAGTGTTGAGAAGAATTCAGGGGGTGAAGAGGCAGGATGGAGAGAATTACCGTCGGCGACCTGGCCACCGAGTGTGAGGTGAAAGCTCAGATCGTCATCAACGAATTGAAACAAATCGGAGTCTATGCGGTCTCGACGACGCCTGTGGACACCGGAATTGCCGAGCGCATTCGGAAGCGCCTCCAGCTTCAGATTGAGGAGAAGAAGGAAGCCGAAAAGCGTCAGGAGAAGGCCAAGGAGAAGAAGAAGAAGGCCGCTCCCCCGGCTCCAGCCACTCCCCGTCTGGCCGCGCCTCGGAAGAAGCGCGAGCCGGCGGTGGAAGTGGCCGAGACGCCCGCCCCGGGTGCCGGGGCAGTCTCCCCTGCAGCTCCGTCCGAGATGAGCCTCAAGCCTCGGCGAGGATTGAAGTCGTACGCCAAGGTGAAAGCCCCCGTCCAACCCGAGGCGCTGGTCGCCGAGCTGGAGAAAGTCGTTGAAGTCACGCCGTTGACCCCGGCGGAAAAGCCCGAGATGGTGGAAGCCGCAAAGGCGTTGCCAGAGAAGCCCGGGGTGGAAGAAGGACCCCCTGGGCCTGCGCCCCAAGTTGAACAACTGCCTCGGGAGAAGGTCGCGGAGGTCGTGGAGTTCATTCCCAAGAAAAAGCCCATGGCTCCCCCTCCCGCCCGCCCGAAGTGCCCGCCCCAGATACAGAAGAGGACCACGGCCGAGAGGGCGCCGGTGGATATGACCGGGGTCATCTTCAAGAAGCCCGCGGCCCAGAGGCCTAGACCGGAACCGTCCCGGGTCCGCCGGCCTGAGAAAAAGAAGGGGGTCGAGACGCCCCAGAAGGTGGCCGCCGGCGTTGTGGTGGAGCGGGACGAGCTCCCTGCCGAGCTTCGCCCCTTGCGGCTTGCGGAGGGCATCACGGTGAAGGACCTGTCCGAGCGCATGGACGTCAAGTCCAAGGACCTGATCCGTGCTTTGATGGACCGAGGTATGCTGGCTACCATCAACCAAACGTTGGATCCGAAGGTGGCGGAGGAGATCTGCAAACAGTGGGGCTTTGAGCCTCAGTTCGTCACCTTCGAGCAAGAGATCGTTGAGCAAGAGAAGTCCGAGGATCGTCCCGAGGATTACGGATCCCGCTCCCCGGTGGTCACGATCATGGGCCACGTGGATCACGGGAAGACCTCTTTGCTGGACGCCATCCGGGAGACCCGCGTGGCTGAAAAGGAAGCGGGCGGGATTACCCAGCACATCGGCGCGTACAAGGTGGAGGTCCACAGCCGGGGCATTACGTTCCTGGATACGCCGGGTCACGAGGCCTTCACCCTGATGCGGGCGCGGGGCGCCCAGGTGACCGACATCGTGGTCTTGGTGGTGGCTGCGGATGATGGCGTCATGCCCCAAACCATCGAGGCTATCCATCATGCCCGGGCTGCCCACGTGCCCATCGTGGTGGCCATCAACAAGATCGACAAATCCGAGGCCCAGCCGGAGCGCGTCAAACAGCAGCTCACCGATCAGGGCTTGATGCCTGAGGAATGGGGTGGACAGACGGTCATGGTGTCGGTCTCTGCCAAGCAACGGCAGAATCTGGACCTGCTCCTGGAAATGATCCTCCTGGTGGCAGACCTCCAGGAACTGAAGGCCAATCCCAAGCGGCCTGCGCTGGGCATCGTGCTGGAAGCCAAGCTGGATCGGGGGCGCGGCCCCGTGGCCACGGTGTTGGTGCAGAATGGCACCCTGAAGATCGGCGATACCTTCATCGCCGGCGCCACCTACGGTAAGGTTCGGGCCATGATCGACGAGCTGGGCCAGCACGTGGAGACGGCTAGCCCGTCGGTGCCGGTGGAGGTGCTGGGGTTCGAGGAAGTGCCCCTGGCGGGAGATCAGTTCCTGGTGGTGGACGATCCGGCCAAGGTCAAGCAGATCGGAGCGTTCCGACAAGCCAAGCTCCGGGAGCAGACCATGACCAAGACGGCCCGCCTCAGCCTGGAACACCTGTTCGAGCGCATGAAGGAGGGGGAGGTCCAGGAGCTTCCCATCGTGCTGAAGACCGACGTCCATGGGTCGGCGGAAGTGCTGGCGGACATGCTCATCAAGCTCGGCACCGAGAAGGTGAAGGTCCGGGTCATCCACAGCGGTGTGGGGGCCATTACGGAATCCGACGTGTTGCTCGCCTCTGCCTCCAATGCCATCATCGTGGGTTTCAACGTCAGGCCGGATGGAAAAGCGGCCGACCTGGCGGCGAGCGAGGGAGTGGACATCCGCCTGCATACCGTCATTTACAACGTAGCCGGCGAGATCCGGGATGCCATGACGGGCTTGCTCCAGCCCACCTTCAAGGAAAAGCACATCGGCGCCGCCGAGGTGCGCCAGACCTTCAACATTCCAAAGGCAGGTACGGTGGCCGGATCGTACGTGACCGACGGCTTTTTGAAGCGGGACGCCGACGTCCGGCTGCTGCGGGACCACGTGGTCGTTTACGAGGGGAAGATCAAATCCCTCCGTCGCTTTAAGGACGATGTGAACGAGGTCAGGTCGGGCTACGAGTGCGGCATTGGCCTGGACCGCTTCAACGATGTGAAGGTCGGGGACGTGATCGAGGCATTCGTCATGGAGAAGGTCCAGCCGACCCTTTGAGAAAACCTGAAACTCTGAAACCTGAAACTCAAAACTACCAAGAAATTTTTGGTTTTAAAGTTTTAGGTTTCAAGTTTTGGGTTTTGGGTTTAAGGAAGGGATGTCGATCGCGTACTGCGTTTTCGAGCTTTACCTGCCCCACGTCCAATCGTTGAAAGAGAAGCGTACCATCGTGAAAAGGGCCCAGGCGCGCCTCCGTCGTTTCAACGTCTCGGTGGCTGAGATCGGCTACCAGGATTTGTGGCAAAGGTCCCAATTGGGGGCCGTCTCCATCGGTTCGGACCGCCAGGTGCTGGAGAAGATGGTGGCCCAATTCATCCGGGAGATGGAAAAGGGCCTGGACGGCCACTTGGTGGACTATCAAGTGGAATTCCTGGAGTAGACATGGACCTGATAAGCTTGGTTCCGGGGTCGGAAAGTGGGGAGAAAAGGAGGTAGGTGCGGGGTGGACCCCAGGCGCCGAAGGGCCCGGCTGGGGGCGCAACTGCAGCAGGAACTGGCTGCCGTCCTCCAAGAGCTGAAGGACCCCGGCATCGGATTCGCGACCGTCACCGGGGTGGAATTGAGCCCGGACCTGAAACAGGCGAAGGTCTACGTGTCCGTCCTAGGAACCGTCCAGGACCAGGCGGAAACCGCCAGGAGCCTGGAGCGCGCCTCACCGTACATCCGGCACCAGGTGGCCGATCGGTTACAGTTGAAGCGCGTTCCCAGCTTCCGTTTCGTCCTGGGCAGCTACGACTCCCGCCTGGACGAACTCTTCAGCGAAATCGAAGGGGAACGGAAGCCTGAAATCTCCAAACCTGAACCCTGAGTTCCAGACCGGGACCTTCTATCCGGCAAGACCCAAGATCCGGACCGTCACGCGGCGGTTCTGGTCCCGGCCCTGGCGAGTCTTATTATCTCCCACCGGATTGGCCTCCCCCAGGCCGAGGGTGTAGATCCGGTGCAGCTCCACCTTTCCAGTTTCCACCAGATAGCGGATCACGCTGTTGACCCGTGCATCGCTGAGCCGGAGGTTGTACTGGTCGTCG
This sequence comes from Acidobacteriota bacterium, assembly GCA_016210925.1. Taxonomy (GTDB): domain Bacteria; phylum Acidobacteriota; class UBA6911; order JACQTF01; family JACQTF01; genus JACQTF01. Next base: position 17,332 of record JACQTF010000223.1, on the reverse strand, counting down.
CCTACGGCATCGGTGTATCCCTGTAGCTCCAGCAGCAGCATTTTGTCCCGACCCAGTTTGGCAGCGACGCTGTCCAGCGCGGCGGTGGCCTCCGCGGAAAGCTTGGCGCTGTTGAACTTAAACAACAGCTCCTGGGATTCCACCTGCTGGTAGTTGGCTCGATTTTCAAATTTTCGGGAAACGTCCTGGGCCGTGCTGAGGGCCTGCTGGGCAGTGGTTCGGGCCTCGGTTCCCACCTGCTGGGCCTGATCTGCCTTCTGCTCCACCTGCTGGGTTCGCTGCGTGAGCGTATCCACCCGGCCAGAAACCTGCCGGTTCAGGTTGGAGAGTTCGGCGACCTGGCCGGCCTGTTCCTGAATCTTGGCGTCCTGCTCTTCGTTCTTTTTGGCAACATCAGAGGTGATCTCAGATCGCGCAGTCCCGACCTCCGCCTGAACAAATTTCTTCGTGGCACAAGCTGCGGAGAAGAGCAGCGAAGACAGCAGCACGGCCACCAGCGTCTTTGACTTTCCCATTGTTACCTCCCATCCCGGTCTTTGGCGCAGAGCTTTTTCAGTTCCCGAAGCCGGGACCTCTCCGGCCTGAAGACCATCGGATCGTGGAAAAAGGGTTGATAGGCTTTTGGGGATCGCGTATAAATAAACCTTTGTTGTCCGTCACTTCCCGTTAAGCAACTAAGGTTCCAAGAGCGCGGAGCGCGGCGGAACGCCCGCCTCGGGAAAGAAGTTCCAGGGTCCCGTTTCGAACCCATTGAAAAAATTGATATTAAGAGATCGACGGCGGGCTGTCAATGATTTTTCATTTTCGTCCTGCGTCCAGCATGTGCTCGTTTCGCTCGAGCGTGGGTGAGATGGGCCCGCCGACTCCTGCCTGACCCCGATGTCTCTCGATGGCGTGCTGGTAGTGGATAAGCCCGTGGGCTGGACTTCCCACGATGCCGTGGCTCGAGCTCGAAAGCTCCTTAAGGTTCGCCGGATCGGTCATACGGGGACTCTGGATCCCATTGCGACCGGTGTCCTTCCCCTGTGCATTGGGAAGGCGACGCGGCTGGTCCAATATCTCATTGGGGCCGATAAGTCGTACCGCGGCGTGATGCGGTTTGGATTTTCCACTTCCACCTACGACCGGATGGGCGAGCCCACGTCGCCAGTCCGACCCGTCACGCTCTCGCCCGAGCCTTTGCTTCCGATCTTCGAGAAATTTCGCGGGGAGATTCGCCAAGTCCCTCCGGCGTATTCCGCCAAGAAGCTGGCGGGCCGGCCCTTGTACCAGTACGCTCGCAAGGGCCATCCCAAGACTCTGTCGCCGGTGAGCGTCAGGGTGTATCGCCTGGAGTTGCTGGGCGTGGAGAAAGACCGGGCCCACTTCGAGATCACCTGTTCCGCTGGAACCTACATTCGGGCCATTGCTCACGAGATCGGGCAGGAACTTGATTGTGGGGCCCATTTGGAAGGGTTGAAACGCTTGCGTTCGGGTGAGTTCACCCTGGAGCAGGCGGTCAACCTGGACGAGATGGGTCCGGAGGAACTCTTGAGGCACATTCTACCCTTGAGGGCGATCCTGCTCAAGTTTCCCGCCGTGGAAGTGGAGGGCCGGACCCTCCGCTTGTTTTCCCACGGTGGGAAGGTGCTCGTGGCACAGCCGTCGGGACCGGGCCCCTATTGTCGCGTGGTGGATGCCCGGGGAGATCTGGTGGGAATCGGCAAGTGGCGGGGCGGGGGCTCTCAGGTCTTGCTGTGCCCCGACGTGGTGTTGTAGAAACGGCCTTTCCCCGGCAGGTGCCGAACGCCGGGCGGTTGCCGACAGGGGTCCCTCTTGCCTCCGGGAATCTTCTTTACTTGCGTCCCGGCTTTTGTTATGTTTTAAATTGAGTTCGTTCCAGAGACGTGCGCAGAAAAAGGAGCGGGGGCGCTTTGCCACTCACGAAGGACAGCAAGACTCATATCATTAGCACCTTTCGGAAACACGATTCGGATACCGGATCCCCGGAGGTGCAGATCGCGATCCTCAGTGAGCGGATCAACTATCTCACCGAGCACTTGAAAACACACAAAAAGGATCATGATTCTCGACGTGGGCTGTTGATGCTGGTGGGGAAGCGCCGTCGGTTGTTGGAGTACCTGAGAGCCCACAACGGGGGTCGGTATCGGGAAGTCATCGACAAGTTGGGATTACGAAAATAGCCGCGTTGTCCGCCTCAGAAGATGGTTCATTCCTGAGCGACCTTGTCAGATTCGCGGCGGCGGAGCGCCTACCTGCTTTTCCTCCTTCCAAGAAATTCCCCTTATGAAGCAATGGGTGTTTGGCTTGCGCACGAGATTGGCCCGCGGTCCGCGTGAGGAGGAGTGAGAAATGTACAGAAAAAGCATGAATCTCGGTGGGAGGGAATTCTCAATCGAAATGGGCAAAATGGCCAAACAGGCCAATGGGGCCGCCCTGGTTCGCTATGGCGAGACCGTGGTTCTCGTGACCGCGTGCGCGGAGATGCAAGCGAGGGAAGGCATCGACTTTTTCCCGCTCACGGTGGATTACCGGGAGTACAACTATGCCGCGGGTCGGATTCCCGGGGGATTCTTCAAACGGGAAGGAAGACCCACGGAGAAAGAAATCATCACCAGCCGCCAGATTGACCGGCCGCTTCGGCCGCTGTTCCCGGAGGGCTTCCGGTGTGAAACCCAGGTGATCGCACTGGTCTTGAGCGCTGACGTGGAGAACGACCCGGACGTGGTGGGCATGACAGGGGCATCTGCCGCGCTATTTTGCTCCGACATCCCATTTTTCACCCCCATCGCGGGGGTCCGGGTGGGCCTGGTGGAAGACGCCCTGGTCATCAATCCCACTAACAGCCAACTGAAGCAGAGCCGCCTGAGTCTGGTGGTGGCTGGCTCGGAAGAAGCCATCATGATGGTGGAGGCGCGAGCGAAGGAGGTGTCCGAGGAGGTCATTGTGGATGCCCTGCGCTTCGCTCACGACCACATCCGGCAGATCGTCCAGTTGGAAAGAGAGCTGTTCCAGGAGATCGGGATTCGAAAGCGAGAGGTGATCCCCAAACGGGTGAACGCGGAGTTCTACAGGGAGCTGGAAGCTCAGGTCAGCCCATCGTTACGGGAGGCCATCTACGCGCCTGGCAAACAGGCCAGCTACTCCCGCATGGACCAACTCAAGTCCGAATTGGTTGAGTCTTTCCCGGCGGAGGACCTGGAGAAACGCCTGGAAGCCGGGCATCTGTTCGAACAAATCAAGGAGAAGCTATTCAGGGAAGGCATCCTGAGCGAAAACCGACGACCCGATGGACGGGAGTTCCACGCCATCCGGACCATCACCACCGAGGTGGGTTTCCTGCCGCGAACCCATGGCTCAGCCCTTTTCACCCGAGGCGAGACCCAGGCGCTGGTCACTGCGACGTTGGGGACCGGCGAGGACGTTCAACGGCTGGACACGTACGAGGGCGACGCCTTCAAGCGCTTCATGCTGCACTACAACTTCCCGCCCTTTTCGGTGGGCGAGGTGGCCTTCCTGCGAGGCCCCGGCAGACGGGAGATCGGGCATGGGGCTCTGGCGGAACGGGCCATCGCCTCTGTCATTCCCGACGAGAACGACTTCCCTTACACGATCCGGGTCGTTTCGGACATCTTGGAGTCGAACGGGTCTTCGTCCATGGCCACCGTGTGCGGTGGCATCCTGGCCTTGATGGACGCGGGGGTTCCGATCAAGGGTCCCGTCGCCGGCGTGGCGATGGGACTGGTCAAGGAGAAGGGTCGCTACGCCATCCTGTCGGACATTGCGGGATTGGAAGATCATTATGGCGACATGGATTTCAAGGTGGCTGGCACCGCCCGGGGCATTACCGCCCTGCAGATGGACATCAAGATTTCCGGCATCACGCCGGAGATCATGTACGAGGCCCTGCAGCAGGCCAAGGAGGGCCGCCTCTACATCCTTGAAAAAATGCTGGAGACGATCTCCGCGCCCCGGCCTGAGATATCTCCCTATGCACCGAGGATCTACACCATCCAGATTCCGGTGGAGAAGATCGGCGCTGTCATCGGTCCCGGCGGCAAGGTCATCCGCGGCATCACCGAGCGCACGGGCGTCAAGATCGACATCGAGGATGACGGCCGGATCTTCATCGCGGCTCAGGACGAGGTCGCAGCTCAAAAAGCCATCCAGGAAGTGAGAATGCTCACCGCCGAGGCCGAGCTGGGGAAAACGTACCTGGGCAAGGTGGTGCGCATCGCCGATTTCGGAGCGTTCGTGGAAATCTTCCCCGGCACCGAAGGGCTGCTCCACATCTCGGAAGTGGCCGAGCGACGCATCAGGAGCATTCGGGACGAGCTGACGGAGGGTCAGGAAGTTCTGGTCAAGGTGATCAACATCGATGCCCAGAATCGGATCCGGCTGAGCCACAAGTCAGTCCTGCGGGAGCAGCGGGGGGAAAAGGACGAGCCACGTCCGGAACCGCGGCCCCACCGGGAGAGAGAACGGCGAGGTCACCGCCGTTATTAAGAAACCTAAAACTCTGAAACTTGAAACCTGAAACTAAGAACTCCGGGGCTGGACGCTTAGTTTCGGGTCTCAGGTTTCAGGTTTGAGAGTTTAAGGTTTCTTACCCATGAATCTCTCTCAGCTCAGGAGCATCCTGACGGACTTAGAAGCAGGACGGATTTCCGTCGATCAGGCGTTGGACCGCTTCAAGCTTCTCCCTTACGAGGATCTGGGGTTCGCGCGGGTCGACCATCATCGTGCGCTGCGTCACGGGTTTCCCGAGGTGGTCCTTGGAACCGGCAAAACGCCGGATCAGGTGGCTGCCATCGTCTCCCGGCTCCTCCTGGACAACGACAACGTCCTGATCACCCGGTCCGGCCCGGAGATCCACAACAAGGTCCGAGAGGTGGCGCCCGAGGCGGAGTTTCATCCCCAGGCCCGGGCCATCACCGTCCTCCGCGACAAGACCATTTACGGCATCGGTTCCATCCTGTTGATCACCGCGGGTACGTCGGACATCCCCGTCGCGGAGGAGGCGGCTATCACAGCCCGCGCGATGGGAAATACAGTAGAGACCCTCTACGATGTGGGCGTGGCGGGCATCCACCGCCTGTTCAGCGAGCGGGAGCGGCTGAGCGCGTGCCGGGTGATCATTGTGGTGGCGGGGATGGAAGGTGCTTTGCCCAGCATTGTGGGAGGCCTCGTCGGCGTTCCCGTCATCGCTGTCCCCAGCAGCGTAGGATACGGCTCGTCTTTTGGTGGGTTGACAGCCCTCCTGGGGATGCTCAATTCTTGCGCCTCCAACGTGGCCGTGGTGAACATCGACAACGGATTCGGCGCCGGCTACATTGCCTCCCTCATCAATCGCAAAACGTCCTGAGAACCAGGCCACGACAGACGAGTGCCGTTCCAACTTATTGAGACAAAGCAACCGTTGGCGGACCCCTCATGCTTTGGATCGAGAATCCTGCTTGATCTTTGTCGGATCAAGTTGGAACGGCACGAGAGGAGAGACGGTTGTCAGGCCGGGTCTCCAACCCTATAATGTCTTCACCCGATCCAGATGGATAGAGCCACCCTTTCGGCCCTGGAATTCGACCAACTAAAGTCCCTGCTCCTGCCCTACGCCCAGTCCGAGCTGGGCAAAAAGAAGATCCAGGAGACGGCACCCTGGAACGACTTGGAGCGCGTCCGCCTGGAGCTGGCGAAGACCACCGAGGGGGTCCGTTGGACTTCCGAGCAGGGGAAGTTGCCGTTGGAGGACAGCCGCGACCCGGCCCTGCTGTTGGAACGCCTGGGAATCGACGGCTCATGTCTGGAGCCGCTGGAGATCTATCAACTACTGCAGCTGGCGCAGGTGGCCGACGAGGTGCGGAAGCGCCTCCGGCGCGAGGTGGCGTTCTTTCCCCTGCTGGGCTCCCTGGCGGAGGCGCTGCCGGAGTTCAAGGGAATCTTGGCGGCCATCCGGGGAAAGTTGCTGGCCACGGGCGTGATCGAGGACTTCGCCAGCCCGGACTTGAAGGAGATCCGCGTCGAAATCCAGCGGATGCAGGCCAGGCTCAAGGTGGAACTGGAAAGCTTTCTCAAGCGGGAGGACACAGACAAGGTCCTGCAAGATCTTTACGTCACCATTCGCAACGGCCGGTTCGTGCTGCCCATCAAGTCCGAGCACCAGAGGACCATCCCGGGAGTGATCCACGCCGCTTCATCCACGGGACACACGGTCTTCCTGGAGCCCCTGGTGACCATCGACCTGAACAACGAGCTGGTGCGGTTGCGAGAGATGGAGCGGGAGGAGGTTGCGCGCATCCTCCAGTGCTGGACGGAGATGTTCCGCGCGGTTCGGCGGGAGCTCACGGCGGCGGGGGAACTCGTGGCCGAGCTGGACGCCCTCTTCGCCCGGGCCGCCCTGAGCCGGACTTTCCAGTGCAACGAGCCCCGGATGAACGAGGAGGCGATCATTGAGCTGGAGGGCGCCCGGCATCCGTTGCTGGAGGCGGCCCTGCGTCCGCTGGGCCGACCGGTGGTTCCCATGAACGTCACCATGGGCCGGGAGACGCAGGTGCTCATCCTCAGCGGTCCCAACGCGGGCGGGAAGACGGTGGCTCTGAAGACCATCGGCCTGTTGACTCTGATGGCTCAGACTGGCCTCCACGTCCCGGCCCAGCGAGCGGAGCTGGCGGTCTTTCCACAAGTCCTGGCCGACATCGGGGATCACCAGTCCATTGCAGCGAACCTCAGCACCTTCTCGTCCCACATCCTTCGGATCGCACACATGACCAGCGCCTTCCGGAACCGGGCTCTGGTTTTGCTGGACGAAGTAGGGACAGGCACCGATCCCTCCCATGGGGTGGCACTGGGGATCTCCCTCATCGACTACTTTCGCCGGCGCGGGGCGTGGGTGGTCGCCACCACCCACCACGGCGGTTTGAAGAGTTATGGATTCTCCACCCCCGGTGTCCTCAATGCCGCCATGGAGTTCGATGAGGTCTCCCTGGCGCCCACGTTCCGATTGATCCCGGGCGTCGCCGGAAGTTCCAGCGGCATCGAGATCGCATCGCGCCTCGGTCTGGACCGCGAGATCATCCAGGAGGCCCGGCGCCTCCTGGATCCGCGGGAGCAGGAAGAGGAGAGATATCTTTCCCAAATCAAGTCCATCCGCGAGGAGGCAGCTTCCTTGAGGGATGTCCTCCAAGTACAGATGGAAGCCGTGGAACGTCGCCGAGCCAAGCTGGAAGCGGATTATCGTAGAAAGGAAGAGGAGCTGGATCGGAAGAACGCCCGGGAGTTGGAGAACCTGGCCCGGCGGTTCCAGGAGGAAACGGAAACGTTCTTGAAGAGCCTGCGGGACAAGGCGCTGGCTGCGGAACAGCGCCGGGAGGCGGGGCGGAAGGCGCGCTATTTGAAGCAAAAGCTGGCGGGGGAATTTGGCCAGCGGGAGCAGGCGCTATCCGGAGAAGACCTCCGCGAGGGAGATACGGTGGAGATTCGGGACCTGGCCCTGCGGGGCCGGGTCGAGAAGGTCCGCGACGATGGCGCGGTGCAGGTCCGTGTGGGAAACAAGCGAGTGGAAGTGTCCGTTTCCCAACTCAAGCGCTGCGAGCCCGCGCCCGTGCCCAAGGAGACGCGCCTGCCGGCCAGCGTGTCCCTTCATTTGGCCGAGGAGGAGGCGCCTCACGAATTGAACTTGCTGGGCTGTACTGTCCAGGAAGGGCTGGAACGACTGGACAAATTTCTGGATCGGGCCTTCGTGGGTCATCTCGACCAGGTCCGGATCGTTCATGGCCACGGTACCGGAAGACTCAGGAGTGCCGTCCGCGAGTTTCTTTCGCAGCATCCCCAGGTGGACCGCCATTATCCCGCACCCCCGGCCCAGGGCGGTACGGGAGCCACCATCGCGGAATTGAGACTCTAAAGGCTCCAGCCGCGTCCGGAGCGCAGAGATGATCTTCCCAGACGCCTTCCTCCAGGAGGTTCGGAACACGGCCAACATCGTGTCGTTGGTCTCGGAGTATGTCCGTCTCCGAAAACGAGGCCGGAATCACGTGGGGCTCTGCCCGTTCCACTCGGAAAAGACACCTTCATTCAACGTGAACGACGACAAGCAGATCTTCCATTGCTTTGGGTGCGGGGTGGGGGGCGATGCGTTCAAGTTCCTCATGCTCATGGAGCGGCTGGAATTTCCGGAAGCAGTACGACGGCTGGCGGAAAAGAATGGCATCCCGCTGCCCAAATCGGAGCCGGCGCCTGGAGCCGGTGTCAAAGAAAAAATTCTGGCGGCCCTGGAAGATGCGGCGAGGTTTTTTCAGCAGTGTTTGCGCTCCGACGAAGGCCGGATGGCCCGGGAGTACCTGGAGGAGCGCCAGATATCGCCCGAGACGGTCGAGAAATTCCGCCTGGGGTACGCGCCGTCCTCCGGAGTGCGCTTGATCCAGGTCCTCCAGGGGTCAGGGTATTCTCTTTCGGTGCTGGAACAGGGAGGGCTGCTCCGGCGCTCCGACAGCGGAGAGGGCATCCTGGACAAGTTTCGGAACCGCGTCATGTTTCCGATCTTCGACTTGTCGAACCGGGTGGTCGCCTTTGGCGGACGGATTCTGGGGGAGGGCCTGCCGAAATACCTGAATTCCCCCGAGTCACCGGTTTTCACCAAAGGACACCATCTCTACGGCTTGAACCTTTCCAAGGAGGCCATTCGGCGGGCCGATTTTGCGATCCTGGTCGAGGGCTATTTCGATCTGCTGGTTCCCTACCAGCATGGGACCACGAATGTGGTGGCTTCCCTGGGCACCAGTCTGACCCCGCCGCAGGTGAAACTTCTGGGCCGGCATACTCGTAATATTCTGGTAAATTTCGACCCGGATGCCGCTGGCCTTTCGGCCACCCAAAGAAGCCTCGATCTGTTTTTGGAAGAAGGCTTTCGAGTCAATGTGGTTCGATTGCCGCAGGGTCGCGATCCTGACAGTTTCGTGCGGGATTTCGGGATTGGAAAGTATCGGGAGGAGTTGAGAAACTCTGTTCCTTATCTGGACTTTGTGTTAGAAAAGGCGATTCGGGCGGAGCGAACCCCGGCCTCTCCCAGAGCCAAAGTTAACGTGCTCAACGCAGTCCTCCCTTACCTCAGTAAGCTGGAGAACCGTGTGGAACGCGCGGAATATGTCACGCGGCTCTCGCGAAAGCTGGAAATCGAGGATCAACTTGTACTTGCAGAGGTGAGGAAGGCGGTCGCGGCTCGAAAAACCAACATCAGCGCGGACCGACTTCTGACCGACATCGACGTGAAGCCTGCCGAAAGGCATCTGATCAAAATTTTGCTGGAGGACCAGGATATCCGTTTGAAAACATTGCCTTTGCTTTCGGACATGTCGTTCGAGGGATTGCGCACGAGAGCCATCTTTTGCGGTATAATGGATTTGTACAATGCCGGGAAAGGTGTCGACTACTTTCGGTTGAAAGAAATCTTAGGCGACAGCGAAGAGGGGCTTCTTCTGGAGAGAATCCTGCTCCAAGAAGGAGCTATTTCTATTTCTCCCGAACTCGCCGGAAGCTGTGTTCGGGCTCTAAGAAAGATACAGCTGGAGAACGCGTCCAACCGGGTGCAGGAGAAAATCCGGCTGGCGGAAGCCTCACGGGACGAAATTTCGTTGGTGCAGCTGCTGGAGGAAAAAAGGGATCTGAACCGGCAGCTCCTGGAATTGGAGCGAACGTAATTTTTCCCCCCGGGCGGACGGAGGAAGAAAAGATTGTCGATTGAAGACAAGTATGACGAGGTCAAGGAACTGATCCTTCTGGGAAAAGAGAAGGGTTATTTACTCTACGACGAGGTCAACGACCTCTTGCCGGACGATCTCAGTTCGTCCGAGGAGCTGGACAACATCTTTTCGCTGTTTGGTTCAGCAGGCATCGAGGTAGTGGAGTCCGAGCAGAGTTACCACGCGGCCAAGAAGAAAGCCCTGGCCCGGGAAGGGGCTGCGGAGGAAGAGGAGGTGCCGACCGCTGCCCTGGACAAGACCAACGATCCGGTGCGCATGTACCTGCGGGAGATGGGTACGGTTCCCCTGCTGAGCCGGGAAGGGGAGGTGGCGATCGCCAAGCGCATCGAGCGGGGCCAGAATCTAGTGCTGAAGGCCATCTCCCGGTCTCCCATCGTGCTCAAGGAGATCATCAAGCTGGGAGAGCAGCTCAAGAAGGATCTGGTCACCATCAAGGAGGTGATCATCTTCAGCGATGACGAGCTCACCGAGGAGAGCATCGAGGAGAAGAAAAGGGAGACCCTCAGGGCCATCGATGGGCTCAAGCAACAGGCCCGCCGGACGGACCGGGTGCGCAGGAGACTGGCCTCCAGCAAGAAGGGCAGCCGGAACTTCAAGAGGCAGCAGGTCAGGCTGGCACGGGGTCGCATCCTCATCGCGAAGCTGATCCGTTCCCTGGACCTCAATGCGGGCTATCACCTGAAGCTGGTGGAGGCCATCCGGTCCACCGTGGACCGCGTCATTGCCCTGGAGCGAGAGGGGGAAAAGTCTCGCAAGATGCTCGAGGGTCCCCGCAAACTGGAGGACGCCCGGAAGATCAAGCAGAAGATCAAGAAGATCGAGGGTGAAATCCACCAGATCGAAGCCGATTCCGTGGCTACTGCCGTGGAGTTGAAGCGGACCCTGGCCACCATCAAGAGTGGGGAGTTGGAAGCGGACATTGCGAAGAAAGAGCTGGTGGAGGCCAACCTGCGCCTGGTGGTCTCCATCGCCAAGAAATACACCAATCGTGGGCTCCAGTTCCTGGACCTGATCCAGGAGGGGAACATCGGCCTGATGAAGGCGGTGGACAAGTTCGAATACCGGCGCGGTTACAAGTTCTCAACCTACGCCACCTGGTGGATCCGGCAGGCCATCACCCGGGCCATTGCGGACCAGGCGCGCACCATCCGGATCCCGGTGCACATGATCGAGACCATCAACAAGTTGATCCGCACCTCCCGGGCTCTGGTGCAGGAGTACGGCCGCGAGCCCACCGCCGAGGAGATCGGAAAGAAGATGGACATCCCGGTGAGCAAAGTGCGGAAGGTCCTCAAGATCGCCCAGGAGCCCATCTCCCTGGAGACGCCCATCGGAGAGGAGGAAGACAGCCACCTGGGAGACTTCATCGAGGACAAAGGCGTGGTTTCGCCGGCGGAAGCCGTCATCAACCTGAACCTGAAGGAGCAGACGGAGCACGTACTGAACACCCTCACCAGCAGGGAAAAACAGGTGATCAAGATGCGGTTCGGCCTGGGCGACGGCAGCGAGCACACCCTGGAGGAAGTGGGCCAGAAATTCAGCGTGACCCGGGAGCGTATTCGCCAGATCGAGGCGAAAGCGCTCCGGAAGCTGAGACATCCTTCCCGGAGCAAGCGACTGAAAGCCTTCCTGGAAGGGACCACTCGGGAGTGATCCGGAAGCCGTCCGCAGGGACGGCTTTTCTTTTTGTCGTTAGCAGTTCTCAGTTCTCAGTTAAAATGGCTTCAAGAACTGAAAACTGAGAACTGAGAACTGAAAACTCTTGGAAAGCGTGGGCCCTTAGCTCAGCGGTCAGAGCTCCCGGCTCATAACCGGGCAGTCCTAGGTTCGAATCCTAGAGGGCCCACATGAACAAAACCTAAAACTCTAAAACCCAAAACCTAAAACCGGAAGAGGGGTAGGCTACAAGTTTTTAGGTTTTAGATTTCAGAGTTTTGGGTTCGCATCAAACATGAACCCCCATCTGGAAGCACTGATTCGTCTGCAGGAGATTGACCTTCGCATCCTGGAGTTGAATCGCCAGGCGTCCGAGTTCCCCCAGAAGATCGTCGCGCTCCAGCAGGAGCTCGGTCACAGACAGGTGGACGCGCTGGCCCTGAAGGAGCAGCTGGAAAGTTCCCAGAAGGAGCGGCGCAAGCTGGAAGGCGAGGCGGATCTTCTCCGGCCGCGGCTCTCCAAGTACAAGGACCAGCTCATGGAAGTGAAAACCAACAAGGAGTACCAGGCGGTCCTCAAGGAGATCGAAGGCTGCAAGGAGGAGATCACCCAAAAGGAAGATATCATCCTGGACCACATGGAACGCGTGGAGAGGCTGGAGCGGGAGATCAAGATCCTGGAGGCGACGTACCGCCAGGAAGAAGAACAGGTCCGGCGGCAAGAGAATGATTACAAGAAATCCAGCGCCGCGATCCAGGTGGAGATCGAGCAACTGGCCACCAGGAAGGCAGACCTGGAGCGCTTCATTTCGCAGGATCTCCTGGAACGCTATAAGACCCTGGCCCAACTCCGCCGCGGCATCGCTCTGGCAGAAGCCAGGGACGAATCCTGCACCGTCTGCCACGTGAAGTTGCGCCCCCAGGTCTTCAACGATGTCCGGAGAAACGACCAGATCCTTTCCTGCGAGAGCTGCAACCGAATCCTCTACTATCGTGGCAATGCCCAAGAAGCCTTCGTGTGAGCGCCCGTCGCGCCAGCCGGTTGGCACAGGGAAGTTGACCGCTTACATCGACGGCGGGTCCCGGGGCAATCCCGGCGAGGCTGGCTTCGGGGTCCACCTGCTGGATTCCCAGGAGCGCACCGTCGCCCGGATCTCCGGGTACCTGGGAAAGCAGACCAACAACTACGCCGAATACTCCGCGCTGCTGGCGGCCCTGCGCTTTGCCCTCAACAATGGCTTCTTCCGCTTGAAAGTCTTCTCCGACTCCCTCCTGGTGGTCCAACAGGTCCTGGGCAGATACAAGGTCAAGCACCAGAACATCAAGCCCCTCCATGAGCAGGCTCATCGCTACGTCGGGGCCTTGCGCGACTTTTCCATCGAGCACATTCCCAGGGAGCAGAACAAGGAGGCAGACCGGCTGGCCAACCAGGCCATGGATTCCCGGACATCCCGGGTGGAGGTGTCGGAACCGTCCCGGGACGCATGAGTTGCTCTCTGAGCCCCGCCCCGCCCGCGATTCACCGGTGATCCCGCCCCGCGACCCCTGCCGCCGGATACGAGACCGTGGCAAGCGCCTTGCGTGCGGCCGTGGAGAATTCCGAGACCGGGTTCAGGTCGAGCGACTGTGTGAGATAGCGTGCGGCCGTAGCCTGGTCGTTCAGCTTCGAGGCGATGGCACCGGCGTGGTAGAAAAACTTTGCGTCGTGGATTCCGACTGCCAGAGCGCTTTCAATCTGCTTGCGAGCCTCGGCGTATTCACCGTTGACGCAGAGTGCCCAGGCGTAGGTGTCCAGTGTCTGGACGTCGCGGCGCCGCTCCGCCTCATGACGTGCCAGACGAAGGGCCTCGGCCGGCTTCTGAGCGTGGTCGGCGTAGTAGAAAATCAGCTCGCGATTGGCGTTGTCGGCCCAGTCCATTTCGCGGCGGGCTTTCTCCTCAAAATCAGCGTACGCGACTTTGGCTTCCTGGAGGCGGCCTGCTTGCTCCAGTGCTTCCGCCAGCCCGTAGAGGTTCTCAGGATACGGCGCAGCCTGGAAGCGTTGGCGCAGCAGGTCAATGGCCTCTGCGTGCCTTTGTTGCACGATCCGGACCCTTGCCAGGTTGGCCAGGGCATAGTGGTATCCGGGGAAGAGCTCGAGGGCGCGCTGCAGCACCTTCTCCGCGCCATCCGCTTTTCCGGTCATGAGCTGCAGGTGGGCGATGTGGGTCAGGATCCAAGCGCGGTCTTCCACCTCGTCGTAGGGGGTCCGCTGGTAAGCCGCGTTCATCAACTCGATGGCGCCGTCGATGTCGCCGAAAAGCTCCCTCAGATACGCTGCACGGGTGAGACCGGGCACGTTGCCAGGACGCATGTCGAGCATCCATTGTGCAGCCTCTTCGGCTTCCTGGTAGTTGCCCAGTTCGATGTGAGCGTCGGCCAGGAGCCCGTACACCAGGATGTCGTCGGGCGCGCGCCGGTTCAGCGCCTTGGCAGCCTCCAAGGCCTGGGCGAATTCGTGTTTGCCCAGAAGAATCCAAGCCCGAACCTTCTGGCCTTCAAAGTTGTCGGGCGCGAGACGAAAGGAATTCCTTAGTGCCTCTTCCGCCTGCGCGTAGTAGGCGGGATCGGAGGTCTCGCGCGCCCGGCGGGAAAGTGCCAGCGCGAGATCGTTGTGGGGTTGGTAGCGCTCGGAATTTTCCTCGATGGCCTTCTGCGCCCAGGCCATCTTCTGTTGGGCAGGCGAGAGATGAGCCGGCGGTGTCTGGCCGGACACCGCAAGAACCGAAAAGAGCGCAACCACCGCAGCACCGTGAGTCTTCATGGCAAATCCTCCAGCGAAATTTGAGAGAGTCCCTGGCCGTGTGCGCTCTCGCACACGGCCACGACAGTCGGCCCGGTTAATTGACGGGGCCCCCTCCGGCCTCGCCTGGATCCACATGACGGCTGTTGCGCCCGCTGTGGGCAAACGCCACGTACGGGAACGTCTCCTGATAAGGCGCATCGTTGGCGTTGACGCCGTCCCCGATCCGATTGTGCGGGAATTTATTGAAGCCCGTGGCCAGTACGCCGGCTACCGCTCGTGCCGCGATGTCCGTCACATCGTCGGAGACGCGACGGCCATTGGGATAACCAGCCAAATCGCCGGCCAGCACACCCAGTCGCTTGCGCTGCGCGGCTTGCGTTGCCGCCACGCCAGTGTTGAGCCGGAGCAAATCAGCCACCGGACCAACCGCGGTGCCGGGTGCGGCAATCGGCGGCCGGTATTGAACGAGGGGCAACAAGTCGGTGCGTGGCGGGGTAGGAATGGGAAGGACATTGGGACCGAAGAGCGCCTCGTAGACCGCATTCAGCACGCGCGCCAGGAGCGGATCGAGGGCGAAATTGGCAAACTGCGCATCGTCCTTGGGCGGGCTCATGCTGAATCTATCCTTGAACCCCGTGCCGATGATCAGCTCGTTGAACAACGGGTGGCCCATGCGCTGGACCTGACGAAACGGGCCTTCGCCCAGCGCCGGCAAGGGTGAGCGGCGGATGGTCACGCGCGGCCGCGACGTCGTGCCCCAGGGGCCGATCGTGGCTCCCGGATGGGTGGCTGGAAGTTTCACTCCCTCGCGGGTGAGTAGGGCCGTCGGCACTTCGATGGCAATCGCGTTCACGTTGTACCCTGCCACGTCGTCCGCAGCGAAGTTCTGGGTGTCATCGGCGTCTTGAGTGTCGCTGAGGACGCCCGGGACGGGGAAACCGGTGGCGCGGAAGTTGAGCGAGTCAAAGGCTGCACCCAAGTCAATCCAGAATGGATCGTCCACCGTGCCGGCAAAGACCCGGATGCCGCTGCCCAGGCTGTAGATACCCTGCTTGGCCAGGGCCGGGTAGTCCGGCATGGTCCTGGGGCCGACGTTCGACGGGACCGCAAACAGCGGTTTGCCGGTCGCATTCGTCAAGGGAGTACGCACAGCACCGGGACCCGCCCCACGCACCAGTGTGACGGTGTAGTTCTGGCGCAGGCTCAAGCCTTCGGAGCCGGAGCCATCCAATGCAGTGATCGCTGGCGGGACGATCGGCGTGCCTGGCGCAACCGGCGCCGGTGAATTGGCCGGTGCATTCACGCCACCCAAGGCTCCAACAAAGCCAGTGAAGACATCCGCCAATCGGATTTCCGTTTGGAATCGAAATTCGAACGTGACGTCTTCCACGGCATCATTGTTGTTGTCGATCTTAACCGCATAGAGAATCTCAGGATCGAAGGGAAAATAGTTGGGGCCATTGGCCGGCTCCAACAAGGGATCTACGTCGAGAATGAACGTCACTTTGTCCGGATTGTCGTAGCTGACAAACGCAAAAAAATCGGCGATGTCAGCCAGGCGGTCTAGGGCGGTGATCGGTGCCTCGCGATGATTGGCCCCAAAAAAGCTTGCGGGTGCGGCCATCATCACTGCCATCGCCACCGCGACGATTACTCTTAGTCTTTTCATGCTTGAACTCCTTTGTCAGGCTGATTAAACCTTGGCTGCCGAACAGTTGGCCGTCCAACTTTCAACCAGAATATTCATTGTCAACTACCCAAACTTTGCGAACCGTATTCCAGTCGTGTTGTCCAGCGGGCAGGGGCTGGTCAGCCGGGTGGACCTTGCCCACCTGATCTCTCTCTCTTCTGTTTCAGGGCCTCCCACCCCCAGAAGTTGTCCGCTCCTAAATCCTATCTACGGAGTTTTTGGCAGATCGGATTTACCCACTGACGGGGGCGACCCAGACGGGCTTGCTGTTGGGGTCACGTCTGAGTCGCACCATGGTTGAGGGTGCGATTCTGTACCAGGATGAAGAGAGCGGGGGCAGAGTCCTGCAGTTTCCGTATCCCGCCTTGGCAATACGGAAATGCCGCCTGATTGGATGGGGAAAAATCTTCAGGCCAGCAGTTGGTCGTGCTGGGAGGAGACGATCAGCAGCAGACAACCCTGCTCGGTGTAGCTGGGCTGATCAATGCTTTCCGCTGCCGCACATCGGTAGTCACCGGCACGAAAGACCAGGTCGCCGATGCGCAGGTCTCCCTCGAGTACGAGGCACTGCTCTGGGGCGGCGTGGCGGTGCATCGGGTATCTAGCACCAGGGTCCATGCGTACCAGCATGGTCACCGTGTCCTGTACCGGGTCCACATAGAGCTGCTTGACGCTGATGCCTTCCAAGCCCACGGGTTCCCATGTACCCTGTTCCGCGCGAACGATGTGCTGGCTTGCCGAGATGGTGTCGGTCCAGGCCTTCCACACCTGAGGCCCAGGTGCGCTCTTGATGGAGGCGAGTAGCTTGTCTCTCGCGCGGGGATGGGGCTTGGTTTCCGGCAGGGCCAAGGGCAGGAGGAGAGCGGTGTCGCGGAACCCATGGAGCTCCGCCTCACAAGCGGCGCAGCCTGCGCGCAGGTGCTTCTGGAAGGCGAGTGCTTCTTGCGGCTCGAGCAGGCCCAAGGCATACAGGGCGGCTTGTTCGCTGATTTCGTCCGTTACGCATTCGTGTGACATCAGCCCCTTTTCCGGGGAGCTTACGCTCCCGCTCCTAGCAGTTCCCGCAGCTTCATCATACCCAACCGGATGCGAGTCTTGGCAGTACCCAGCGGCAGGCCGAGCTTTGTCGCCACTTCTGAGTGACTGAGCCCTGAGAAGAACGCCATCTCGATCGCCTGGCGCTGTTCGGGCGGCAGCACCTCCAAGGCGGCTCGCACCAGGCGCCTCTGTTGGCTCTGCTCCGGGTTCTCCGGGGACGCCGCCATTTGAGGGAATTCGGGGAGGTGTTCTTCGTGCTGGCTTCGTACAGCTACCGAGCGCAGTCGGTCGATCGCACAGCTCCGAGTCAGCGTCACCAGCCACGCGGTGATAGTTCCCCGCTGTGCATCAAAGCTCTTTGCGCTCCGCCAGACTTGCGTGTACACGTCGAAGGTCACCTCTTCGGCGT
>JACQTF010000228.1 GCA_016210925.1 Acidobacteriota bacterium | reverse complement strand
CGGGACAACTACTCCATCCGGGAGGGCATCGTCATTGTCCCCAAAGGGGCTACCATCCCCAGCCACACCATCATCTAGAACTTGCGTCAATGGTCATTCGTCAATCGTCATTCGTACTCAATCAAAGGTGCACCGATTGACGAATGACGGTAGCTTTAGGAAAGGCGCCGGAGGAAAACTTCCATCTCCTTCTTCGTCTGCAGGTCGCCGTTCTTCTCCGCGACGCGAATGCCCTCCTGAAAGACTCTACGAGCCTCTTCCCACTGGCCCGTCTCGCCCAGGGACCGTCCCAGCATGCGGTACGCGGCGGAATAATCGGGCTTGATTTCCACTACTTTCCGAAACTCCTGAACTGCCTCCGAGAACCTCTTGGCTTTGAAATACTCGTTCCCGAGGCCGTAGCGTACCAGGAAGTCGTCGGGCTCCAGCTCGGCCAGCTTCTGGAAATCCTGCAGGCGGTTTTCTTCCATGCCGTCGCCCCGCACCAACCAAAAATAATTTCACGCAAATAAAAGGTATCGGATCAGGTCCCGGTTTTGGTCTTCGGCTTCGCCTCCACCAGCTCGGCGCTGCAATAGGGACAGCTCTTCGCAGGCCGCGTCCTGAAGTACGTGTGGCAGCGGGGGCAAAAGATGGTCAGTTTGTTCCAGCAGCCCGGACAGAAGGTATCCTCCGGGCCGTTGTATTCGTAGGAACGTCCGCAACCGAGACAAAGCGCGTAGAACATGAGCAAACCTCGCTCAGGAGGCGTGGGCAGCCGCTTCCTTCCCTTCGATGTCCACCCGGAAGGTCCGGCTGAAGCGGTTGAACATGTTGACGAAAGCCACGATGGAGGTCAATTCCACCATCTGCTGCTGGGTCAGATGGCTTCGCATGGTGCGGAACAGCTCCTCCGAGATCTCCCCGGGACGAAGGGTGACCAGCTCCGCCCAGTTCAGGACCAGCTTCTCGGTGTAGGAGAAGAGCTCGCTGTTCTCGAATGCATCCATGGCGATGATCTGTTCCTCGCTCCAACCGGCTCGCTTGGCAAGCTCCTGGTGGTGGTGCAGAGAATAGGGACAGCCATCTAATTTGGACGTCTTCAAGATCGCCAGGGTCTGAAGCCTCTCGTTCAGGCTCACGGGGCCCACCACCGATCGGTACATGCGATAGAAGCCCTCCAAAAAGCCGGCACTCGCAGCCATGGTCTTGAACACGTTCAAGACCTTGCCCTGCTCCTTCTCGATCCGGTCGTAAAGTTCCCGCACTCGATCGCCCACGGAGTCCTTCTGTATGGGCAGGTATCTCGCCATTCTCCCCCCCTCCGATGAAAACTAAAACTCGAAACTCTGGAACCTGAGACCTGAAACGAGAACCTGAAGCCCGGCACTTAAACTTCGTAAATGACGGGTCTCAGGTTTCAGGTTTCCAAGTTTCAGGTTTCCTAGAGCTCAGCCCAGGCTTTCCAGGATCTCGTCTATCTTCTTCATGACGCAGGTAAAGACCGGGGTGTCCCGCACGGTGTACTTGCTGGATTCTGTCTCCCTCAATTCCATCACCAGGTCCAAGAAGTCATGGGGCTTGTCGCTCTCGAAGGCTACCACGAACTCCTGATCATCCAGCCCGAACGAATAGGTGGTGTTGATCTTCACCGTGGGATAGCGGTGGCCCACCGCGATGTGTTCGTCCATGATCCGCTGCCGGACGTCCTTGGCCAACAGGTACCAGTCCCGGCTCTTGACGAACGGGTACACGAAAAGGTACTTCGCCTCGCCGGGAACCACCTGAAGGCGGGAGCCCTCGGACCCGGGGTGCTGGTGCCGGATCACGTAGATGGACCGCTTGGTGGCAGCCAGATAAGAATAGGTGTTGACCAGGTATTTTCCCAGCCCGGTGCGAAAGATCTGGGCGCTCATGTCTTGGAAGGTCTCCAGGCGGTCGCCAATGCGCCAGATCATGAAGTCGGCATCGCTCCGCAGCCCCAGGAGAGAATAGGTATACAGGAGCAGGTCGTCCCGAAAACGTTCCACCACATTCACCAACTCGAGGCGGCCCCTGGCTTTCTCCTCTTCCGGCAGGCGGCGCCAGCTCGGATCCACCTTGAAAAAGGTGAAATTCACGTATTGACGTTTGATGGGAGTGGTCGGTTGCCTCGCCTCCGCCAGCACCGACGTCTTCTCATGGGCGGACATCTTTCCCTCCTCAAAAACCTTTAAAATATCATAAGTTGGCTGCAGACGCCTATCTCTTTTCCCAGGTATGATATACTGAATTTGTTAGAAATCAACAGCCGGGGGAACGATTGGACCTTTGCCGGCGAGGCTCACCCTTGTGGGTGGGGCTTCAGCCCAAAGCAAGGGGAAAAAGAAAGCCCATTGGCCGTCCAGAACCGTTACGAATCTGCGCTCCTCATCGGCTCCTGTCGCAGCCACCGGCAGCGTTTTGCCACTGAAGAATCCCTGCACGAGCTCTCCGAACTGGCCCTGAGCGCCGGAGCCCTGGTTCGGGACCGCCTGGTCCAGGAGCGAGATCGGATCGACCCGGCGTACTACCTGGGCAGGGGGAAGGTCGAGGAGATCGCCCGGCGCACCGCCGCGCAAGAAGTCAACCTCCTGATTTTCGACGACGACCTTTCTCCGGGGCAGAAGAACAAGATTGTCGAGGTCACCCGGTGCAAGGTGGTGGACCGGACCGAGTTGATTCTCGACATCTTTGCGCAGCGAGCCCGAACCCGAGAGGGCAAGCTCCAGGTGGAGCTGGCACAACTTTTCTATTTGCTCCCACGGCTCACGGGAAAGGGCATCGAGCTGTCCCGGCTCGGTGGCGGCATCGGGACCCGGGGTCCCGGCGAGACGAAGCTGGAGACGGACCGGCGGGCCCTTCGGAAGCGGATCGGGAAGATCAACGAGGAAATCGAAAAGATCCGCACCCACCGCTCCCTGCACCGCGCCAAGCGCAAGAGCGTGCCCATCCCCACCGTGGCCGTGGTGGGCTACACGAACGCGGGAAAGTCCTCCCTCTTCAACGCCCTCACCCGCGCCCACGCCGTATCCAGCCGTCGCATGTTCTCCACCCTGGACCCGCTGATCCGCAGGCTGCGCCTGCCCGGCGCGCAGGAGCTCTTGCTCTCTGACACCGTGGGATTCATCCGCAAGCTGCCGACCCACCTGGTGGCCGCGTTTCGCGCTACCCTGGAGGAAGTCCAGCAGGCCGACCTGATCCTGCACGTCGTGGATCTCTCCCGGGAGAACTTTCGGGACCAGATGAAGGCAGTGCTGGAGGTACTGGGGAAGTTGGAGGTGCTGTCCCTGCCCCGGATCGAGGTCTTCAACAAGATCGACCTGCTGAACTCCCACCAACTCCGGATGGACTTCTCCGACCTGTCCGACCAGCCGATCTTCGTGTCGGCCCTCACGGGACAGGGAATCCCCCAACTGGTGCGGGAAATCGGACGGGTGTTGGACCGGGGGGTCCAGCGGGCCGTCCTCCGGATCCCCTACCCGCAGGCCCGGCTCGTGGAACTGTTCCACGAAAAAGCCCGCATTTTGACGGAGCAATACGAACCGGACCATATCCGGCTGGAGGTTCAGGCTCCCCGGATCCTCCTTCTAAAACATCGCGAGTTTTTGCAACCCGGCACTACTTCCGAAAGATCAAGCTCAGGAGAAGGGAGAGGAGGACGCTGAGAAGGAGGCTGGTGCCCAGCGGGATGTAGATGGTGTAGTTTTCCTTCTGGATGTGGATGTCCCCCGGCAGCCTCCCGATCCTCAGAGGCAATGAGCCCCCAAACGTCAGGAGGGCTCCCACCAGCACCAGCACCACGCCCAGGAGCATCAACAGCTTTCCCAGTCCCGCCATATCACCTGGAGTTCTTCGATTCGTCAAAAAAAAAGCTGATTTCAAACTGCGCCGATGCTGACGAATCCGACCCGTGAATGACATTTCGCTCGACGGAGCTGCCGAAGTCTCTCCGGATGGTTCCCGTGTCTGCCTTCGCCGGGTCAGTGGCGCCCATCAGAGTGCGGAGGCGCTGGATGGCCTCCTCGGCCTCCAGCAGCAGAACCACAATGGGGCCCTCGCACATGAACGCGGTCAGGCTCTGAAAAAAGGGACGCTCCCGGTGGATGGCGTAGAACCCTTCGGCCTCTTGCCTGCTCAGCCGTACCATTTTCAGGTTTAGGATCCGGAAGTCGCTCGCTTCCAGCCGCCGAATCACCTCTCCGATCAGCCGCTGGGAGACCCCATCGGGCTTGATAATCGCCAACGTCCGCTCTTTCATACAGCAAACCCAAAACCTGAAACCTGAAACCCAAGATAGCCTAGTTTCAGGTTTCAGGTTTCGGGTTTCAAGTTTCGTAACAGGGACTCCATCGTGGAGCCGATCTCGGCCGGGCTCTCGACCACGTGAATGCCCACCTGGCGAAGGGCTGCTATTTTCTCCGCCGCCGTTCCCTTCCCCCCGGCGATGATGGCGCCGGCGTGGCCCATCCTCCGTCCGGGGGGTGCCGTCCGACCCGCGACGAAGCCCACCACGGGCTTCGTCACGTGCTCCCGGATGCAGGCCGCGGCTTCTTCCTCGGCCGTTCCACCGATCTCGCCAATCAGGACGATGGCCCGTGTTTCGGGATCACGCTGGAAAAGCTCCAGCAACTCCACAAACGTGGTTCCGATGATGGGGTCACCGCCGATCCCGACGCACGTGGACTGCCCGATGCCGAGCCTGCTCAACTGGTCCACCGCCTCGTAGGTCAGGGTCCCGCTGCGGGAAATCACACCCACGGTCCCGCGCCTGTGGATCCTTCCCGGCATGATGCCGATCTTGCACTGTTCCGGGGAGATGATCCCGGGGCAATTGGGGCCGATCAGCCGGCTCTTCGAATCCCGAAGGGACACCATCACCCGGATCATGTCGAACGTGGGGATGCCCTCGGTGATGCAAACCACCAGCGGGATACCGGCGTCCGCGGCCTCCAGGATGGCATCGGCGGCGAACGGTGGCGGGACGAAGATGAGGCTGGCAGTCGCTCCCTGTTCCCGAGCTGCCTCGTGCACGGTGTCATAGACCGGAACTCCGTCGTGGGTGGTGCCCCCTTTTCCCGGAGTCACCCCCGCTACGACCTTGGTGCTGTACTCCAGGCACTGCCGGGCGTGGAAGGAACCTTCGCGTCCAGTGATCCCCTGCACCACCACCCGGGTATTGTTGTCTACCAGGATCGACATCGAGATCCTCGTCGGGCCCTGCTCAGCCGCGTGGGCGCTCGGGCCCGGAGGAGTAGCCCGTCCCTTGGGCCAGCGCCACCACTCTATCCGCCGCTTCCTTCATGCTGGACGCCACCGTGAAATTCAAGCCCGACTCCCTCAAGATGCGCTGCCCTTCCTCCACGTTGGTCCCCTCGAGCCGGACCACCACCGGGACTTTGACGTGCACCGAGCGCGCCGCCTCCACCACCCCTTGCGCCAGCACGTCGCAGCGGAGGATCCCGCCGAAGATGTTGATCAGGACCGCCCGAACGCAAGAATCCAGGAGCAAGATCTCGAACGCGTTCTTCACCTGGTCGGCGCTGGCACCACCACCCACATCCAGGAAGTTGGCGGGCCTTCCCCCAGCCAGCTGGATGATGTCCATGGTCGCCATGGCCAGGCCGGCCCCGTTGACCATGCAGCCCACGTTGCCGTCCAGCTTGATGTAGTTCAACCCGAAAGAGGAGGCTTTCACCTCCAGGGGGTCTTCTTCCGCCAGGTCGCGCAGCTCCCGGAGGTCTTCGTGCCGGTACAGGGCATTGTCATCGAAGACCATCTTGGCGTCCAGGGCGTAGAGTTCGCCCTCCTGGGTCAGGACGAAGGGATTGATCTCGGCCAGTGAAGCGTCGTTGGCGGTGAAGGCCTGGTAGAGCCCGACCATAAATTGCACTGCCTTGCCCGCAGAAGCTTTTGGCAGCTGCAGTCCAAAGGCCAGCTTCCGGGCCTGAAATGGCTGGAAGCCCACCATGGGGTTCACAGGCTCCCGGAGGATCGCCTGCGGTCTCTCGGCGGCTACCTTTTCGATCTCCACGCCACCTTCGGTGGAAGCCATGAAGACCGGCGCCTGGCGGGCCCGATCGATCACCAGGCCCAGGTAGTATTCCTTCTGGATGTGAAGTCCCTCCTCCACCAGGACCCGCTTCACCTCGCGGCCGTCCGGCCCGGTCTGATGCGTCACGAGCCTCTTGCCGATCAATTCCCTGGCGGCGACCTCCGCTTCTTCCGGCGTCCGGGCAACCTTGATCCCTCCCGCCTTGCCCCGGCCGCCGGCGTGGATCTGGGCCTTCACCACGACGGGACCCTTGAACTCCTTGGCCGCCTCGTAGGCCTCCAAGGCACTCTCCGTGATCCGGCCCCGAGGAACCTTGACACCAAATTTTCGGAGGATGTTTTTCGCCTGGTACTCGTGAATGTTCATGCCACCCGCGTGAGCTGCGGCCCGATCAAAGGCGCCAGAGAAGGAACCCGCAGAGGATGGTGCCAGCGATCGCTCCAAGGTAGCAGACGACCGCCAGGGGCGTCTCAAAGCCGCCCAGACCAAAGTCCACGAGGGTATGGCGGATGCGGTGGGCGCAGTGGAACAGGGGCAGCGAGACGACAACGAAAAGGAACAGCTTGGCGAGGGGCTGCGAAACAAGCTTCACGATGTTGGCGTGCGCGAACGCCTCCTCAGCGGGGTCCCAACCAAGGGCTCCGGCAAGCCCTGTCAGAACGATCATGACCGGCACGACCATCGCAGCCACAACGCCACCTGCAGAAAAGAGCGACCACCAAAAAGGTTCGTGCGTCCGGCTCATTTCAATACGATCCAGAGGATGAGTGCGGTGACGGTGACCCACGCGATGTAGTTTGGGCCGGCGATCAGGGCCGGGTGGAGCCGTTCCTCGCCCCGACGGACGACCACCGCCTTCGGAGTCAGGTTGAACCAAGTGATCGTGTGCATCGTCGCGAACGCCAGCGCCACGATGTGGAAGACGATCATGGTGGGGGACCAGAGGAAGTCCAGGTAGGCGTCGTACGCCGCCGGCCCCTCCCGTACCTTGTGGAGCAGGACGAGGAGGAAGACCAGGTAGGCGGCGATGAAGACCGAGCTCAGCTCGCGCAGCATGATCAGGAAGTAGGCACCCCGCCACAGCCACCACTTGGACCCCATGGTCCGCCTGAGTCCCGGTTTCATGTCTTCCTCCCCCAAGGCAGCAGCAGCTTGAAGTAATCGATCGCGGCCGTCACCTTTCCCAGCTGGATGGCGCCCGCCGGATCGACGTTCTTGGGGCAGACCGTCGTGCATTCGCCCACGAACGTGCACTCCCAGATGCCCTCGTCGCTGAAGGCGATCGCCCGGCGCTCTTGGCCCCCCTGGTCGCGGGAATCCAGGTTGTACCGCTGCGCCAGCGCCAGAGCCGCCGGTCCGATGAAATCTTCCTCCCGCCCGTAGACCGGGCAGGCCGCATAGCAGAGCATGCAATTGATGCACATGCTGAACTGCTTGTACCGGGCCAGCTCTGCCGGCGTCTGAAGGTACTCCCCTTCCGACACCGGCGTCTCCTCCTTGCGAATGATCCACGGCTTCACGCTCTTCAGCTTCCGCAGGAAGTCGCTCATGTTGATCACGAGGTCGCGCTCGACAGGGAAGTTCACGAGGGGCTCAACGCGGATCGGGTGAGGATAGTAGTCCCGGAGGAACGCAGCGCACGTCAGTCTGGGGAACCCGTTGACCATCATGCCGCACGAGCCGCACACGCCCATCCGGCACGACCACCGGAAGGAGAGGGTCCCATCCACCGTGTCCTTGATGTGGTTGAGGGCGTCCAGCACCACCCAGTCCTCGCGGAAGGGCACTTCGTAGCTCTTGAAGGTAGGTTTATCGTCTATTTCGGGACGGTAACGGAAGACTTCGAGTTTAATGGTTCGAGCCATCACCCCCCCTAATTTCCGTACTTGCGCTCCGCGGGCGGCCACCGGGTGATCACGACGTCCTGGTACTCGATGCGCGGCGCCCCTCCGGTCCAGTAAGCCAGCGAGTGCTTCAGGTATCTCTCGTCGTCGCGTTTCGGGTAGTCGATGCGCTGGTGCGATCCGCGGGACTCCCGGCGCGCCAGCGCAGAGAAGGCGACGCTCGCAGCCACATCGAGCATGAAGTCAAGCTCCAACGCCGCCGTCAGTTCGGTGTTGAAGGCCAGGCTGCGGTCCTCGGGATCGAGGCTCGCGAACCGCTCCCGCAGCTTCGTCACCGTGTCGCAGGTTTCCTTCAGCGAAGACTCCGTACGGTAGATCCCGGCACCCCGTTCCATGGCCCTGGTCAATTCCAGGCGGATCGTGGAGACCCGTTCCGTGCCGCCCTGCTTGAGCAGAAAGGTCCTGGCGAGCCGCTCTTGCTCATCCCGGGCCTGCGCCTCCAGGGCTCCCAGACTGGAAATTGGATGTTCCCGCGCAAACCGAGCCGCATTCCTTCCGACGCGGGCGCCGAAGACCAGCAGTTCCGTCAGAGAATTGGAGCCGAGCCGGTTGGCCCCGTTGATGCTCACACACGCGCACTCGCCGGCGGCGTAGAGGCCGGGGATGGAGGTCGCCGCCCCGATGTCGGTGTGGATGCCCCCCATCATGTAATGCACCACCGGCCGGACGGGTATCGGTTTCGTCACCGGATCGATGCCCACGTAGTTCCGGGCCAGCTCCCGAACGAAAGGGATCTTCTTGTTGATCTTCTTTTCGCCCAGGTGGCGCACGTCGAGGTGCACCACGTCGCCGTAAGGCCCCTGGATGGTGTTGCCCTTCTCGCTCTCCTTCACGAACGCCTGCGACAGCCGGTCACGGGGGCCCAACTCCATGGTGCGCAACTGTGGGTGCTTCGGATCGTGGACGTCCAGAGGCTTGCCCAAGCTGTAATCCTGCAGGTAGCGGTAGCCGTCCTTGTTCACCAGGATCCCGCCCTCGCTACGGGCCGCCTCGGTGATCAGGATGCCCGTCCCGGGGAGACCGGTGGGGTGGTACTGGACGAACTCCATGTCCTTGAGCGCGGCGCCCGCGCGGTAGGCGAGCGCCATTCCGTCGCCGG
>JACQTF010000225.1 GCA_016210925.1 Acidobacteriota bacterium | reverse complement strand
TC
Organism: Acidobacteriota bacterium; assembly: GCA_016210925.1. Lineage (GTDB taxonomy): Bacteria > Acidobacteriota > UBA6911 > JACQTF01 > JACQTF01 > JACQTF01. The sequence goes on along the minus strand of JACQTF010000225.1, from coordinate 8,755 downwards.
GAATGTTGTCCAGGTAGATGCGGCAAACCGCCACGAGACGGAGGTAGGGGAAGCCGCCCACGTCCTGGAGGTGCGCCTTCTTCTGAAGGTACGTGTTGTCCGCCTGGAAGGTCCACGGGATGAACGCTGTAAATCCCCCCGTGCGATCCTGCAGGTCGCGGATCATCTCCAGGTGGCGTACGCGGTGCTCGTCCCGCTCGCCGGTGCCCACCATCATGGTGGCCGTGGTGCGCAGGCCCAGCCGGTGGGCGGTCTCCATGATGTCGATCCATTGGGCACCGGTGCACTTGTCCCGCAGGATCTGGGGGCGGTAGTCATCGTCCAGGATCTCGGCGCCGCCGCCCGGAACGGACTGAAGCCCGGCTTCCTTCAATCGGCGAATGGTCTCCTGGATGCTGAGCCCGGAGACTTGGGCAATGTTATAGATCTCCGGAGGGGAAAAACAGTGCAGGTGAACCGTCGGGTACCGCTCCCGCAGCCGGCGGAGCAGGTCCTCGTAGAACTCGATCTTCAAGTCGGGATGCAGACCGCCCTGCAGGAGGATGCCCGTGCCCCCCAGGGCCAGGGCCTCGTCGATCTTCTTGTAAATTTGATCCAGCTCCAGCAGGTAGCCCTCGGAGCTGCCAGGGGCTCGAAAGAAGGCGCAGAACTTGCAGAAGGCACTGCAGATGTTCGTGTAATTGACGTTGCGATCAATGATGAACGAGACGATACCGTCGGGATGGAGCCGCTGCCGGATCCGGTCGGCCGCCCTGCCGATCTCCAGAACCCGGTCCGATCCGAGCAGGGTCAGGGCTTCCTGGGAGGTGAGGCGCTCGCCGGAATCGACCCTCTCCAGTATGAGTTCCAGTTCATCCATAGAATTCCAACTCCCGCGCCGCTGGGGTCAGGCCTTGCTCCAGGGCCATGCGATAAAACAAAGATAGACCCTCCAGGTTTTCCGCGTCCAGAGAATAGTCGAGATACTTGGTCAGGTAGTCGGTCACGTCGTCGGGGGAAAGCCCCAGGAGGCGGGAGTACTCCAGGGCGATGGCATCCAGTTGGCTCAGGCCCAGGCTCTTGGATTCCTGGAACAAGGCTGCCGCCGGGCCTAAATGCGCCCCGGCGCGCACCGCCCAGAAGGCGAACACGAACGGCTTCCGGGTGAGGGCGTACCATTCCTCGGCCAGGTCGTACACGAAGGGAAGGCCGCGGGAGATTTTCAACGCCGGGTCGCCGATGATCAGGGCAGCTTCGTTGAGCTGCAGCATGCGTTCCAGTTGGGGCAAACAGCCCGTGAACCGCGGACGGATCCGGGTCCGGTGGCAAAACAAGAGCTTCAACAGCGCCACCGACGTTTTCGACGAGACGTCCACGGCCACCCGTGAGATTTTTTCCCAAGGCACCCGGCTCACCAGCAGGACGCTTCGGCAGCGTTTTTTGGAGGCAATGGAAATATGCGGAAGGACTCTCAGCCCAGGGATGCGCTGGTATTCCACAGAGGGGATCAACCCCACGTCTGCCTCGCCCTGCTCCAACTGTTCGGCGCAGACGGCGGGAGTGGAGAGAAGCAATTCCACGCGGGACTGAAAAGGACCGTGAGTAAAACCCCAACCCAGCGGGACCGAGTTCAGATAACTTACCAGCGAGACCCGCGGCCTGCCCATCGGCTCATTATAAATCCTCTGGCCAGCGAATTCGCGTGGGGTTTTGGTGGAAGTTGCTGGCCCGCACCCCGCTCTGCGGTGATCGAATGGTGAGAGACGAGCTTTCTACGTGGATTGCCCTCTCCCTGGCAACGGAGCTGGGCCCAAGGACAGCCCGCTTCCTGCTGGACACGTGGGGCTCACCTGGAGCCATCTTCAAGGCCAGCCGCCATCAGCTGGCGGCGCTGGGGTTGGAGCGCTCCTGCATCGATCGTCTTCTGGACCCCGAGCTCCGGAAGAGGGCGGAACGGGAACTCCGCCAGGCCGAATCCCTGGAGGTGCGCATCCTGACCCTCCATGACCCGGTGTACCCGGCGCTCCTGAAGCAACTTTTTGATCCGCCGTTGCTGCTCTACTGCCGCGGAAACCCAGAGGCCCTGTCCCAGGCCGGGGTGGCCCTGGTGGGATCCCGCAAGCCGACCACGTACGGCATCCACGCCGCAGAGCACCTGGCGGCAGACCTGGCCGACTGCGGGCTGTCTGTGGTAAGTGGCCTGGCCCGAGGCATCGACGCAGCGGGTCACCGCGGCGCTCTCTCGGTGGATGGCGTGACCGTCGCCGTCCTGGGCAACGGTCTCGATGTGCTTTATCCCAGGGAGCACGAAAAGCTGGCCCGCAGTATCCTGGTCCGGGGGGCCTGGGTATCGGAGTTCCCGCTGGGAACCTTTCCCGCCCCTCAGAACTTTCCCATTCGGAACCGGATCATCAGTGGCCTCGCGCTTGGCACCATCATCGTGGAGGCCGCCGAACACAGCGGCTCCCTCATCACTGCCCGCCTTGCCCTGGACCAGAACCGGGAGCTGTTCGCCGTGCCCGGCAACATCACCTCTGCGAAAAGTTTCGGCCCCAATTACCTGATCAAGCAAGGCGCCAAGCTGGTCCAGACGTGGCGCGACGTCGTGGAGGAACTTCCTCGCGACATTCAGTCGGGCCTCCGCCTCGAAGAAAAGAGTGGGCCTGCGGAGACATCCCATCGGGAGCCGCTTTCTTCCGACGAGGAGCGGATTTACAACCTGCTCAGCATCGAGTTGCCTCAGCACGTGGACGCGTTGGCTGGAGCCTCACTGCTTGACATGGGCAGACTGAATGAAATATTGTTGGCTCTGGAAATGAAGGAGTTGGTTCGACAACTCCCGGGGAAAAATTTCGTAAGGCGCTAGTGCCGTTCCAACTGATGTGCCCAGTTGGAGGGGCGTACCTCAGGGAACGGATCGCGCCAGCGCCCAGCGCAAGAGTCGGCCGAATAGTTGGAACGGTACTAGGGGCCAGGGACGAGTTCGGGGAGCGAATGGAGAAGGCTGTTTCCCGCTCGTCCTTTTCGTTTTTTGCGTCAACGGTCACAAGTCCACGGGCAGGCCGAGGGACCACTGACGATGGACGATTGACGAAAAGCTTCCATGTCGAAACCACTGGTCATTGTCGAGTCGCCGGCCAAAGCTAAGACCATTCACAAGTACCTGGGTGGCAAGTACACAGTGAAGGCATCCGTCGGTCACATCAAGGACCTGCCCAAGAACAAGCTGGGCGTGGACGTGGAGAAGGACTTTGAGCCCACGTACCGAATCATCCCGGGCAAGGAGAAGGTGGTCCGCGAGCTGAAGTCTGCGGCGGAGAAAACGAACGAGATCTACCTGGCGGCGGACCCGGACCGGGAAGGCGAAGCCATCTGCGCTCATTTGGCGGAGGAACTGGGAAAGAGGAGTAAGAAAGTGTTCCGGGTCCTCTTCAATGAAATCACGGCCGCGGCCGTCCGCAAGGCCTTCGAGCATCCGGGCAAGATCGACGAGCACAAGGTGGAAGCCCAGATCGCCCGTCGGGTGCTGGACCGGCTGGTGGGCTACCAAATCAGCCCCTTGCTTTGGGACAAGGTTCGCCGGGGCCTGTCCGCGGGACGGGTTCAGACGGTGGCCCTCCGCCTGATCGTGGAGCGAGAAAAGGAGATCCGTGCGTTCGTCTCGGAGGAGTACTGGACCCTGGCGGCGCGGCTACTGGGAGAAAACCCGCCACCGTTCGAGGCCAGGGCCATCAAGCTGGACGGGCAGAAGTTCAGGATCACCAGCGAGGCGGAGTCCAAGCAGTTGGTGGCAGATCTGCAGGGCGTCCCCTTTGTGGTCCAGCAGGTGGTCCGCAAGGAAAAACAGCGCCGTCCAGTCCCCCCCTTCATCACGAGCAAGCTCCAGCAGGAGGGGTACCGCAAGCTGCATTTCACCGTTAAAAGGACCATGACCATCGCCCAGCACCTGTATGAGGGAGTGGAAGTAGGTGACGAGGGTAGCTTAGGACTGATCACCTACATGCGGACGGACTCTACCCGGATCTCTCAGGAGGCGCTGGCGCACGTTCGGGAGTACATCCAGGCATCTTACGGCCAGCCTTACCTCCCGCCGAAGGCCATCCATTATGCGGCCAGAAAGGGAGCCCAAGAAGCCCACGAGGCGATTCGCCCCACGGACGTGGAACGGACTCCGGACTCTCTGAAACCGTATCTGAAAGCCGACGAGTGGAAGCTCTACGCCCTCATCTGGAAGCGCTTCGTTGCCTCCCAGATGAACCCCGCCATTTTCGATGCCACGGAGATCGGGATCGAGGCAGGGCGCTGCACCTTCAAGGCCACGGGCTCCATCCTGAAGTTCGACGGCTTCCTGGCGCTCTACCAGGAATCCAGGGACGAAAGCCTCGCTGCCGAGGAGGACGAGGAAGAGAAGGAGGGCCAGCTACCCGAGGTCCGGGGCGGGGAGATTCTGAGCGTGGAAGCGCTCCTGCCGGAACAACATTTCACCCAGCCGCCGCCCCGTTTCACGGAGGCCATGCTGGTCAAGGAGCTGGAAGAGCGCGGCATCGGACGACCCTCCACCTATGCCACCATCGTGAACATCATCCAGAACCGCGAATATGTGACCCAAAAGGATGGCCGGTTTATCCCTACCGAGACCGGTGAGGTGGTCGCGGATTTGCTCACCGGAAGCTTCCCCGATATCTTCGATTACAAGTACACCGCCCGCATGGAGGACCACCTGGACGAGATCGAGGAGGGCAAGGAGTACTGGGTGGACGCCATGAAAAACTTCTACGCCCGCTTCTCGAAAAAACTAAAGCAGGCCCAGAAGGAAATGAAAAACGTGAAGCGGGAGGAGGTTCCCACGGAGGAAAGCTGCGAAAAGTGCGGCAGCCCCATGGTCATCAAGTGGGGGCGTTATGGCCGGTTCTTGGCCTGCTCCGCCTATCCAGAGTGCAAGAATACCCGAGAGATCACCCGCGACACCAACGGCGATGTGCAGGTGGAGGAAGCGCGGTTCACCGAGGAAACCTGTGAGAAATGCGGCCGCCCCATGGTGATCAAGAAGGGGCGATTCGGCGAGTTCCTGGCGTGCTCCGGCTACCCGGAATGCAAAAACACGAAGCACATCCACAAAGCGAAAAACGGTGAGGTCAAGGCGGTGCGCGACATTCCCCTGGACGAGTCGTGCCCGGTGTGCAGCAAGAACCTGGTCATCAAGCACGGCCGCTTCGGAGAATTTACCGCATGCAGCGACTACCCGGAGTGCAAGTACATCAAGCCCAAGACCACCGGCGTGGCCTGCCCTCAGAAAGGATGCGGTGGCGAGATCGTCGAGCGGAAATCCCGCCGGGGAAAGGCCTTCTATGGGTGCAGCAACTATCCGGACTGCAACTTCGTCCTCTGGTACAAACCGGTGCCCGAGAAGTGCCCCAGCTGCGGCGCTCCCTATCTGATCGAACGGACCAACAAGAAGGAAGGCCTGATCCGTTACTGCGGCCAGGAGAACTGCAAGTTCAAAGCGTCCCTGCAGCCCGTGGGCACAACTTAAGCTTTCGGGAATGTCGTTTCGTCTCAGCTTTTTACTCGCCCTGTTCTTTTTTTCCCCCTATCTCGCCCACGCGAGGATCACCAAGATCGTCATTGAAAAGAAAGAGCCCTTTGCCAACGGCCACGAATTTCCTGTCACTGGGGCCTATGAAAAACTCATCGGAAAGGCTTATGGAGCAGTCCATCCTGAGAACCCGTTAAATAAGATGATCGTCAACCTGAACAAAGCTCCTCGGAATCAAAAGGGACGGGTCGAGTACTGGACCGACATCTACATCTTGAAGCCAGTTGATATGAAACGGGGTAACGGGAAGATCTTTTATGACGCGCCCAACCGGGGTAGCAAACGCATCCTCATGTTCCTCAACGACGCTCCGGAGAGGAACGATCCCAACAGCCTCCAGGATGCAGGCAACGGATTCCTCATGCGCCAGGGCTACACGATTGTCTGGTCCGGATGGCAGGGGGATCTGACCCCCGGGGAGAACTTCCTTCTGATGGGTATCCCAGCAGCAATCGACAGAGGGAAAGAGATCATCAGCAGGGTTCGTACTGAGATCGTTGTTACCAGAGAGGCGGTTGCCTCCCAGCCCTTGAGCGGAGACGACCGAGTGATGAGCTATGAGGCGGCGAGTACGGATAAATCCCAGGCCTCCCTGACAGTGCGCGAGAAATCTTACGACCCCCGCACTCCGGTCCCAAGCTCCGAGTGGGAATTTGCGTCCTGCAAAAAGGACAAAGAGACGGACAGGCTGGCGATCAAACCGAGCACCAAAGATCTTTGTCTCCGTTCAGGGCTCAAGCCAGGTCACATTTACGAGTTCATCTATCCAGCCAAAAACCCTTTCGTCTTGGGATTGGGTTTTGCCGGCGTGCGGGATCTGATTTCCTTCTTGCGCTTCGAGACCAAAGACGATGTCGGTAACCGGAATCCCCTGGCCTCCAGCGACGGTAAGACCGGTGTCAAAATGGCTTACGCCTGGGGCCGCTCGCAAAGCGGTCGGTTTCTCAGGGATCTTGTCCATCATGGCTTCAATGAGGACGAATCGCATAGGCAGGTCTTTGAAGCTATCTCCCCGCACGCCGCGGGGGGAGGACGACTGTTTTTGAACTACGAATTTGCCCGCCCCGTCACGTCCTCTCAACAGCACACCAATCAGCTGGACCCGGAGATTTTCCCTTTCGCCTACACTATCTTGAAAGATCCACAAACAGGAAGGGAGGACGGGATCCTTAAGCGTCCCAAGACCGATCCATACATCATCCATACCCAGACGTCCACGGAATACTGGCAAAAGAGAGGCGCCCTGGCCCATACCGACGGGAAGGGCAAGGACATCCCCCTCCCCGACAAGGTACGCATCTACGCGATCGCCAGCGCACAGCACAACACCCCCTTCGGCTCCACACCCACGAAGGGTAACTGTCAGCAACTTACGAACCCGATGCCGATCGGCGATGCCCTGCGCGCCTTGATGGTAGCCATGGATCACTGGGTGAGCGAGGGACTCCCTCCGCCACCCAGTCGGATCCCCAGGGTTACGGACGGGACTTTGGTGCGTGCGGACCAAAAGAGCAATGGCTTCCCTCGCATCCCGGGAGTCCACTACACGGGCCTTTACAACCGCCAGCTCTTTCTGGACTACGGCCCAAGCCTCATCCGCGGAAGAATGGACGTTCATCCTCCGAGGCAGGTGAAAAACGGGGCCTACACGATCCTGGTGCCTAAGGTAGATCCGGATGGCAACGAGGTAGCAGGGATTCGTTTGCCCACGATTCGAGTTCCTCTGGCGACCTACACCGGCTGGAACCTCCAACCTAAGGGGCTAGCGGAAGGTGAATTATGCGCTCTACTCGGCTCATATGTCCCTTTCGCCAAGTCAAAAGAGGAGAGGGAAAGAAGTGGTGACCCTAGACCATCGGTTGAAGAGAGGTACAAGGATCACCTTGATTATATCCAGAAGGTGAGCCAGGAGGCCAGATCCATGGTTGAGGAGAGACTGCTCCTGCCGGAGGATGCGGAGCGGATCATTGCGGAGGCAAAAGGGCGCATTGTCTTGGCGGAGAAGAAGTCCCAATAAGGGGCCTGACGGGTGCTTCAGGACGACTCATTTGGAACGGCACGGGCCGTGATTTTCGGGTCCCTCAGCAGGACCGCCGAAACCAGAGCCAGCAGGCACAGGCCCACCCATCCCAGGACGCCCCCCATGAGCCAGGGGTCCGGAAGGGCGACCTTCGGGAGCAGGCCGGCGCCTTGGGCGTTCACCGTCGCATGAGCCAGCGCCGGTATCCACACACTGCCGGACCGAAGCATGAACCAGCCCAGCACGATTCCCAGCAGGACGGAATAGAGGATCATCAGCAAGGACCCCAGCACCGGATAGCCCGGATAGTTGTAGCCCATCCAGATCATGGGTAAGTGCCACGCGCCCCAGATCAAACCGGTGACCAGGAGGGCGCGACGGGGCCCCCACCGCCAGAGCCTCAAAAGCAAGTAGCCCCGCCATCCCATCTCCTCCCCCAGGGCGAAGGCCCATGTGGCAACCGGCCCCGTCACCAGCGTGGCGAAAAGCAAGGGGCGCCATCGCAGTTCTTGCCCCGCTTGAAACGGGATGCCCCGCAGGCGCATCTGGCTCAGAAAACTTCCGAAACTCGGATCCCAGGTCGCCCAGCCCAGGAGCAACAAAAGGCCGTAGGTAGCCCCGAAGAACAGCACGCCGAACAGGTAGGCGCCCAGGTACCAGTGCCAGGGCACCCTCCCCTTCCACCCCGCATCGTCGAATCCTTCCCCGAGGTACCACCGAGTCAAGATGGCACTTGTCCCAGGCACCAGCATGGCCACAGCGATGCCGGGGAAAAATGCCCGTGGGTTTTGGAGCCCTCCAAGAGCATAAACCCAGCCCATCAGCGCCCAGCTCCCCAGGAAGGTCAGCAGAAGGAAAAAGATGATTCCTACCATCGCGGAGACAACTCCACCAGGATAGTCATGACATTGTGGCGGATGCTTCCGCACTGATCAAGGGGTCCCGGGCGAGCCACCCCTATTGCAGTGTATGGGGGGCCCTCGATAGGCAAGTCGATCTAGGAGGTGTCTACGCGATACTGGGAAAAAGCCCTGCGACCTGGTGAGTAGGTTAGAACGAGTTGGACGGCACTAGCGGGCCAGGCTGTTCAGGCGTTTCGCCAGCCGCTCAATCTCCCCCGCAGTCATGCGAAACGAGGGACTTCGTAAATCCGCCAGGCT
>JACQTF010000224.1 GCA_016210925.1 Acidobacteriota bacterium | reverse complement strand
TGGCCACCACCAGGAGGAGGAGCAGCATGTCGATGACCGATCGGCGGGACGTGATCATGAAGCGGCCGATGCCCGCCAGGACCAGGGCTGATGAGACCCCCACGCTGTGACCGTAGAGCCGAGCGGCAATGGCATAGGTCAGTCCCAAGACGACCAGGGCACAGAGAGCCATGGGCAGACGCTCAGCAAACTCGCTCACGCCGAAGAGGTGGTAGGAAGCCGCCACGATCCAGTAGGAGAGGGGAGGTTTTTGGAGCCGTGGCGTGTAGTTGAAATGGGGGGTAACGTAGTCGCCCGACTCCAGCATTTCCCGCGGCGTCTCCGCGTAGAAGGCCTCATTGGAGTCCCAGAGGCTACTAGCCCCGAGGTTGAGGAAGTAGGGAAGAGCGAAAAGGGTGATCAGCAGGCAGACTTTCCAGGGACGATCAGACCAGCGATCCCACATGCGTTAAATCCGGGAAAGGGGACGCGCGAGCCGGGATACCGGCCCGCACGGGCAAAACGGTCTGCACCTCGCAGCTCAACGCTTTCCTCCCGCAATCGCCGGCAGGATCGAGACGACGTCCCCGCTCTTTACTTCCGTTTCCAGATCCTTGAGGTGGCGTACGTCCTCGTCGTTGAGGTAGACATTGATGTAGCGCTTAATGTGGCCCGAATCATCCAGGATCCGGTCTGCGATTCCGGCATGCTGGCGGTTCAGACCGTCCAGGACATCTTTCAGAGTGTTCCCAGCGACCTCCACCTCGCTCTTTCCTTGCGTCAAGGTCCGCAAGGGAGTCGGTATTTTCACCTTGACGGGCATAGTCCTTCCTCCTTTGAAGCCCCATTGTAGCTTATTCCACCCTCTGGGGTCAGCCGCTGCATTCTTCTTGCGACAGGCCTATCGAACGGGCAGCCACTGGATCTCCACCAGCGTTTCAAGCTTCTTGAACTCCCGATCCAAATGGAATAAGTGTGACGAGGCGCTGTGGCGCAGGGTCAGAACAAGGGCTTCTGGATTTCCTCCAGCACTTCCTCGGTGGGAGACTTCTTGCGGAGGCCGGTCAGGTCGATCTGCCGCTTCTCCAGCCGGGTGAGAATCTCCCGTGCCCGGGCCAGGACGGACTGAGGCATGCCCGCCAATTGCGCGACCTCGATACCGTAGCTCCGGTCGGCGGTCCCCTCCAGCACTTTCCGGAGGAACAGGATCTCGCTGCCCGCTTGCCGGACGGCCACACAGAAGTTCTTCACCCGGGGAAAGACGCTGGCCATCTTAGTGAGCTCGTGGTAGTGAGTGGCGAACAGGGTCTTGGCCCGGTGCAGGGGATGATTGTGCAAGTATTCGGCCACCGCCCAGGCCAGGGAGAGGCCGTCAAAGGTGGCAGTGCCTCGTCCCACCTCGTCCAGTAGGATCAGGCTGCGGGGGGTGGAGGTGTTGAGGATTCGGGCCGTCTCGATCATCTCCACCAGGAAGGTGGAACGGCCCCGGGCCAGGTTGTCCGAAGCTCCCACGCGGGTATAGATCTGGTCCACCACCCCCAAACTGGCTTCGCGGGCCGGGACGAACGAGCCCATTTGGGCCATGAGCTCCAGGAGGGCGACCTGGCGCAGGTAGGTAGACTTGCCTCCCATGTTCGGCCCGGTGATGATCAAGAGCTGATGGGTGGAGTTGTTCAGCAGGGTGTCGTTGGGGATGAAGGGATTTTCCCTCCGTTCCACCACGGGATGGCGACCTTCGCGGATGAGGATCTCCTCCCCGGCGTGGACGGTGGGCTTGGTGTAACCGAACTTGCGCGCCGCCTCAGCCAGCGCCAACAGCACATCCACCTCCGCCAGCACCCGTGCCACGGTGTGGACCCGGCTGGCCTGCAAAGCCACCGCGCCTCGCACGGCCAGGAACAGCTCCTTCTCCAATTGGCGGATCCGCTCCTCCGCCCCAAGCACCTTTTCCTCGTATTCTTTTAGCTCGGGGGTGGCGAAGCGCTCGGCGTTGACCAGGGTCTGCTTGCGGAGGTAGTCGGCGGGAACCAGGGGCAGATTGGGTCGGGTCACCTCGATGTAGTAACCGAAGACCTGGTTGTAGCGCACCTTCAACGACTGGATCCCGGTGCGGTCCCGTTCTCGGGCTTCCAGCCGCGCGATGTAGCCCTTGCCGTCCTTGCGAATGGAGCGGAGTTCATCCAGTTCCGCGTGGTAACCATCTTTGATGAGGTCGCCCTCGGTGAGGGAAACGGGCGGGTCCTCGGCGACGGCCCGTTCCAGCAAGTCATGCAGATCCGCCAGGCGGTCGAAGGCGTGGAAGCGGGCCAGGCGCGCCGACCGGAGCCGCTGAAGAACGTCCCCCAGCGCCGGTAGCACCCGGAAGGAATCCTTCAGGGCCAGCAGATCGCGGGCGTTGGCCGTGCCCAGGGTCACCTTGCTCAGCAGCCGTTCCAGATCGTGGATGACCTGAAGGCGCTGGCGGAGCTGGTCGCTTTCCAGCACGGCATGGTAGAGCTCTTCGACCGCATCCTGCCGCTCCCGGATCTCGGCCAAGTCCAGGGCAGGCCGCAAGATCCACTGGCGCAACAGCCGTGCCCCCATGCCGCTCTTGGTGTGATCTAGAACCTCCAACAGCGTTCCCTGCCGGGTTCCGTCGAAGGATCGCACCAGTTCCAGATTGCTGACCGTCGTCTCGTCCAGCTTCAAGTACTGAGCGGGCTCGTAGGCGGACATCTCGGTGATATGAGCGAGCTGGGATTTTTGCGTCTCTCGAATGTAATGCAGCAGCCCGCCCGCAGCCGAAACGGCCAGACCTCGTCCCTCGCAGCCATAGCCGTCGAGGGACGAGACACCGAACTGCTGGCAGAGAAGCCGGTAGGCGTAGTCCGTGTTGAAAGCCCAGTCGTCCAGGGAGCTCAGCACCAGCCCGTCCGAGCAAAAGCCGGCCGGCGGGGTCCACCCTGCGGGGTGCACGATCTCCTTCGGCAGAAAATGGCCCATTTCGACCAGGGCGGCTTCCCAGGCATCCGTGCCGGAAAACTGGGTCGCCTGAAATTCCCCGGTGGACAGATCCAGGAAGGCCAGACCGACGGTGGATTCCCGGACTGCCAGGCTGGCGATGTAGTTGTTCTCACGAGGCTCGAGCAGGATCTCGTCGGTGACCGTGCCAGGAGTGATGATGCGGGTCACCTCCCGGCGCACGATTTTGCCGGCGGTCTTGGGATCCTCCACCTGTTCGCAGATGGCGATCTTGTAGCCTTTCCTGATCAAACGGGCGATATAGCCGTCCACCGAATGGTAAGGCACACCGCACATGGGCACCGGGGCACCCCGTTCCTTATGGCGGGAGGTCAAGGTCAAATCCAGCTCTCGCGAGGCGACGGTGGCGTCCTCGTAAAACATCTCGTAGAAATCCCCCAGGCGGAAGAACACCAGCTTGCCGGGATACTGGCGCTTGATCTGGTGGTACTGCTGCATCATGGGGGTCAGGTTGTCCATGGGCTGTGGGCGATTGTCTAGAGAGATTCGAAACTATATCATAGAAGCGCTTTGTCCTCGGGGCACGATCGTATGCTGTTGTTGACCTTCGATACCACCACGTCTCGCGGGAGCGTGGTGTTGACCCGGAACGAGGAGGTCCTGGGCGAGATCAATGTGGACTCCGCCGAGACCCATTCAGCGCGGCTGCTTCCCTCCATCGACTTCCTGCTCTCGCATTTGCATTTGACCCTGGAAGAAATGGAAGGGTACGGGGTCGTGGTGGGGCCGGGATCTTTCACCGGCGTCCGCATTGGGATGGCCACGGCCATGGGATTGGCCCAGGCGCTCCACAAGCGGGTAGCGGCGATCACTTCCCTGGAAGCCGCGGCCTACAAGATGGCGGGCCACGATGGGCTGGTGGCCTCCGTCTTGGATGCCAGCCGCCGCCAGGTGTACGCCGCGCTCTTCCGGGTGCGGGGAAGCGAGATGGAACAGGTGGGAGCCGATCGCCTGCTGGCGCCGGAGGAACTGGCGCAGGAGTTGCCTCCTTCCTCCCTTTTCCTGGTGGGGGATGGCGCCGAACAGTACGCCTCCCTTTTCTCGCGAGAGTCCTGGATCGTGATCCACACCGATCCCTTCGCGGGCCGCACCGCCGCCCTGCTTGCCCTGCGACGATTCCGGGAGGGCCAGACCCACCCTCCCGGTGAAGTTCGGGCGCACTACGTTCGCCCGTCGGATGCGGAAACCGCAACGAAGGGCGGGAAGGGCCCAAAGGTATAATGGAAGCCATGGCCACGCTCCAGTTCCTGATCCGCCAGATGACGAAATCCGATCTGGACTCCGTGACCGTGATCGAACAGGTTTCCCGGCTGGCCCCCTGGGGCCACGACGGCTACCTCCGTGTCCTGGATAGCCCCGCTGGGGTCCGCGCCCTGGTGGCCGAGGGCAGGGTGGGCGAGGAGCAACAAGGCCCCGTCATGGGGTTCGTTGTCGCCCAAGTCCTGGCCCACGAAATGGAGATCTACCAGATAGCGGTCCACCCGGATTTTCGCAGGGTGGGAGTGGGAACCAGCCTCATGGAATACGTGCTGGGAGAAGGGGAGCGGAGCGGATGCCGCGAGTGCTATTTGGACGTGCGGCGCGGCAATTTGGAAGCCATCAACTTTTACATCAAACACGGGTTTGAAGTCTGCGGAGTTCGCCCCCGATACTACCGCAATCCCTCCGAGGATGCCCTGGTGATGCGGAAGAGGCTCAAAACTTAGTTCCTCCCGGCGTTCATGCGGGCTGGACAGATTGATTTTCGGCAGGCAACGAATGTATTCTTTCGGCTGCGGAGGTGTGCAGTGAGATTTATTCCGATCGTCCTTGCTCTGTTCCTGGCCGCCTGTCAGCAGGAGCCGTTGACTACCTTTTCCCGCGTCAAGAAGGACAAACAGATCCTCATTGCGACGTCGGGGGTGAACGTGCCATTTGCCTTCAGCGCCGGCACCGCCCTCCAGGGATTCGACGTGGACATCGGCAATGCCATCGCTGAAAAGATCGGCGTCCATGCCCGTTGGATCAACCGCCCGTTCCAACAGCTCTTCGATCTGCTGGAGAAGAAGGAGGTGGACCTGGTCATAGGCGCCATCAGCATCACGGAGGAGCGCAAGAAGCGCTTCGACTTTTCGGAACCGTACTTTCTGTCGGGCCAGGCCATCGCGATCCGGAAAGAGAACAAGGAGATCAAGAATCTGAAGGACCTGGAGGGGAAAAAGGTGGGGGTGCTGGACCAGTCTACCGGTCATCTTTTCGTGCAGAACGAAAGCGGCCTGAACGGGGTGGAGATCCAAGCCTACACCACGCTGGACGACGCCCTTCTGGCCTTGAACGGCAGGGAGCTGGACGGAGTGGTAGGGGACCGGCCCATCCTCCAAAACAGCATTCGGATGAGCTTCTCCCATCTGCAGCTCCTAGATCAGAAGTTGGACGAGGAAAAGTACGGGGTCGCTGTCCGAAAAGGAGATGGCGAGCTGCTGGCGGTTGTCAACCAAACGCTGCAAGAGCTGGAGCGCACCGGCCGTTTTGACGAGTGGGTGAAAAAGTGGTTCGGCGCTGAGTACAAGGCGGAATGAGCCTTTTGTGGTGAAACGGGGGTTGCAGATTGCGATTCTGTCGGCCGGGCTGTTGGCGGCTTTCTGGCTGGGCCGCGAGCGAGCCCCGCGGCTTGCCGAGCCGGAACCCCGGGTCAATGCCCAGAAAGGTTCCAATGAACAGCCTCCCCTGAGCCCGGAGGAGGAGAACAACGCCCGAATCTACCGGGAGATCAGCCCCAGTGTGGTCAACATCACGAAGAAGGAGATCGAGTACGACTTTTTTCTACAGCCCTTTCTCCGTGAGGGGTCGGGGTCGGGTTCCGTCATTTCCAAGGAGGGGCACATTCTGACCAACTACCACGTCGTGGAGGGCGCCGACCGCCTGGAAGTGGCACTTCAGGAGAAGACCTATCCGGCCCGGCTGGTGGGCGCGGATCCCTTAAGCGACCTGGCGGTCCTGCAGATCTCCAGCCCGCCCG
>JACQTF010000005.1 GCA_016210925.1 Acidobacteriota bacterium | reverse complement strand
TTGGACGGCTCGCTCACTGCCACGGGGTCCCGTAGAGCCTGAGACGTGAGCCAGTTCTGACAGTAGCCGCAATGGAAGTCGCATCCCAGCATGCCGAAAGTCAGCGTGGAGGATCCTGGGAGCACGTGGAAGAACGGCTTCTTCTCCGTAGGGTCGCACTGGAGGGCAGCCACATAATCCGTGGGGACCATGAGCTTCCCCTCCTGGTTGTAACGCACCTTGCAGATGCCCCGCTGGCCCTCGAAAATGACGCATCGGTGGCCGCACGCATAGCAGCGCACCTTGCCGTTGTCCAGCTTCTCGTAGAGCTCCCCCTCCCTGACGTGGCTATCGATGATCTCCACCAAGCTCACCGTGGACATGATCCCTTGCCCTTAGTATAGGCCAAATCCCTCCCCCCAGATAGTCCCGCTGTTTTTCCGGGCGCTTCAGATGGCCGGCTGCTTTTTTTCTCCGCCGTGAATCAGCCGCGGTGTTAAACCCCAGGCTGCTCCGTCCTGGAACTCTTTTCCCGGTGTTTTCCCGGGGTTTTCCCGGGAGCATCCTCGCACCGGTCCCCTTTTCATGGTAGCATACGAAAGCATGTCCTATTACCAGACCCGCTACAGCCTCTCCTTCGGCGGTCCTCTCACCACCGGGGTCAAATACCTGCTCTTCATCACCGGAGGTGCCTTTCTGCTGCAGATGCTGGACCAGGTCGTGGAGCCGCCGGTGTTCGTCACCAAGTTCGGGCTGGTGCCGGCACTGGTCACCGGGCGGTTCTACCTCTGGCAGCTCATCACCTACCTCTTCCTGCACGGCGGCCTCTTTCATCTCCTGATCAACATGCTGGTCCTGTGGATGTTTGGCGGGGAGCTGGAACGTGCCTGGGGGACTCGCAGGTTCTTAAAATACTATTTCTTCACCGGCGTGGGCGCGGGCGTTTGCATTGTGGCCCTGAGCTGGAACTTCTTGGTGCCGACCATCGGCGCTTCGGGAGCCATCTACGGACTGCTGCTGGCGTACGGGATCCTATTTCCGGATCGCATCATTTACTTGTATTTTCTCATCCCGGTTCGGGCAAAGTACTTCGTGGCCATCATCGGATTCTTCGCCTTCCTGGGCTCGATCAGCGGTGCGCGAACCGGTGTTTCCCACATCGGTCACCTGGGCGGCCTTGTCTGCGGCCTGATTTATTTGAAGGGAGGACGGCTGGTGGAGGAAATCCGGTACTGGCACGTCCGGCGCAAGCGGGAGAAGCTCCGCCAGCGCTGGGAATACTACGGTCCGCGCCGGAGCCAGGATGACTCGGACGACTTTCCCCCTACGATCCACTAGATGGTTCCCTCGGGCTGGGGTCCCGGTGGCCAATTACTTGAGCCGCGCCACGTAGTCAGAGAGAGCCGAAAGCTGCTCCTCGGTCAAACTCGGGAACCCCGGCATGTCGTCAATCCCGTGTCGAATGAAGGCCCGAATCAGCTCCGGGGGAATTCGGCGCTTCCGCAAAGCCAGGCGACCGCCTTTGCCCTGCCCACCGTCGCCGTGGCACCGGGCGCAAGCCTGAAGGTACAGCGTCTCGGGGCTGGAATAGGAACTCGGAAGAACCTCCTGCGGTACGAATTCCTCGATCGACAGCTGGCGCATCACGGTCCTCAGTCCTACGTCGTCCACATTCTCAATCGGCCTCATCAAGTCCATGCCGTGCTCGACCGCAGCCTTGAAGAGCGGATAAGGGATCTTCCGTTTCGCCAGCGCGGGTGCCCTCTCGGTGCCCTCTCCTTCAGGGCCGTGGCACCGGGCACACAATTCGGCATAAGCCTCTTCCGGCGGCGGGGGCTCCAGACGACAGGAAGATAGACTGGAGAAAAGAGAAAGGGTAACGCCAAACAGCAGCTTCGGCATCACCCTCCCGGAAGAGCGCGGGATCCTAGATCTTCTGGCGAACGTCATCCTTCGGACAAATCCAGTACATGCCCCCAGGACGCTCCGCTGACCTGATCACCTTCGTGGCGACCATGGAAGTACCGCAGGTGGGGCAAGGCCGGTGAAAGTGCGCTGTCACCCTGTCGCTCACCATGCTCGCTCGTGCTGTCTTGCTAATGTTCTCTGCCAAGGTTACTGTGCCTCCTTTCCCTCGGGTCAAAAACCACTATCCTACGACAAATCGAGACAAAATTCCAGCACGAAACGCGCTCGAAAACTCGAAACGTATGGAGGCACGACCAGGGAATCGTGTGGCTGGGGACACATCTCTAGCAAAAGAAATGACTCGGGACTCGTGGGCCGATTCGAAGGACTCACCCCGCGCCCCTTTGGGCGCGCCGAAGGACGGACTCGGCGGCTGCCATGAGCGCGTTCTCGTCGCTTCCTTCCTCAAGCGTGGCGGCCCCGGCGGCGGCGGAAAACGTGAGGGTCCCCTGGGCACAGGAGACACCGCGCGCTGAGATTACCTTCCGGAGCTTTTCGGCAGTCACACTGGCACCGTCCAGGTCCGTCTCGACCACTGCCACAGCGAATTCGTGGTAACTCCAGCGGGCTCTCAGGTCCGTCTTCCGGAGATGCCGGAGCAGCACGGTGCCCACTTCTGCCAAAGCCAGGCTATTCGTCTCCGCAGTGGAGGGATCCCAGTGCACTTCCAGGAGGAACGCAGAGAGGGGCCGGTGGTAGCGGTGAGCGCGGATGCACTCGTCAGCGAGCCGCTCCACGAAGTAGGGCTTCAGGTAGAGGGAAGTGGCACCGTCGGTCAGGGTGAGCCTCTCTATCTCGCGCTCCGCCTTGCGAAGAGATTCCCGCAGCTGGCCGTTCTCGGCTAATAAGGCCTGCTTCTCGAACCCCGCAGCGACCCGTCCCAGCACCTCCGAGAGCAGGGCCCGATAGGGACCCATGGCCGCACCGGGAACGGCCACCCGTAGCATGGGAATGAGCGATTGCATCGCCTGGAGAGCTTCCGCACCCAGCAGAATCACTTCGGCATCGCCTTCGGCTTTGCGGACGTCTCCGGCCGAGGCCGCTGCTTCGTCCGCGATCACCACACCAAACCGCTTCTGGCGGAGCCGCTTTTCCCCTTCTGCCAAGCTGGAACACGCTTCCACGTGGTAGCCGGCTCGTTCCAGGCTCTTCCGAAGCAAAGACGAAACAAGAGGGTCCTCCGAGATGAGCAGCACCTCCTTAGAATCCATCACGGCGTTCAGACGTCCTCCAGATCTTCCTCCGACATCCCGAAGTGATGGCCGACCTCGTGCAGGAGCGTGGCGCGAATCTGCTCCTGCAATTCGTGGTCGCTCCGGCAGACCCGCTCGATGTTCTTCTTATACAGAAAAATCAGGTCCGGCGGGGGAGCAAGAAACGCGGATCGCTGGGTCTTGGGAACGCCCTGATACAGGCCCAGCAGCGCTCCCCGGGTCCTGCGGCCGTATTCGGGCGGCGGCAGGTCTTCCACGATGACCTCCACGTTCTCCATCTGCCGGCGAAATCGGGGCGGTAACTCGTCGATAGCCCGGCTCACGAGCTCGCGAAATTTCTCGTTGTCCATTCCAATGTTTTTCCGTCGGGACAGGCTTTCGCCAGCATCCATCCTATCCTACTGATCGGTCGATCTGCACGAGATCGTCCGTCCAGCGGAGGTATTCAGCTCGACGAAGGGAAAAAGGCGTTCGGTCAGGATTCGGCTAAGGATG
Source organism: Acidobacteriota bacterium (assembly GCA_016210925.1). Lineage (GTDB taxonomy): Bacteria > Acidobacteriota > UBA6911 > JACQTF01 > JACQTF01 > JACQTF01. The sequence continues at coordinate 8,134 of JACQTF010000005.1, read as the reverse complement.
AGCACTCGAACGATGGCTCCCGTCGCATCATCAAGCGGCTCCGGTAACCACCTGATCCAAGCGAGAGCACGCTACCGGACGATCCACTGCCCTTCCACTTTCAAGAACTGCACGCCCACCACAAAACGGTCCTTTTGCTGCCGGTTCGCCCAGCGGACCCTTACCGCCGCTTGGGCCCTGAACTGGCCCGCAGCCTCCAATTCCACGGTGGAGCCCACCTCCAGGTAGCGATGAGTCACCAGGCAGGCTCCGTTGCGGCTCACGTTTTCCGTGTACGTTTCCTCTTCGAAGGCTTGCTCGAGAAGGTCCTGCCCGCGGAGTGTTACTGGCAAGCGAAGTGGCACGCGGGGTTCCTTGCGCTGGGGGTGAAAGGTCAGGGGCTGCTTGGATTCGTCCAGATAGACATGGTAGATGAGATTGCCAATTTGCTCCCGGGTATCAAAGGGAAGTTTTTGGAACCCGATGCCGAACCCGTGGCCGTCCCTTCGACGTACCTCTCCCGAAACTTGGATCATGGCGTCCATGTCAACACCAAAGAAAGCAAGTTCCAGCGCGTCGCCCGGCTGCAACTCGAGAGGACAGGTCAAATAGCATCCTCCCAGGCTGAGACTCGAAATCTTCCCACGAGCCCTTTGCCCTCTACATTGCACACCTGTTTCAACCTCCACCGAGAAGCGCCGAAACGCTCTCCGGGAAGCAGTCTTGACATCCGCCATGGTCCACCCCTGATACCATAATTTGCCGGCCACCTTCAAGGGAGAAGCAATTGTTGCAGATTGCCAGGACCAGCTGTGCTCGACAGCCTGCCTTGCCACAAAGACTTGAAGTACCGCGAACAGAAGAAATTAACGTCGCAACAGCGGTGGGCAGAAGGAAGGGAAGGACGAAGATCACATCTTATACTTACCCAAGTCTTCAGGATTGAGTCCTTCGAGCCACTTCTTGATCTCCTCGGGATCCAACTTCTCCGTGCTGGAAGAAGTCCGGGACTTGGTGATGACATCTTCGGTAACGAAAATGGGTGAGTCCGTCCGCAGCGCGAGCGCGATGGCGTCGCTGGGACGGGAGTCGATGGCGATCGACTTGCCGTCCACATTGATGAAAATCAAGGCATAGAAGGTGTTCTCGCGAAGTTCCGTGACCACGATCCTGTTGACTTCGGCTTTGAGGGACACCAGCACCGACTTGAGGAGGTCGTGGGTCATAGGCCGAGGGGTTTCAACCCTCTCCATTTGCATGGCGATGGCGTTGGCCTCGAAAATACCGACCCAGATGGGCAGGAGGGTCTCCCCACCAGTATCCTGCAGGATGACGATGGGCGAGTTGGTGACAGGGTCCATCATCAGTCCCCGTATCTTGAATTCCCGTTCCATGGTGCTACCTCCGGATCTGGAGCCAGTCACTTCGCGGTGCAGACCGCTCCGTCGTTACAAGCTCCTTAATTTCAATAGGTTCACTCACCCCCATCCCATGCAGGCTATTCGGTCCGAACCCCTCAATCCGGACCCACGCAAACCGGCCCATCAACCCTCCCGGCCCATCGAAATTCACGATCTTGTTCTTGGAGGTCCGACCCGACCACCGCCAACGTGTCTTTGCCTCCCCTTCCACCAGGACTTCCACTGTCTGTCCCAAATACCTTTGATTCAGAAGGAGCTGAATTTGTTTCTGTTTTTCTTGCAACTCCAACAACCGTGCCGCTTTTTCTTCCTCCGGAACGCCGTCCTTCAGTTTGAGAGCCGGAGTACGGGGCCGGGCAGAATATTTGAAGGAGAACACAAAATCGTACCCCAACTCGTCCATCAGGCTCAGCGTATCCCGAAAGTCCTGCCGCGTCTCGCCAGGGAATCCTACAATAATATCGGTGGATAAAGCAATGTTTCGCGGCGAACGTTTGAGGGCACGGACACGCTCCAGGTAAAACTGGCGGTTGTACAGGCGCTTCATCCGCCGCAGGACTCGGTCCGAGCCGGACTGCACCGGCAGGTGCACCTGGTCACAGACCGTGGGGGTATCGTTGATCACGTCGATCAACTCGAACGAGAGGTCGATGGGATGGGGGCTGGTGAATCGAACCCGCCGTATTCCGGGCACTTGGGCCACCGCCTGGAGCAGGCGAGGGAACTTCCATCCACAGGGGGAGGGGTCGGCGTAGGAGTTGACGTTCTGGCCCAACAGCAAGATCTCGCAGTAGCCCTCGTCGGCCAGGCGGTGCACCTCGTCCAGGATTCGATCGCTCGGCCGGTTCCGTTCTCTCCCCCGGGTGAAGGGCACGATGCAAAAGGTGCAGCTCTTGTCACACCCTTCCATGATGGTGACGTAGGCCCGGACCCGGCTTTCTCGGAGGACGTGCTCAATCTCCATCGGGGCCGGAGCGTCATCGAAAAAGGTCTGGGCCAGGCGCCCGCCCTCCTCCTCCACCTGCTGGACCAAGTCGGGGAGTTGATGAAGCCGGTGAGTGCCCACCACCAGATCCGCCACGGAGGATCTCTCCAGCATCTCTTCGCCCATCTGCTGAGCGACGCATCCCAGGACCCCCACCAGCAGGCCCCGTTCTTTCTTCAGCCGTTTCAGCTCTCCCAGGCGGGTGTACACTTTACTCTCTGCTTTCTCCCGGACGCTGCAGGTGTTGATCAAGACCAGGTCCGCCTCGGCGGGAGACGCCACCTTGCACAGGCCCCGCGCGTGAAGCAAGCCCGCCGCCTTTTCGGAGTCCAGCTCGTTCATCTGGCAGCCGAAGGTCTCGATGTAAAAAGTTTTCGCTTTCACTGGAAGGTCATCATAGCATGAAACTCCGGCGGAAATGACCAAGGCATCGGTATGTGGGTGACAGAAATAGCGCCAAATCGTTGGAACGGCCAGGGTCCAGGGCTGGGCTACGGGCTCTTGGAGAGGCGCAGCAACTCCCGGGCATGCTTGTGGGTGGTCTCGGTGATCCGGGAGCCACCCAGCATGCGGGCGATCTCTTCCACGCGGGCATTCGGGAGCAAGGCATCCACGCAGGTGATCGTCCTTCCTTTGCGGACTTTCTTCGAGACGGCGTAATGATGGTCGGCAAAGCAGGCGATCTGGGGCAGGTGGGTGACGCAAAGGACCTGGCGTCGCGCCGCGAGGCGTTTCAGTTTTCTTCCCACGGTCTCAGCCACGCGCCCGCCGATTCCGGCATCCACCTCGTCGAAGATCAGAGCGGCGTCGGAATGGTCGGCAGCGATGATGCTCTTGAGAGCCAGTGAAATGCGGGACATTTCGCCTCCCGAAGCGATCTTCACCAGGGGCCGGAGGTCCTCTCCGGGATTGGTGGTGACCAGGAACTCCACCTCGTCCGTTCCCCGGGGCGCCGGCTCCGACAGTGAACGAAACTGGACCTGGAAGACCGCCTTCTCCAGCGCCAACTCGGACAGCTCCTCCCTCATGCTGGCCTCCAGCCGCTGGGCCATCTGGCGCCGGCGCACCGACAGCGCTTCGGCTGCCTGGATGTACTCCCGACGGCTTTCCTCCAGTTGCTTCCGAAGCGCGCCCTCATCCCATCCTTCCCCTTCCAGCTCCACCAGTTCCGCCTTCGCTCGCTCCAGGTGGCCCAGCACGGCGTCCAGGGTAGCCCCGTACTTCTTCTTCAAGCGCTCGATCTCCGCCAGCCGGCGTTCGACCTGTTCGAGCCTCTCCGGGGAAAAATCGACGCTCTGCTGGTAATCCCGCAAGGTCGTGGCCAGGTCCTCGAGTGCATACCGGACATCGTCCAGGTTGGAAAGATAGCCCTGAAACCGAGGGTCCATCTGGGACAGCTCCTCCACCCGGCGCAGAAAATGAGTGTACGCCGCCAGCATCCCGTGGCTTCCCTCATCCCCGTACAGCAGGCCATAGGCCTCGGCGGCACAGCTGAAGAGCTTCTCAGCGTTCTGAAGCAGCCGGCGTTCGGCCTGCAGCTCCTCGTCCTCCCGGGGTTTTGGGCCGACCTTTTCGATTTCGTTCGCCTGGAATTTCAGCAAGTCCGCTCGCCTCAGCCGCTCCTGCTCGCCCTGCTGCAGCATCTGGAGTCGCCGCTCCAGGGCGCGGAACAGTTGGCACCGTTCGACCACGCGGCTGCGCATCTCGCCATTCCCGCCGAACTCGTCCAGCAGATCCAGATGGCTCTCAGGACGGGTCAGGGTCTGGTTTTCGTTTTGGCCGTGAATGTGGACCAGGTAGGGCGCCAGCTCCCGGAGCAGGTTCAGGGTTCCCAGCGACCCCTGGACGAAGATGCGGTTCCTGCCCGAGCCCGAGATTTCCCGCTTCAGGATCAGTTCCTCTCCCGCCTCGAAGCCTCCCTGATGCAGAATCTGCCGCACCGGATTGTCGAGCGAAATGGCAAACTGCCCCTCGACGGCAGCGGTCTCTTCCCCCGTGCGGATCTTTTCCTGAGAGGCCCGGTCGCCCAAAAGCAGTCCAAGCGCATCTACAATGATAGACTTGCCGGAGCCGGTCTCGCCGGTGAGAAGGGTGAGACCCGGCTGGAACTCCACTTGGAGCCGGTCGATGACGGCAAAATGACGGATGGCGAGAAACTTTAGCATGGGACAGACATCTTTTGCTTGCAGGCGCCAGCGCCTGGCAGCTAGTTTTAGCATGATTTGACTCTCTCAGAAAGGGCTTGTGGCCTTTCAGCAGCCTGGAACGGGACCAGCGCCACGGGCGCACTTTTGGGGGCGATTGAAGGAGACCACGTTGGGCGATTTTTGGGCGTTGATCGCGCACTCGGGAACGGTGGCCAAGATTGTCCTGGCGATCCTGGTGGGTTTCTCGATCTTCTCGTGGGGCCTCATGCTGCGCAAGTACCTGGCCTTCCGGAGGGCCGAGGAGCAATCCCACGGCTTCCTCAAGACTTTTCGCAGGAGCCCGACCCTGTCGGAGGTTCACGCCAAGTGTGACCAGTTTTCTGCCAGCCCGCTGGTGGGTATCTTTCAGGCCGGCTATGCGGAGCTGAACATGCAGCTCAAGTCCGAACCGGGAGGAAACCCCCACGCTGCGACCCTCACCGTCCGCAACCTGGAGGCGGTCAAGCGGGCGCTCCAGCGCGCTTCCAGCGTGGAACTGACAGCCCTGGAGCGGGCACTGAGCTGGCTGGCCACCACCGCTTCCGTGACCCCGTTCATCGGGCTCTTCGGCACCGTGGTGGGAATCATCAACGCGTTCCAGGGCCTGGGCCAGGGCGGCCCCACCACGATTCAGTCAGTGGCTCCCGGAATCTCCGAGGCGCTCATCGCCACTGCCGCGGGCCTGTTTGCTGCCATTCCCGCCGTCATCGGGTACAATCAGTTCGTGAGCCGGCTGAAGCATTTCGCGGTGGAGGTGGATGATTTTGCACTGGAGTTTATCAACTTGACCGAACGCAACTTTGCGTGATCCGCGCCTGGAAATGTATGGCGTTCACGAGCCCGCAGGGTAAAACCAGCACTTCCCTCTCGGAGATCAACGTCACGCCCCTGGTGGATGTCATGCTGGTGTTGTTGATCATCTTCATGGTCACAGCGCCCATCCTGGAAACGGGGATTGACGTGCAATTGCCCGAGACTACCAGCGTGGCCACGGTGGATCCCGAGGAGCGTGTGGTGATCACCATCGGTCGCGACAACCTGATTTACTACCGGTCGCAACCCGTGAACTTTTACGAGATCGCCGACCGGCTGAAGCGGGAGATCCGGAATCCCCGGGAACCCATCTACCTCCGAGGCGACAAGGACGTGAAATGGGGCTCCCTGGCTTCCGTGCTGGACGTCATCCGGGGCGCCGGCTTTACCCACATCCAGATCGTGACCAAGCCCCTCCAGAGAGATGAGTAGTCGCTACCCATTTTTTCCCGATCGAGAAGGCCCGCTGTGGCCGTACCTGGCCTGGGCAGTGGCGGGACACGGCCTGCTCCTCGGCCTGGTCTTGTTGCTTCCTAGAATTCTCCCGGAGGGGAGCCCGATCCTGATCGGGACTGGCCCCGGCGGCGGTCAGGGCGGCGACATCCTCTCCGTCGGCCTGGTGGACGAATGGGGCGGCGGGGCCGGGCAATACAAGCCCTCTCTGAAACCACAGCCTCCTGTCCCACAGGCGGCGGAGAAACCGGCCGAGGCGAGGAAGCCGGAACCCAAAAAGGCCGTGGCCTTGCCGGACCTCCAGAAGAAAAAGTCCCGCAGGCCGGATCGGCATCCGGAAGAAACAGAGAGGGTCCGGGAAAAAGCCCGCGTCCCTCCCAACTATGTCCCCCCTCCTGCTGGCCCGGGAGCGGGCGGCAACCCCGCCTCCGCGGGCAGCGGCGGCGGCTTCGGAGGGGGCCACGGGGTGAGCATCGGGCCAGGGACCGGCACCGGCTTCGCCGATTCATGGTATGCGCGCCAGGTGGAACAACGGATCGGGTCGAACTGGCTTCGCAGCACCATTCCGGCTCTGACAGGGCCCCAGGCGGCCATCCTGAGCTTCAGCATCAGGGCCGATGGCCGCATCTTGAACGTCCGCTTCGAGCAGCGGAGCGGCGTGGAGGCCCTGGACCTCTCCGCCGAGCGCGCCCTCCGGGCCTCGGATCCGCTCCCGCCCCTCCCCTTCGAGTACCGCCCCGGGCCCGTGAAGTTCATGGCCTATTTCGAATATCCTCCGAAGTGAGGCGTGGGAGGGAGGCCGGTGCTCGCGAGGGCGAATCAAAATGAGGCAAAATGAAGCATCTTAGACCAAGATACATTGGCGCTGTGCTCCTGACGGCGCTGGGGCTGTCCCCCGCTCAAGAACCGCCGGTGGTCATCCGGCCCAAGCCCGGTGAGGAGGTCGTGGTGGCGGTGGCGGACATCCAGCCCCGCGGCGGCAACCGGCCGGCGGAGCTGGCGCGAGCGGTGCAGGAGCTGAACCAGGCTCTGTGGGACGACTTGAAGTTTGCCGGCTTTTTCACCCTCCCCGGCAAGAGCTTCTATCCCCCCCGTCCCATCAACGACCGTTCGCAGATCCAGTTCCAGGAGTGGCGGGTTCCGGACGTTGATGCGGACTTCCTGGCAGTGGGCTTTGCCGAATTGGCGAAAAATGAACTGTCGTTCGAAGGCTGGGTCTACGACGTCAAGACCGGGAAGGAGGCCTTCGGAAAACGGTATCGGGGGGAGCCCGAACTGGCGCGCCGGATCGCCCATCGGTGGGCAGACTGGATCGTGTATCAGCTCACCGCCGGAGCCTCCCGTGGAATCGCCTCCACCCGAATCGCTTTCGAGCGATCTCCTCGGCGCGGCAACAAGGAAATCTTTTTGATGGACTACGACGGGCACCATCTCCAGGCCGTCACGGCCAACGGCACCCTGAACCTCTCCCCCTCCTGGGGATCGAAGAACGGACGGCTGGCGTATCTGACGTACCGTCGCGGCCGGCCGGAGATCAATGTCTACTCCATCCGAGACGGTTCGCTGCTTCCTTTTTCCTCCGGCGACCACGTGGTGGGCTCTCCTGCGGTCTCGCCGGATGGAGACTGGATCGCGTATGCGGCTCGCCATCCCGCCAACGGCTACCCGAATCTCTCCGTGGCTCGCATGGATGGTACCGAGCGACGCTGGCTCACCTCGGGTTCCGGCGTGGACACCGGGCCCACCTGGTCCCCCACAGGGCGGCAGATTGGTTTCGTGTCGGATCGGAGCGGATCGCCGCAGATCTATTCCATCGACGGAGATGGCGCCAATCTTCGGCGCCTGGTCTCGGAAGGGGGCTACGCCGACTCCCCTGACTGGTCGCCGGACGGGCGCTTCGTGGCGTTCGCTTGGCGTCCCCCCCGACAGGGCCACTTTGATATTTACCTGGTGGACGTCGCTTCCCTGAAGATCTTTCAGCTGACGTCCCATGAAGGCAGCAACGAGAACCCGTCCTGGGCTCCGGACGGTCGTCACCTGGCGTTCCAGTCCAATCGGAATGGAAGCTACCAGATCTACTTGATGCTGGCCGATGGTAGCGAGCAGCACGCCATTACCCAGACCGGGTCCAACTCGGCGCCCGCGTGGTCCGGCTACGGGGAATAGCGGGCACTCTGTAATGCCTCAGTAACACGGGGCGCAGGAGACGTGCAAGGGCCCGAACATCGGAGCCGCGAGCGGAAGGAAAAATGGGGACAGGCTACTCATTTCCCGGCATTTGATGTCCCGGCAACTCC
>JACQTF010000234.1 GCA_016210925.1 Acidobacteriota bacterium | reverse complement strand
TTCGGAGCTCAATTCAGAGCGGCCGGCCTGCGCTGGGACTTTGCGGGGATCGTGGGATACGAGGACCAGGAACCGAACTCCGGTTTCGCGCTCGGTGTGACCTACGACTGGTCCCTATTCGGGGTAAAATGAGGCCATGCCGTCGGAGGCAGGAGGGTAACCTCCCCGGATCAGCCGCGGAAGGCCTGGGACGATCTCTTCAGGAAGAAGTAATACGCTCCGGCAGGCCCCGTCAGAATGGCTTTCCGCAGTTCCTGGCTGTCCGGTCCCGCACGTGGTGCGATCCACCCACAGCTTTTACACAGGATTTCCCACAGTAAGATCCACAGCCTGTTGAAAACTCAGCTCCAGTTCCTCACGGGTGATTCCCACAATTTGCACGGCTTTGTGCCTGGACCTCTGACCGCGAACCAACGCGATCCTGCCTCTTGGGACCCAAAGGACTTTGCTGAGCAGGCGCACCGCTTCCTCATTGGCTTTGCCGCCCACAGGGGGAGCCGCCACGCGAATCCGAAGGACTCCGTTCGAAATTCCCAAGATCTGGCTCTTTGAAGCCCGTGGCTGGACCTGCACGGGGAAGATGACTGCGTTTCCCTGGACCGTAGCGTGCAGTTTCATGAACGGGGGCCAAAGAGAGCTGTCCCTATACGGACCATGGTAGCTCCCTCCTGGATGGCGACCTCGAAATCATGGCTCATTCCCATGGACAGCTCCTGGACGGGTGTGCCCGGAAGGCGCAAGGACTGGAGCTTGTCGCGGAGATGGCGCAGTCGAGCGAAGAAGGGGCGCATCGCTTCCGGATCGTCCCGATGCGGCGGGAGGGTCATCAGCCCGGCGCACCTCAGGTGGGTCAGGGAGCAGATGGCGCGGACCAGGCACGGGACTTCCTCCGGCGCGGCGCCGAACTTGGTAGCTTCATCCCCCAAGTGCACCTGGACGAGGACGGGAATGACCTTCCCCATCCGCTGGGCATGCAGGTGGAGCCTCTCGGCCAGTTTCCGGCTGTCCACGGACTGGATCATTTGGCACAACGCCACCGCCTTCATTGCCTTGTTGGTTTGCAGGTGCCCAATGAAATGCCACTCGACCTCCCCTCCGGCCGGGATCTGGGCAATTTTGGGTTCCGCCTCCTGGATCTTGTTCTCTCCGAAAATGCGGATGCCTGCGTCGATGGCCTGGCGGATTCGATCCACGGAAACCTGCTTGGTCACCGCCACCAGGACGACCGAGTCGGGAGATCTCCCCGAACGAAGGGCTGCCTCCGCCATCCGCGCGCGAATTCGTTTCAAATTGTCCGAGAGATCGACCATGCTGCTTCTATTGTACGGCCCTTCATTTACAGCCCTCAACGGATTCGCTATAATCCCAACTCTGAGTCTCAACACAGAGGTGTGCATAGGTTCTCCTTGAGCCTCGCGGAAAAGCTCTCCGGAAAATTCCTCACCTTCGAAGGAATTGAAGGCTCGGGCAAGACTACCCAGGTGCAGCTGTTTCAGGAGTATCTGACCCGGCAGGCGGTGCCGTTCGTGCTGACTCGGGAGCCGGGTGGCACGGCTTTTGGAAGGGAGGTCCGCAAGATCCTCTTGGACCAGCATGGCCCGGAACGGGCTCCTGTCGCCGAGCTCTTGCTCTACCTGGCGGACCGTTACCAGCACCTCCGGGAGGTGATTGAGCCGAGCCTGAAGAGCGGGCTCTGCGTCCTGGCAGATCGTTACCACGATGCCACGGTCGCGTACCAGGGTTACGGGCGGGGAATCGAGCTGAGCTTCATTGAGGAGTTGTGGAGGGTGCTGGGTTTCCGCGACCCGGACCTGACGGTGGTGGTGGATCTGCCCCCGGAGCGGGCGCTCCAGCGGGCCCGCAGTCGGAACAGTGCGATAGGAATGGACGCGGCCGGGCGCTTTGAGGCCGAGGATCTTGAATTTCACCGCAGGGTGAGCGACGGCTACCGCAAGCTCAGCCGCCGGTATCCCGGGCGGGTCAAGCTCATTGAGGGAGCAGGTTCGGCGGAAGAAGTCCACAGCAAGGTCGTCCGGGTGGTGGAGGCACACTTCTCGTAGACCGATGGCCTTTCGACAAATTCTGGGCAACGAGGACGTCCTGCGGGCTCTTCGAGCCAGCCACTCCCACGGGCGGCTGGCCCATGCGCTGATCTTTGCCGGCTCGGAGGGGATCGGCAAAAAGAGGGCCGCCCTGGAACTGGCAAAGCTCATCCTGTGCCTTCGTCCCCTGGAGGGGGAACCGTGCGACTCATGCACTGCCTGCGCGCGGATCGAGTCCGGGCTGCATCCCGATTGCAGGGTCATCGTCCCGGACGGGACCCAAATCAAGATCGGGCAGATTCAAGAGCTGAGTCGGGAAGTTTTTTTCCGCCCCCTGGAGGGGAAGGAAAGTATTTTCATCCTGGATCAGGCGGAGCGGCTCAATGAAGAAGCTTCCAATTGCATGTTGAAGACCTTGGAGGAGCCCCCTTCCACGTCCCGTCTGATTTTGATCACCTCCAGCCTGCTGGCACTGCTCAGTACCCTTCGATCGCGGTGTCAGATTTTCCAGTTCTCCCATCTCTCCACTGCGATCATCGCAAACTACTTGAGTGCCCAGTCCCATCTGCCCCACGCCGAAGCTGAGACGCGGGCCCGACTGTCACACGGTAATTTGGCACGTGCCCTCCAGACGGACTGGGACCAGGAGAGCGAGCTTTTTCAGGAGGCGCTGGAGGTTCTGCAGGCGATTTTTCTGAAGGAGGATCTTCCCCACCTGCTTTACGTGGCCGAGCATTTCGGTCGGGACCGGGAGAGTGCTGGGCGCTGGCTGGTGGTGCTTCAGACCGTCCTCCGGGATTTGCTGGTGCTGAGCTACGATCGGCCGGAGCGGGTCTTGCACCGTCGTGGGTTGGAGGCACTGAGGCCGCTGGCTGTGCGAGGAGATGCCGGGCTCTGGCAGCGGGCGTTGCAGGAAGCTCACCACGCCCAGCGAGCCATCGAGAGGCATGCCAACCGTTCCCTGGTGTTGGAACGTCTGTTCCTGGAATGGCTGCAGCCTTCGGGCGCTTGTGGCCCAGCGCCGGGAAGAGACAGTGTAAGGTAGTCCCATCGGCCCAACGACGTGGAATTTTTCGGGCCTCTGTGGGCGGAAAAAATTTTCGAAGGAGGGCTTGTGCACCCGTGTCGTCTCAGTGTAAGATATTCGTTATCAGGGTGGACGTCCGAATTCTTCCCTTTCCTTCAACACCGAGTGGAAGATAAGTTCGGCCAGGGCTGAATTTTTTTGGGGGTTGCACACCGCAAGGAGGTTTCATGGTTAATCGGAAGCTCATTCGCCCCACGCTCGCGGAAATTCGGGATCAAGTACCGTCCAAATACGGGACAGCGCCGCGCAAGAAAGTTCCTCCCGAGCAGACCAATGCGGAAAACTACTACTATCTGAAACAGATGTCCGCCAAGACTCCTATGGTGATCAAGCTGACCGACGGAGAAGAAATTCATGGGGTCATTGAGTGGTACGACAAGCACTGCATCAAGGTGAACCGGGATAACGCGGCGAACTTGCTGGTTCTGAAACACAACATCAAATACATGTACAAGGAGAACGAGGAAAAAGAACAAGGCTAAACGCTCCGCCCCCCTCCCTCCATGGCTCCTGCCCGAAAAGAGCCACGTGCCTCTTTTACGTTCTTGATTACCCCCGGCGATCCGGCGGGCATCGGTCCCGAGGTCACCCTCAAAGCTCTGGCCGACGAGGGACTTTCGAGGGACTGTCGCTGGATCGTAGTGGCGGACGCGACCTTCCTTCGGGAGGTGTCCCGATCCCAAGGGCTTCCCTTCCCGCTCCGCCCTTGTTCCGACGCGGACTGGGTCTCGTCTCCTGGAACCTTGCTCGTCTTGGATCAAGCCAATGTCCGATGGTCAGTGCGGCCCGGGCGGGTGGACAAAAGGTGTGGCAAGGCTGCCGGCCAATGGATTGAAAAGGCTGTCGCCCTCCTGCTGGCCGGCCGGGCGGATGGAATGGTAACGGGACCCCTCCACAAACAAGCTTTCCAGCGTGCGGGCTATCCCTTTCCTGGCCATACGGAATTTTTGGCCGCGCTCACCCGCCGACGACAGGTGGCCATGGCGTTTTTTGCAGACAGGCTCCGGGTGGTCCTGCTGACGACGCACCTCTCTCTCAGGGGAGCCATCGCCCAGCTGCGGCGCCCTCGGGTGGAGGCGATGCTGGAGCTCATCCATCGGGAATTTGCTCGCCTGGGTTTTCCCCGTCCTCGAATCGCCGTCGCGGGCCTCAACCCCCACGCGGGGGAGGGTGGTCTTCTGGGACGGGAGGAGACAGCGGTGCTGGAGCCTGCCATCCGCGCCTGCCGGCGCCGTCGCATCCGCGCGGAAGGTCCTTTCCCTCCAGATACAATTTTTCTGCGCGCGGCCCGGGGCGAGTTCGACGTGGTGGTCGCCTGCTACCACGACCAGGGCCTTATTCCGGTGAAGCTTCTCGCCCAGGGTGCCGCGGTCAACCTGACCCTGGGCCTGCCTTTCCTGCGGACGTCCGTGGACCACGGGACGGCCTTCGATATCGCCGGCCGTGGGAAAGCGGACCCTTCCAGCATGATGGCCGCGATGCGGTTGATTCGCCAACTGGCAGAATCCACGAAGAAAACCTGAAACCCAAAACCTAAAACTCAAAACCATGGAGCTGAGAGGCAGGCGCGTCGATGAGCGTCTCCGGAACTCCTTCTTTTCGGGTTTTGAGTTTTCTTGGTTTTAGATTTTAGGTTTTAGAGTTTTAGGTTTTCTTGTTTGAGAATGGCGATGGACTGGTCCAGGCCGCGCTCCACGGCTTGGGTAAACAGCGACACCAGGTCCTGGGTCACAAACTGGAAGGCGCGGTTGAGCGCCTGGAAAAAGAGCTCATGGTGCTCCGGGCCGAGCAAAGGGGCTGGAAAACCTTCGTGGAAGAGGTACAGGGAGGCACCCAGCTTCACGGTTTGCAAGTTGTGGGTGGAAAACGGGGCGATCTCGAACAGGCGGGCAAAAATCAGGGTCATCCGCTGAACGGGATGCAGATCCGTGAAACTGGGAGCCGAGACCCACAGGGCCATGTTTTCGATGGCACGGGAAACGCTGCCAGGCTCCACCGGCTCATGGGCAGGGGCGAGGGGAGCCAGGATCTCCTGGCGGAAATGGCCGGCACGGGCATCCAGGCCCGCAGCGATTCGACCGTGGAGGTTCTGGAGGAATTCGGGCCAGGAGAGAGCGAAGGGCTCCGGGGCGATGGAGCGCACCAGGTCCAGTCCTGAACGGTAGTTTTCCACCTGGCGCGCGACCTGGACGGGGAGAGCACTCGGCTCGTGGCGGAGCAAACTCAAAATTTCGGGGCGGGGCGCGGCGACACCTTCCAGGAGCAAGTCCAGATGGATCAGCTCGGAATCGAACAGCGTGTGGAAAGCATCCGGGTCGGTGCATCGGGCCCGGAAGTTTCGATACTCTTGTCGCTTGGGTTCCAGGTGCTGGAATTCCCGGCCCCAGGTCCATTGCCCTTCCATGGTTTCATGCCAACGGGGACCGCGGCTTAGAATCCCTGGATGAGCTCCGCGAGGGTGCGCAGGCCGTATCCTGTGGGACCTTTCGAGAGGTAGGGTTCCGATTCCTCAGCCCAGTCCACTCCCGCGATGTCGATGTGGGCCCAAGGGACATTGCCCACGAACTCCTGCATGAACTTGGCGGCGGTGATGGCGCCGGCGTCGCGACCCCCAGTGTTCTTCAGGTCCGCGATCTCGCTCCGGAGCTGCTTTTTGTACTCGTCGTCCATGGGGAGTTGCCACATGCGCTCTCCGGCCTGGCGCGAGGCCGCCAGGATCCTGTCCACGAGCTGCTGGTTCGAGCCCATGAGGCCGGCATTCAAGCGGCCGAGGGCCACGACGCAAGCACCGGTCAAGGTGGCGATGTCCACGATGGACTGGGCGCCCAATTCCTTCGCGTATGCCAGGCCATCCGCAAGGATCAGCCTCCCCTCCGCATCGGTGTTAATGACCTCGATGGTCTTTCCACTGAAGGAACGGATCACATCCCCCGGTCGTTGGGCGTGCCCGCTGGGAAGGTTCTCCACCGCGGGGACCACCCCCAGGACGCGGATGGTCGCCTTCCACTGGGCGGCCACCAGGAGGGCGCCGATGACCGTGGCTCCGCCCGCCATGTCCGTCTTCATCTCGTCCATACGATGGGCGGGCTTGATGGAAATCCCGCCGCTGTCAAAGGTGACCCCTTTCCCCACCAGGGCCAGGACGGGCGTGGAATCCGAGGCGTCGGGGGGATCGTAGCGAAGCACGATGAGTTTCGGGGGGTTATCGCTGCCCTGGCCCACGGCCAGGATGGCGTTCATCCCCTTTTCCCTCATCTGGTGTTCCTCCAGCACCTCGCACCGGAGACCATATCTTTCCGCCATCTCCTTGGCCTGGTCGGCCAGCAAAGTGGGTGTGAGCCGATTGGCGGGCTCGTTCACCAGGGTCCGAACGAAGTTGCCGGTCCTCCCGACGATCCCGCCCCGATCCAAGGCTTGCTGCCAGAGCTCCGGATGCATCAAGTGGGGAGCCGTGAGGACAAAGCGCTCCCAGCTCTTATCCTTCTTGTCCTCGGTCTTGTAAGCATTGGGATCGAAAAGCGCCAGGCAGGCTCCCTCGGCGAACTTCTGGCCCAGAGCGGCCTGATCGAACTCCGGCCGGCAGTAAAAGAAGAGAGACGCCGCCCTGGGCTTGCACAGGGACCGGACGGCGGTTCCAGCGATTTGGGAAGCCCGTTCCAGGTTGAAGTCCTTTCGTTTTCCGGCTCCCACCACCAGGAGCCGCTGCACTTTCAGCTTCCGAGGACGGAAGAGCACCGCCCGCTCGTGAAGCTTCCCGCGCACATCCTCCGCTTCCAGCACGTGGCTGAGCAAGCCCTCGCACCCCCCGTCCACTTCCCTCAACAACCCCTGCTCACAGCTCTCCCCTTCGAACATGGGCACC
This sequence comes from Acidobacteriota bacterium, assembly GCA_016210925.1. GTDB lineage: Bacteria > Acidobacteriota > UBA6911 > JACQTF01 > JACQTF01 > JACQTF01. The sequence continues at coordinate 7,657 of JACQTF010000234.1, read as the reverse complement.
ACCAGGGCGTCCCCTTCTACCTGGTCGAACTGTTTCTTCAGGACCTCCAGCTTCATGATGCCCTACCCCTTTTAATGGCAGTCCGGATTTCCCTTTCCACCGCTTTTTTCCTTTTCGCCTCCCGCCGGTCCACTGTCTTCCGGCCGCGGCCGAGTCCCAGCTCGACCTTGGCCTTGCCGCGGAGGAAATAGACCGACAGCGGGATCAGGGTCAATCCTTTTTCGGCGGTCTTTCCCATCAAGCGCTTGATCTGGTGCTTGTGGAGCAGAAGTTTGCGGCTCCGGGTGGCGTCGTGACCGGCGTCGCCCTCGTGGGAATAAGGGCTGATGTGACAGTTCATCAAGAAAGCCTCGCCCTTGCGGATGAGAGCGTACCCATCCCTCAGTTGGATCTTCCCTTCCCGGATGGACTTGACTTCGGCCCCGGTCAGAGCCATCCCCGCCTCGTACCTCTCCAGGATCTCATAGTCGTGATAGGCTTTGCGATTGTTAGCCACCAACTTCCGCTCTTCCATCATAGCGCGAATTTAGGGTCGCTTCGGCTCGACTGAGCTCGCCGAAGTCAGAACCGCTTCCGCCAGATATTCCTGCAGGGCCTCGTGCCAGGGCCGGAGCGGCTCCTGCCCTTCCAATTCCAGGACGAGGTTGCGCAGGACGGAGTAGGGCGGGCGGGGGGCAGGCGTTGGATAGTCGGCGCTGACAACGGGGATGAGCTGGAGGTCTTCCCGGCGGGTCAGTTCGAGGATCTTGAGTCCGTACTCGTACCAGGAACAGCCGCCCGAGTTGCTGATGTGATACAGCCCGTAGCGTTCCTCTTCGATCAGTTCCCCGATTTTGCGGGCCAGGTCCGGGGTGTAGGTGGGGGAGCTGACCTGGTCGGCCACCATCCGGAGGCGGCCACTTTTCTCTGCCGCCTTGAGGAATTTCGTGGGGAAGTTTTCGCCACCGGGACCGAACAGGCGGGAGGAACGAACCACGAAAAAGCGACGCACCAGGGTCCGGACGTATTCCTCGCCGGCCAGCTTGGAGCGGGCATACGTGCTCAGGGGGTTGGGCATGTCGAATTCGTGATAGGGCTCCTTCTTGCGTCCGTCGAAAACGTAGTCCGTGCTCACGTAGAGGAGCGCGACCTCCCACTGCTGGCAAGCGAGGGCCACGTTGCGGGTGCCCAGGGCATTGACGGCGTAAGCCCGCTCGGCCTCCTGCTGGCAGCCGTCCACGTCGGTGAAGCCTGCGGCGTGGATCACGAGGTCCGGTTTCAGGCTGGCGACCAGAGCGACGGATTGGCGGTAATCGGTGACATCCCACTGCCGGTAGGTGAGAGGCGTCACGTCGTGACGGTCTCGGAGCCGCTCGTACAGGGCGTGGGCCAGCATCCCGGCGGCACCGGTGATCAGGATTTTCACCCCGCACCTACCCTTTCCCTTGGCTAGAAATCGATCTTATTTTCAGTAGGTGCGGGGTCATACGCGCTCGCGATTCGGCTCGACTGAGCTCGCCGAAGTCAGGTTGCTCAAGGTGTCGTCGCGCTCCTCATACATGGCCCGATAGTACGTGCGGTACGCTCCGCTTCGAACCCGATCCAACCAGTCCCGATGCCCCAGGTACCACTGGACGGTCTGGTGCATTCCCTCTTCCCAACTTACCCGGGGACGCCAACCCAGCTCTCTCTCGATCTTGGTTGGATCGATGGCGTAACGGCGATCGTGGCCCGGCCGGTCCGTCACCAACTGGATCAACGAGTCGGGCCGGCCCAGGATCTTCAAGAGGGCGCGCGCGAGATCCAGGTTCCGACGCTCGTTCCGAGCTCCGACGTTGTAAGTCTCCCCGGGCCGCCCCCCGTGCAGCACCCGGTCGATGGCGGCGCAGTGATCTTCCACGTGGATCCAGTCCCGGAGTTGCAGGCCGTCTCCATAAAGGGGCAGCGGTTTGTGCTCCAGAGCATTGGAGATGAAGAGCGGAATCAGCTTCTCCGGAAACTGGTAGGGTCCATAGTTGTTGGTGCAACGGGTGATGATGCCGGGCACCCCGTAGGTGTGGTGGTAGGCCCTCACGAACAGGTCTGCGGCCGCCTTGCTGGCGGCGTAGGGGCTGCTGGGCGCCAGGGGGCTGGCCTCGTGGAAGGCACCGGCGGACAGACTACCGTACACCTCGTCGGTGGAGATCTGGATGAAGCGGTGAACCTTGTGTTGCCGGCTCGCTTCCAGGAGGACCCGCGTCCCGTCAATGTTGGTCGCGAGAAAACTCGAGGCGTCCAGGATGCTCCGGTCCACGTGGGACTCGGCGGCAAAGTTGATGATGGCCTCCACCCGGGCAGCCAGCCCCTTCACCAGGCCGGCATCGCAGATGTCTCCCTGGAGGAATTCGTGCCGCGGATCTTTCTCCAGGTCTGCCAGGTTCTCCAGGTTGCCTGCGTAGGTCAGTTTGTCCAGGTTGACGACGAAACCATCCGGATGGCGGGAAAGGAAGTAGCGGACGAAGTTGGAGCCGATGAATCCAGCACCGCCGGTGACCAGGATCCTCACCACCTATCCATCCTTTCGACTCCAGTCGTAGGGGATCTCGTTGGCGTGGGGATCCACGCGGTACTCGTCCGGTTCCGCGTAGTGGTAAGCTTCCGTGGGGCAATTCAGCAGGAGCGCTTCCCGGTCGCCGATGCATTTGAACCCGTGATACACATAGGTGGGGATTTGCACCAGCAAGGGGTTGTGATCCCCGATGAAAAACTCGTTGATGCGGCCGTGGGTGGGAGAGCCCTGGCGTGCGTCGTACAGCACCACCTTCATCATCCCGCTGAGGGCGATGAAGTTGTCCACCTGCTTCTTGTGGTAGTGCCATCCCTTCACGACGCCCGGGTAAGCGGTGGTCAGGTACACCTGGCCAAACTTGAGGAAGATCTCGTCGTCCGCCCGTAGAATCTCCATGAGGCGCCCGCGCTCGTCGGGGATGATCCTCAGCTTTTTGATGCGCACTTGATGGATCAGGCCCGAGCTGCTTTCCGCAGGCGTCGTTCCGCCACCAAGTTGGTCGCTTTCTGAAGCGACTCGAACGTTCCCGCGTCCGTCCACCATCCCTCCAGTAGGTCGTACGTCATCTCTCCCCGGGCAATGTAGGCGTTGTTCACGTCGGTGATCTCCAGTTCACCGCGGGAGGAAGGAGTAAGCGTCCTGATTATATCAAAAACCGAGGGGTCGTACATGTAGATCCCAGTCACTGCATACCTGGATTTGGGCACCGCCGGTTTCTCCTCGATGCTGGCGATGCGGGGGCCGTTCAGCTCCGCCACGCCGAAGCGCTGGGGGTCTTCCACCTCTTTCAGCAGGATCTTGGCCCCTTTGCCCTGGGCCTCGAAGTTTTGCACGTAGGCAGTAATGGAGCCCTCGATGATGTTGTCTCCCAGGATCACGCACATCAAATGGTTGTCGGCAAAGAATTCGGCCAGCGTCAGGGCCGCAGCGATTCCCCCCTCCCCTTGCTGGTAGGTGTAGTTGATGTGCTCCAGTCCGAACTCCTTCCCATTGCCCAGCAGCCGAAGGAAATCCCCCGCGTTATTTCCTCCGGTGACCAAAAGGATGTCCCGGATGCCGGCCTCCACCAGCATCTCGATGGGGTAATAGATCATCGGCCGGTCGTACACGGGGAGCAAATGCTTGTTGGTGACCTTCGTGAGGGGATACATGCGGGTGCCGAGGCCGCCCGCGAGGATGATGCCCTTCATGAATTCACCTATGTGACAGCCGACAGGGGATCAGACAAGGAGCGATAGTATAATTCAATCGGTCCGGTTTCACAATGGCGGCGTTTGAGAGGTTTCGGGGGCCTCAGGAGAAGGGACGCCGCCTCCCCTTTGCTCCAACTCACGCAGCTTGGCGTACTTCACGAAGGCGGAGAAGCCGGATAGGGCAGACAGGATGAAGCCCGGATATCCGTCCCGAAAGCCTTGCTTGAGGACATAGTATTTCAGAAAGGTGGCGGGCGGTGCCAGGACGAGATCCCACCACCGGAAGCGCCGACCTGCGTCCTGATAGTCCAGGGCCGCCAGTTCCCCGTACCGGTTCATGCGCGCCACGTACTCTTCCAGGTTCCGATACGTGTGGTGATGGAGGGGGCCCCGGAGGACTCCCGCAGGACCTGTCACGAGCAGCGACTCATGGACCCGCCGGGGAGCCCAACGGGCGCTGGTTTTCAGGAAGAGGCGGAGCTGGTGGTCGGGCCACCAGGCATGTCGGATCCACCGTCCGAGAAAACAGGTCCGGCGCGGCACGTAGTAACCCACCTGGTCTGCAGGCGGCCCTTCGCGCCAGGCCAGGAGTTCCTCCCGGAGCTCGGGGCTCACCCGCTCGTCGGCATCCAACAGCAGCACCCAGTCGTGCCGTGTCTGAGCGACGGCAAATTGCTTCTGGTCGGCGTAGCCGCTCCAGGCCCGTTGCAGGACCTGTGCCCCCCAGCGGAGGCAGACTTCCGGCGTCCCGTCGCTGCTGAAGCTGTCCACCACCACCCGCTCGTCGGCCCATTCCACGCTGCGCAGAGCGTCCCCCACCCGGTCCGCTTCGTTGTAAGTGACCATGGCGATGGAGATCTTCTTGGTGACCACAGGCCTGCCCAGACGGAAGCCGCTAGAGGGCGGTTGCCCTGGGACGCAGCAAGCTCTCGGCAGTCATCTCTAGCGGCTTTTCGATCCGCATCAGCTCCAGGAGGGTGGGGGCCACGTTCTCGAGGGCGCCTCCGGAACGGAGGCTGCCGTGGAACGACTCGTCAATGACGATCAGGGGAACCGGGTTGGTGGTGTGGGCCGTGTGGGGCTCCCCGGTCTCCTCGTCCACCATTTGTTCTGCGTTCCCATGGTCACCGGTGACGAGCATCCGGCCGCTCAGGGCGCGGATCTTCTCGTCCAGCCAGCCGAGGCACAGATCGATGGTCTCCACCGCGATGACTGTCTCCTTCTGCTTTCCCGTATGACCCACCATATCCGCGTTGGCGTAATTGACCAGGACGAAGTCGAATTCCCCCCGCCCCAGTTCGTCCAACAGGCGGCGAGTGATCTGGAGAGCGGACATTTCCGGCTTCAGGTCATAAGTGGCCACCTTGGGTGAAGGAATCAGGATTCGCTCCTCGCCGGGGAATTCATTCTCCCGTCCACAGTTGAAGAAGTACGTCACGTGAGCGTACTTCTCCGTCTCGGCGATGCGAAGCTGCCGGAGCCCGCTCTGAGCCAGCACCTCCGGCAGGATGTTCCGGTGGGACGGCTGCTCGAAGGCGAAGGGGATGCGGAAGGCTTTGTCGTACTCGGTGAAGGAAACGGCCGTCACCGCCGGGAAACTCTTTCGGTGGAACTCCTGGAAATCCGCGAAGGCGAGGGCTCGGACGATCTGCCGCATGCGGTCCGCCCGCCAGTTGAAGAAGATCACACCGTCGCCGTCCTGGATTCGAGGGCAGGCCTTCCCCCGTTCGGTGATCACTACCGGCTCGATGAATTCATCAGTGACATCCTGAGCGTAGGATTCCCGGATCGCCTCCACCGGGTTCTCGTGGGCTTTTCCTTCCCCCGCCACCATGGCGTGGTACGCGCGAGTTGTGCGATCCCAGCGCTTGTCCCGGTCCATGGCGTAGTAGCGACCCACGACGGTGGCGATCCTGCCCACGCCGATCTCCCGGATCCTTTCCTGAAGATGCCGGATGAAGCCCGCGCCGCTGGTGGGTGGAGTGTCGCGGCCGTCGGTGATGGCGTGGACGCACACGTCCTCCACGCCCCGCCGCCGGGCCATCTCCAAGAGGGAGAACAGGTGGTTTTGGTGGCTATGGACGCACCCGTCGGAGACCAAGCCGATCAGGTGAACGGCTCGCTCCCTGCCCCGCTGCAGGGCCTTTAACAAGGCTTCGTTCTCGAAAAACTCACCGCTGCGGATCCGCTGGTAGATGCGGGTGACTTCCTGCCAGACCACCCGGCCAGCTCCGAGGTTCTGGTGTCCGACCTCGGAGTTGCCCATCTGGCCTTTTGGCAGCCCCACCCGTTCACCGGAAGCCTCCAGCGTGGTGGCGGGGTACCGGTCGTAGATCTCTTGCAGGTGAGGAGTGCGGGCATGGGCGATGGCATTGTCATCCCCTGGCGCCCTGACACCCCACCCATCCAGCACCACCAGCACCGTGGGTCTCCTCAGCTGTGGACTCACCCCGCACCTACCGTTCTTTTGGCCATAAATCGATCAATCATTTTTGGGTAGGTGCGGGGCGAACAGCTCCATCCCCGGAAACTGGGCGGCCTCCCCCAGTTCCTCTTCGATGCGCAGCAACTGGTTGTATTTGGCGATTCGGTCCATGCGGCTGGCGGACCCGGTCTTGATCTGCCCACCGCCGCCGGCGACGGCCAGGTCCGCGATGAATGAATCGTCCGTTTCGCCGGAGCGATGGGAGATGACAAAGCCGTACCCGTGCTCCCGGGCCATCTCGATGGCCTGCAACGTCTCGGTAACGGTGCCGACCTGGTTCAGCTTGATGAGGATGGCATTGGCCACCCCGCGGTCGATCCCTTCCCGCAGGCGTCGGGTGCTGGTGACGAACAAGTCGTCCCCTACGAGCTGGACGCGGTCGCCCAGGGCGGCCGTCAGGGCACGCCATCCCTCCCAGTCATCTTCCGCCAAGCCGTCTTCGATGGACAGGATGGGATACCGGCTCACCCAGGCCTCGTAGAACGCGATCATCTGGTCCGAGGTGTGGCTCGAGCCATCGGACTTCTTGAAGACGTACCGGCCGCCTTCGAAGAACTCACTGGCGGCGGAATCCAGAGCCAGGAAAATGTCCCGGCCGGGCTCGTATCCAGCGACCCGGATCGCCTCCAGAATCACTTCCACGGCCTCGTCGTTGGATCGCAAGCTGGGCGCAAAGCCTCCCTCGTCCCCCACATTGGTGAGATAGCCCTTTTTTTTCAGCACTTTTTTCAGGGCATGAAAAGTTTCCGCCCCTTTTCGAAGAGCCTCGGAAAACGAAGGGGCATGGGCGGGGAGGATCATGAATTCTTGCAGGTCCACGTTGTTGTCCGCATGCGCGCCCCCGTTGATGATGTTCATCATGGGCACGGGGAGGAGCCGGGCACCGGGACCGCCCAGGTGGCGATAGAGAGGGAGCCCCTGGCTGGCGGCGGCGGCCCGGCAGGCAGCCAGGGAGACGGCCAGCACAGCGTTAGCCCCCAGTTTGGCCTTGTTGGGGGTGCCGTCCAGGCTCAGGAGGGCCTGATCCAGGTCGGCTTGCCGGCTGGCGTCGAAACCCTCCAGTTCCGGCGCGATCGTTCCGTTCACGTGTTCCACTGCCCGGCGGACCCCGGCGCCCCCATAACGCCTCGCGTCACCATCCCGCAGCTCGAGGGCCTCGTGCTTGCCCGTGGAGGCGCCGGATGGCACCGAGGCTCGAGCCCAGGTCCCATCTTCCAAATACACTTCCGCCTCCACAGTGGGATTGCCGCGGGAATCCAGGATCTCCCGCGCCCGGATGTTGACGATCTTTGCCATGGTTGTGGCTTGGCGCTAGGCAGAACCCGCCACGGAGGCCGGACTGGCATGGGCCGCCTGGAGGGCGGTAATGGCCGCTACATTGACAATATCCTCCACGCTGCAACCCCGGGACAGGTCGTTGGCCGGCCGGTCCAGTCCTTGCAGGATAGGCCC
>JACQTF010000222.1 GCA_016210925.1 Acidobacteriota bacterium | reverse complement strand
GTTGTCCACGGGGCACCGCTCGTTAGATGGGGCCGTTCCCAACAGAGCTCGCAAATTTCGCCCCAGGGCGAATAAAGCATTGGGTGGCCGGTCGACGTCGTGATCCGGCACGGATAGAAGGTCGTTCGAGGCATCCATGCCCGAACTCAGAGACGAGCTACCAGGCCAAAAACGGGAAGGGAGCATCCAAGAAAAGAAGGGGCTTGACGGAGGCCGACCGCATAGAAGGCGGCTCGTTCATCTTGTCTCTTGTCTTTCCGTTTGTGCAACAACGACCCGAAAGCCGATGTGGTCGTAACGCCGCTCAGGCTCGAACCGCAATCGAAAAGCGAACCGGCAAGCCCAGCCCTCGTCAGCCCAGCACCCGCCCCGGCGCACACGCGACGCGCTGCCGGTTCGATTCAATAATGCCGTGGACCGTATCGAGTACAAGTCGGGATCGACGCCCCCTGGTAGCTTCGCATGATGCCAATTTCGGCACCACTCAAAGATGTTGCCGTGCATGTCGTGGAACCCCCAGGCATTGGCGGGGCAACTACCGACTCTTGCGGCCCGATTGAGCGATGGCCCCTGCTCGGCGCCGTTGTACGGCTTTCCTTTGAAGTTCGCGTGCTTGCTGCTGAGCTTGTCGCCGAACGACGTGGCCGTGGTCGTCCCGGCCCGGCACGCGTATTCCCATTGTGCCTCCGTGGGTAGCCGGAACTCCCAATCCCTCGGGAGGTCGCCGGACCGGCGGCCTAGTTCGGTGAGCTTCTGGCAGAACGCCTCCACCTCGGCAAAGTTGACGTTGCCCACGGGAAAGTCATCCCCCTCGGGCAACTCCGCCGTTAGCTCGCCCGGCAGCTTTCCCATGACCTGTTTCCACTGTCCCTGCGTCGCCTCGTACTTGCCCATCCAAAAGCCCGTGGTCAGCGTCACCTCGACCTGGTCTTCACCGGGCCGCCTCTCCGGCTCACTGCGCGGGCTGCCCATCATGAACTTGCCGGGCGGGCACCAGCAAAGCTGGATGCCGGCGACCTCACGATGGTCTCCGGCCTTCGAGCCGTTGAAAGCTGACGGAACGGCCGTCATAGCTGAATCGTCCACTGGCATCACCGATTCGACCCGCGGGCAGCCGAGTACACCGGACACGAGCAGGACGAATGAGCAAGATCGTCTTGCAAAGGACATGACAGTTTCTCCGCCGCCTAACGTTCCAAATGAGCCGCGCGCGTCAGGATTTCATCGCGCGTCGGCTCCATTCGCTTAGGCAGGGTCATGAAATTCTCGGGGTGCAGGAGACTGGCAACCGAGATGTCTTCGTCGATGGCCTCCCAGTGAATGCCGATACCCCCGTCCGATCAGCTCCCACTCAGCCCTTTGCTTCGGAGTGGCTTCGAGAAGCCGGGGAAACCAAGCAAGGGGAGCGGAGATCGCCCGACCATCGGTCAGGACCACGGTCAGCGTGTCGGCCATGCAGAAAGCATCGACGGCCAGAGTTTCAGTCCGTTCGACGAAAGTACTCAGAACTTCGCATACCGGCCAGCATAGGCCACATGACTGTGAGGCGGCTCGCGCCCCTCCATGCTGAAGAAAAAAAATCGGTACCCCCGGACCCTGAGTAGCGCCGGCACTACATCAATTTACCGCCGTTTCAAGTTCCAACAGAAGCAGCGCTTTCCCGAGTGCGACCCTGCCTAACGGCTTGGCGATAACCCGCCGCTGCTTATGGTCACGTCTGCGGCCGCCGGGTTCATCGGCCTGTCAGGCAGCATCACGCACGCAAACAATATGGTCGGTCACGCGATTGCGAGCGTGGCGGCGGTGATGCCCGCTAGTTCCAGCCGGTTCGGACCACGCTGCCATATCACGCATTTGGCAAACCTCTACCTGTAGGTCCGGATGCGGGTAATCTTCACGACGCTCGTACGTGCATGAACGCGGCGTCAAAAACCCTGCTGTATAATAGTTTGGTCGATTGTTCCGTCATCGTCATTGTCCAATTCGGTGGTCCGTCTGTCGAGGACTCCATCGCCGTCGGTATCCTCGTCGGTCACTCTCATCTCGATGTTCCCGTCGCCGTCGAGATCGAGCTCAGCCACGACCTTGTCCGGACGCCCATCTCGGTTTGTGTCTTGACCTGTGATCTTCCTCTCGAACCTGCCGTCCCCGTCGTCGTCGAACTCGACGCTGATCCGATCGTACCTTCCGTCGTTATTTCTGTCTTCATAGGTCGTCTTTTGGTCCGTTCTCCCGTCCCCATCCCGATCTACTGGCACCACCTTCGTGGGAAGTCCTCCAGCAGGCGCGGGAGGTTGCGTGTCCTGCAATAGAGCTGCTGCGGTGCCTCCGAGGATCGCCACAAAGTCGAGCAGCGACAACTCCGCGAGGTCCCGGCGTTGCGGTTCGACAGCGCAAAACGCTGGAAACAAGTACGGCACCGGCAAAAATGGTTCTTTCTTTTTTTCTTTTTGCTCTTTCATTCCGGCCTCCTTTGCGTGGAACCCTTTCTGCCTCCGACTCAGCTGTGACAGCCCTCACAGTGAAGACCATCCAGGCGAGATCCGTGACTGCCTAACGGAGCTGCGGATCAGGGGCGGGCGGACACGCGAGCTGGCTCGCGTGGACCGTCCGCTGCAGCCGCTTGATGGCCGGCGCGAAGCGTCCGCGCCATCTATTGATTAGGTTGTTCCGCATAAGACCTTTGACAGTGCGGTTTCTTCCGTATAAGCCCCCAAGGGAATCATGAGAGAGCTGTGGGTAAATTCCTCCTCATCAATCCCATGCAGGCTCAACAGCGCTTTGCATCTTGGTTCTTATACGGAACAAAATAACACACCAATCTGACGGGTCGTTCGGAGCCCTCGCGGCCGCCTGTGAGGAGGCGGCTGCGGGTGTCGGGGCTTTGCAGAGGGCTGGGCGCTTGGGTCTGCGTGGATCGCGTAGGCCCGGGCTTTCCGGGCAGTTTCCAAGGCTGGATGTTACGCGGCCTTCCGGCTTTTTCTGGCATGCCGTGCCCTCTCCCAACGACTATTCTACACGGAAAAGATGAGGAAGCCAGCAGTTGCGTCGCTGGCCACGTTCGGTTAGCATCCGACCCATGACGGCCGACGTCGTTGTGATCGGTGGCGGGATTGTGGGATGTGCCATCGCCTACCGTTTCTCTCGGGCGAAGCTGGAGGTGGTCCTGTTGGAGCGGGGCGACTTGGGGGCGGAGGCCTCCAGAGCCGCGTTGGGCGTCCTGGCGCCCCGCGGAGGCACCAGCACACAAGACTCTTTTTTCCGTCTTTGCCAGGCTGGCCTTCAGGCCCACCGGGACTGGGAAGCAGAGCTGGGGGAAGATGGGGTGCGGGTGCCATACAAGAAGGAGGGGCTCCTGGAGCTGGCGTTCAGCGATGAAAAGCAAAGCCAGTTGGACGAGGGCCTGCGGCGAGAGAAGGCTTTGGGAATCCGGGTGGAGAGACTGGAACGAAGGGAGCTGCTCCAGATGGAGCCGGCGATCTCCCCAGGTGTGCGCCAGGCCCTTTTCTATCCTGACCACATGTGGGTCGAGAACGGACAGCTCACGGAGGGCCTCGGGCAAGCAGCGCGGCGCCGGGGCGCCGAGGTTCGGACCCACTGTGGGGCTGTCACCCTGCGATGGGAAGGGAGCCGGCTGGTGGGAGTCCGAACAGGGGACCAGGAACTGGGCGCTGCGTACGTGGTCAATGCGGCAGGCTGCTGGGCGGCCAGCGTGGACGGCATGCCCGCACGCTTCGCGCCGGTGATCCCAGTCCGTGGCCAATACATCGAGCTGGACGACGGACTCCAGCCCACCTTTCGGCACATCGTGCACGGGAAGAAAACCTACCTGGTCTCCCGTCCCGGCGGGAAGATTTCGGCGGGCGCTACTGTGGAACACGCGGGCTACGAGAAGAAGAACACCGCGGAGGGGCTGCAGGGGATCCTCAAAGCCGCCCTGACCATGGCGCCAGCCCTGAAGGAGCGGGCCTTTCTGGGAGCATGGTCAGGGCTACGACCCTGCTCGAGAGACGGCCTCCCCATCCTCGGCCCTGCCGAACCCGCCAACCTCCTGTTGGCCACCGGCCATTTCCGGGGCGGGATCCTCCTGGCGCCGGTCACGGCTGACCTGTTGCTGGAGTACGTACAGTCTGGGCATCAGCCGGAGTTGCTCGGACCCTTCTCGCCTCTCCGTTTCGCCAGCGAGGGGTAACGCGAGGCTCGCTGTGTGCGTCAGTCGTGGTCGGTGGGATACCCGCTCTCCGCCCATTCCCGATATCCGCCGGCCATGGAGTACACGTTGCGATATCCCATGCGCTGCAGGTTATCGGCCGCCAGCGCCGAGCGGAACCCTCCTCCGCAGTAAAGCACGATCTCGGCGTCGTGGTCGGGGATGCGCGACTCGATATCTCGCTCGAGGATTCCTCGCCCCAGATGCTCGGCGCCCGCCGCCCTGCTCTTCGCCCACTCGTGGTCCTCGCGGACGTCGATGAAATGAAACCTTTCTCTTCGGTCCAGCTTCTGTTTGACTTCCCGGGTACTGACCTCCCGGATGCGCGTCTTGGCGTCTTCCACCAATTTCAAGAAACCCGGCGAATGCTTCATGGTTTTTCCTCGTAGGATGCTTCATTCTGGCACCGGGCCTGTGGCTGGATCAAGTCCGATCAGTGGTGCGAATCTTATGAATTTCAGTATGATAGTGCCAGGAGGAAATGCAGATGCCCACCGATTCCAAGCTCTACGACAAGCTCGAGACCTACATCGCTGGCGTTCGACCGGAATTTGAGGAGCTGCTGGCTGGCTTGGTGGAGGTGCCCACCGTCAGCATGGACCCGGAACGGAAGGGAGACATCCAGCGAGGTGCGGACGTGGCCGTGGAATGCCTCAAGAGAATAGGGGCAAGCGCCGAGCGCGTGGAGACCCCGGGCAACCCTGTGGTTTTCGGCAAACTGGAGGCTGACAGCCGCTTTCCTACCGTCATCGTGTACAACCACATGGACGTGCAGCCGGCCCAGGAGCCCGAGTGGAGGCGAGAGCCCTTTGTCTTCGGTCGCGAGGACGGGCGATATCTGGGCCGGGGGACGACGGATGACAAGGGGCCGGCCCTGGCCGTCCTGCTGGCGGCCCGCTACGCCAGGGAACAGGGCATCCCGCTGAACATTCGCTTCATTTGGGAGCTCGAGGAGGAGATCGGGAGTCCCAATTTCGAGCACTTTGTGCTGAACAGGCTCAACGATCTCCAGACCGACTCGGTGCTGGTCTCCGACACGATCTGGATTTCCCGGGAGAAGCCTGCCATTCCCTACGGCCTGCGAGGATTGCAGGGGGCGCGCCTCATTCTGGAGACGGGGGAGAAGGATGCCCATTCGGGTTTGACGGGAGGCGCTGCCCGTAATCCCATCGGCGAGCTCTGCCAGCTCATCAGCGAGTGTTACGACGCGCGGAGTGGCAAGGTCAAAATCCCCGGCTTTTACCGGGACGTGGTGAAGGTCTCGGCGAAGGAGCTGAAAAGTTTCCTTGCTTCGGGGTTCAACGTCAACCGGTGGATGAAGGCCCATGGTTTGAAATCGCTTCGGACCCGGGACCGCAAGGGGGTGTTACAACGAATCTGGTGCCAGCCGACCTTCGAAGTACACGGCATGGTCGGCGGATACACGGGACCAGGCGTGAAAACCGTGGTTCCGCCCCGCGCGGAGGTGAAGGTGACCATGCGGTTGATCCCGAACCAGCGGCCCATGAGGGTGTTTCGTCTGCTGAAGGACTTCGTTCGGAGAAAAAACCGGGACGTGAGGGTGGAGCCGGGCGGCTCGCTGGCTCCCTACCTGGGCGACTTCAGCGGCCCGTACGCGGACGCCGCTCGGACAGCCATGAAATACGCCTTCGGACAGGAGCCGGCGTTCATCCGGGAGGGAGGTTCCATCGGGGCGGTCGTCACCATGCAGAAGCACCTGAAGGCACCCATCATGTTCATCGGTTTGAGCCTGCCCGAGCACGGCTACCACGCCCCCAACGAGAACTTCGACTGGGGTCAGGCGTCGGGAGGCATCAAGGC
>JACQTF010000220.1 GCA_016210925.1 Acidobacteriota bacterium | reverse complement strand
GGCATGGCCTCATTTTACCCCGAATAGGGACCAGTCGTAGGTCACACCGAGCGCGAAACCGGAGTTCGGTTCCTGGTCCTCGTATCCCACGATCCCCGCAAAGTCCCAGCGCAGGCCGGCCGCTCTGAATTGAGCTCCGAAGCGGGCCTGTCCCAGATCGGGGGTGCCTGGACCACTGGGACCTTTACGCCCCTGGAGTTCGGCCAGAGCTGTCCATCGAGAACCCAGCGGCAGCATCGCGGCGATGCCGTACACGGTTTGATCATCCTGGGAGCTCCGGGACACGGGATCCCCCAGGATGGCCAGTCCCAGATTCGCAAACGTGTGGACCGGACCCAAGTGTTTGCCGAAGATGAGGAGGGCGAAGAAATCTGTCTCGTCGGAAGCCAGGCCATTGCGGACATTCGCATTCGGGAGCTTGGCCCCGAAACGAAAGCCTACGGAAGGAGACGTGGGCTTTTCCTCGAAGAGCTTGATCTTGGTCCACAACGAAAAGTCTCCGACGTCACTGGTATCGTTGCCCGAAAAGGCCGGCACCACGAAAGCCTTGGCCTGGCGTTCAACGTTTAAGAAATTCTGGAGGGTGCCGGTGACTTGAAACTCCACCCGGGGTGCCAACCCGACGTGGGCTCCCAGGACCCCAATCCGGGTCAGATCTCCCTTCAGCCCGGACAAGGCAAACTCCGCATCCTGCAGGAACTCGAAGCCGAATTGCAGGCGTACGCTTCCGGCCGGGAGCGTGTCCGGGTCCTCCGTCTGAAGTGGCCGCTGTTGTCCCAAGGAAGAAACAGTGCAGAGAAGCAAGGCCAGACCGATCCGTCGGATCATGAATTTCTCCTTCTGCTCAGGTCAGGTAAACCAGGGCCACCCAACCCCCCTCCCGTGCTGCACCGGTCAACTTCCAACCCCTCCCCGACCACCCCCTCAAGAGCTCCTCCTCCTCTTCTTCCAGGATCCCGGAGAGAATGATCCGTCCAGATCTTTTCACGACACGGTCGAGGGCATCGGCGTTGGAGCGCAGCTCAGGAGCCGTCAGGTTGGCCACCACGCAGTCGAAAGACCCCGCCGTTTCGGACAGGGCCCCCTGCCGGATCCGAACCCAGGGAGCCACCCGGTTGAGCCGGACATTCCGGCGCGCCACCTCCACTGCCACAGGGTCCTGGTCGATACCGAGAATGGGTGCCCGGGAAGGACGCCTCTGCCCCCATAGCCTGGCCGCAGCGATGGCGAGGATGCCTGATCCGGTACCCACGTCCAGAAGGCGCGCACCGGGCCGGTAAAACTTCTCCAGGGCCTGCAGGCAGAGCCGCGTGGTCTGGTGGGAGCCGGTACCAAAGGCCATCCCCGCATTCAAGCGCAAAACCCAGCGTCGGGTTGCCTTCGGCGGCCGCACCCCGGCGGGGACCACCAAAAATCTTTTCCCGATCGGCACAGCCCTCAATCCGGCACGCCACTTTCGCACCCAATTCTGGTCTACCGCTACTCCCTCCTCCAACACCAGCTGAGGGACGGCAGCCAGGAACCGGTCGCGCAGAGAGGACAGCTCCCGGGAAATCTCGAAATACGCCCGGACGGTCAAAGCCTGTTCCGACTGGGATTCCACATAAGACCCGAGGGTGGCTTCGTCATGCAGGAGAGCCGTGACGTGCTCCTCGTGCTGGGGCGGGAAAGTGAAGCGGAACTCTTTCCAGGACTTCGTCATTCGTGTCGGGTGGTCCGAAGCAGTTCACCCCGCACCTACCCCGCTGTCTCAGCAATAGTGCCCGCATGTTGAGTAGGTGCGGGGTCACCCGAAGATGTCCCTGACCTTTTCCAGGATCTTCTTCTGAGGAGAATGAACGCTCTCATCGCTCACGCGGGCAAACTCCTCCAACAGTCTCTTCTGCTCCTTGTTCAGCTTGGAGGGAACCACCACTGAAACGGCCACGAAGAGATCGCCCTTGCCGCCATCCCCCAAACTGACGATTCCCCTGTTCTTGAGCCGAAAGACGGTGCCTGTCTGAGTCCCCTCGGGGATGTGCAGCCTCTCCTCGCCGCCCTCCAGCGTGGGGATGGAAATGTCGGCGCCCAGAGCAGCCTGGGTGAAACCGACGGGAATCTCGCAACTGAGGTGATTTTCCTGACGCCGGAAAAAGGGATGCTCTTCCACGTGGATCACGATGTAGAGGTCGCCCGGAGGGCCGCCGCGGTCACCGGCCTCACCTTCCCCGGAAATCCTCAGGCGGGAGCCGCTGTCCACCCCGGCGGGAATCCGGACTTCCAAGATCTTCTCCCTGCGGACCCGGCCGCGGCCGCGGCACCTGGCGCACGGATCCGCGATCAGGGACCCCGTTCCCTGACAACGGCCACAGGTGCGGCTGATGGAAAAGAAACCCTGCTGATACCGGAGGGCCCCATGCCCCTGGCACTGGGGACAGGTAGTCGGGCCGGTTCCGGCACGGGCTCCCGTGCCGCCACACGCGTCGCAGGTTTCCTGGCGGGGGATCTTGATCTTGGTCTTCTTGCCGGAGGCCGCCTCTTCCAAAGAGATGCTCAGATCGTACCGCAGGTCGTTCCCCTTCTGGGGATACGACTGGCGAGAACGACGCCGGCCTGTCCCGAACAGGTCTCCAAAACCGAAGAAGTCGCCCAGGACGTCGGCAAAGTCCGCGAAGATATCTGTGTCAAACCCGGCGAACTCCGTCCCGCGAATTCCCGCATGACCAAAGCGGTCGTATTGGGCCCGTTTTTGGGGATCGGCCAGCACGCTGTAGGCTTCAGCGGCTTCCTTGAAACGCTCTTCCGCTTCCTTGTTACCGGGATTCCGGTCGGGATGGTACTGGAGAGCCTTTTTGCGGTAAGCGCTCTTGACTTCCTGGTCGTTCGCGCTCCGTGCAACCCCCAAGGCCTCGTAATAATCTCGCTTGTTATTGCCAGGCAACGACGTCGTCCTCTTCTACACAACACGTCAGGACCGCTGGTGAAGCTGTCCCGGTTTACTGGAGGGGAGGATTCTCCCCACGGGGCGCTACGGCCACTTTGACCCGGGCCGGGCGCAGCAACTTGCCCTTGAAATAATATCCCCTTTGCAGCTCCTCAACGATCTCGTGATCCTGGAACCGATCCGTCTCCTCCCGTAGGACCGCCTCGTGGATGGTAGGATCAAATTTCACGCCCACGGTGCGCATTTCCTGGACCCCGAGTTTGTCCATGGAATTCTTCAGTTGCTTGTAAATCAGCTCCAAGCCCTGCCGGTAGCTCGACAGACCTGCTTCTGTCGCCTGGGTGGTTAGCGTTTCCAGGGCCCTCTCGCACGCATCCAGCGCCGGGAGGATCTCGTGCAGGAGGGCTGCCTGAGCCCGGTGGTTTGCCTCAATGCGCTCCTTCTCCTGGCGTTTGCGGTAATTCTCCAGGTCCGCTTGCTTGCGCGCCAGGCGGTCAAAGAGCTCGCTTTTCTCCGCCTCCAGCAGCCGCAGCCTCTCCTCCCAGTCTGTCGAGGGGGCCACGACGCCCGGGGCCTTCTCGGACACGGCTGCACCTGTATTCTTAAGAACGATTGGCACTTCCAGAGCCTCTTCCTTTTCGATTTCCTTTTCTGCCATCGACGCCGATCTTCCCCGATCAAAAATTCAGGCGGGACCGGGAACCCGCTGGTCCATCGGAGCCGATTCCCAAGCCCGCCTGTCCCGGAAAGCTCCGACCAAAAACCCCGCTCAGTGCGCCGTCCCGAGGATTTGCCCGAACAGATTGGCCACGTACTCTACCACAGGGACCGCCTTGCCATACTCCAGCCGCGTTGGCCCTACAATCCCCAGGGTCCCCATGACCCGGTCATCGCAGTGGTAGGGGGACGCGACGATGGAAAATTTCCGCAAACCGGGATATCGGTTCTCGGATCCGATGACGATCCGGGCCCCGAGCGCATCGTCCCGAATACACTCGCTGATGATCTTGACGAGAGCCTGTTTTTGTTCGAAGGTCTCAAAAAGTTCGCGCATCCGGCCGATGGTGCAGAACTCCGGCTTCTCCGCCAGGCGGCTGGTGCCATCCACGTAAATTTCGGAATTCGCCTCCTCGTAGAGTCCCCTGTTGCTGAGAAGAATCACATTTTGCAGGAGCCGGTCGTACAAAGCCTTCTCCTGGGACATGAGCCGGATGATCTCTGCGCGAATCTCCAGCAGCGACTTCCCCGAAAATTTCTCCATCAGATAACACGCTGCGCGATCCAGCTCGGGCTGAGAAAGCTCCTCCGAGAGGCGAATGACCTTATCCTGAACGAGCCCTGAATGAGAAACCAGGATCACCAGGATTTTTCCGTCTGGCAGCTTCAGAAACTCGATGCGCTGCAGGATGACCCGGGTGATAGGTGGCGACACCACGATCCCGATGTTGCCGGAAACCTGGGCCAGGACGTGGGAAGTCCGAACCATAAGATTCTCCGTCGTATCGTCCACCTGGAGGCCCCGGTGGATCCTTCCGATCTCAGTCGCCGACAACGCCTTTTTATCCATGAGGCTGTCCACGTAAAAGCGGTAGCCCTTGTCCGTCGGAACCCTCCCCGCCGACGTATGCGGATGTGTCAAGTAACCCGCCTCTTCCAGATCAGCCATGATGTTGCGGATGCTAGCGGCGCTCAAACCATACTTGTTCCGCCTGGACATGTACCGCGAACCCACGGGAGACCCGGTCTCCACGTAAGTCTGGATGACAGCCTTGAGAATGTCTTTGCTGCGATCGTTTAACTCCATCGGATTCATACGCCTCCGCGAGCCGGGTCACCTGGTGCGGTTTCTCTGCGATGGAGGCTATCTAACTTATAGCACCCCAAAGGTTTTCTGTCAAGGAGAGCGCCTCCATGCCTCCATACCACCAGGGTTTCGGAGGCGCTACCAGAGCTGCTCGATGGGAACGTAGTCGAGATTCTGGGCTTCGGCCACAGGTTGGCAGCTGACCTTGCCGCGATAGGTATTCACGCCGCTTCGCAGCACAGGATCGTCGCGGGTCACTTCCTGGAGTTTGCGAGAGGCAAGCTTCACCGCGTAGGACAGGGTCACGTTGGTCAGGGCAAAGGTGGACGTGCGGGGCACGGCGGCCGGCATGTTGGAGACGCAGTAGTGGAGAACTCCCTCCACGCTGTAGGTGGGGCTGCTGTGGGTCGTGGGGTGCGTCGTCTCAAAGCACCCGCCCTGATCCACCGCCACGTCCACGGCGACCGAGGCTTTCCTCATGGCACGGATCATGTCGCGGGTGACCAACTTGGGCGCCGCCGCCCCCATGATGAGCACGGCGCCGATCAGCAAGTCGGCCTTCTTGACCGAATCCTCGATGGTGTACGCGTTCGACATCAGGGTCCGAACCCGGCCACCGAAGATGTCATCCAGGTAGCGCAGACGGTTCAGGTCCCGGTCCAGGATCGTCACGCGGGCGCCCAGGCCCACAGCCATTTTCGTCGCATTGGTGCCCACCGTCCCCCCGCCCAGGATGACCACGTGAGCCGGTGTCACCCCTGGGACCCCTCCGAGCAACTCTCCTCTCCCGCCAGAGGTCTTCTGCAGATAATAGGCCCCTACCTGGATGGCCATCCTTCCCGCCACTTCGCTCATGGGGATCAAGAGGGGCAGCGAACCGTCCCGCTCCCGGATGGTCTCGTAGGCCACGCCGATGGTCTTTGCCTCCAACAGCCGGCGGGTCAGGGGAGCGTTCGGCGCGAGGTGAAGATAGGTGAACAGGACCTGGTCTTCCCGGAGCCTGGGGTACTCGGGCTCGATGGGCTCCTTGACCTTGACGATCATGTCGCTGCGGGCCCAGATCTGGGAAGGGTCGTCCACGATCCGGGCTCCCGCTGTGCGATATTCGTCGTTGCTGATGCCGCTTCCTTCCCCCGCGTCCACCTCCACCAGGACCTCATGCCCGCTCGCGCGGAGCACATGGACGCCCCCGGGTACCAAGCCCACACGGTACTCGTGATCCTTAATTTCCTTCGGAACTCCGATGATCATGAGGCCGTTGGCGGCCCACCGCGGCATGAGGGCGAATTCGTTGGAACGGCACTACGTGCGGGGCAGGTCGATCTGGGCCCTCTGCAGCTTGCCGCTGTAGTCCACGTAAACCGCTTTCCACTCCGAGAAGACATCCAGCATGGCCTGGCCCGCTTCTCGATGACCGTTCCCCGTGTCCTTGGTGCCACCGAAAGGGAGGTGCACTTCTGCACCGATGGTGGAAGCATTGACGTAGAAGATGCCCGTATACATGTCGCGCATCGCGACGAAGGCCTTGTTGATGTCCTGGGTGTAGATGGCGGAGGACAAGCCATACACCACGCCGTTGCCGATCTCGATGGCATGCTCGAGGCTATCGCAGGGAATGACGGCCACCACGGGCCCGAAGATCTCTTCCTGGGCGATACGCATTCCGGGATCCACGTCGCCGAACACCGTGGGCTCCAGGTACCAGCCCCGGGCGTACTCGCCTTTGTCCAGGCGGTGCCCCCCGGTGAGGAGGCGGGCCCCTTCCCTCTGCCCGATCTCGATGTACCCCAGCACGCTGTCCCTCTGGCTCTCATTGATGAGGGGGCCCATCTCCACGCTTTCGTCCTGCCCTGTTCCCACCTTCAGGCCTCGGGCCCTGGCCACGAACCTGTCGGTGAACTCCCGGAGTACCTTCCTGTGGACGACCACGCGGCTGGCAGCCGTACACCGCTGTCCAGTGGTACCGAACCCGCCCCAGACCGCCCCGTCTACGGCCAGGTCCACGTTCGCGTCGTCCATGACCATGATCACGTTCTTACCGCCCATCTCCAGGCTGTGCTTTTTGTACAGCGGCGCGCACACCGATGCGATATGCTTTCCGACCTCGCAGGATCCCGTGAAGGAAACCAGAGAGGTGCCCGGATGCCCGAGGAGAGCCTCGCCGACCTCCCGTCCTCCGCCGGTAACCAGGTTGATTACTCCCTTGGGCACCCCCGCCTCTTCAAAGGTTCGCACCAGGTTGTACACCGACAGGGGCGTGTCTGTGGCGGGTTTAAGGACCACGGTGTTGCCGCAGACCAGGGCGGGAAGGAGCTTCCACGACGGGATGGCCATGGGAAAATTCCACGGCGTGATGAGCGCGCAAACGCCCAGGGGCATCCGCACCGACAGGGCGAACTTGTCGGGCAGCTCTGCGGGAGTGGTATGACCGAACATCCGGCGGCCCTCTCCCGCGGCGTAGAAGCTGATGTCAATGGCTTCCTGAACGTCGCCCCGGCTCTCCTTGAGAATCTTGCCCATTTCCCGGGTCATGTCCCGGGCGAACGCCTCTTTCCGCTCCACCAGGAGCTGAGCCGCTCGGAAAAGGATCTCAGCCCGCCGGGGCGCGGGCACGAGACGCCAGGTGCGAAAGGCCTCTCGGGCAGCCTCCACCGCCCGATTCACGTCCTCCGCGTTGGAGGATTGGAAGACACCGAGGACGTCGTCACGATCGGCAGGGCTGCGATTCTCGAAGGTTCGTCCGGAGACCGACTCCACCCACTCGCCGCCGATGTAATTGAGAAAGACTTGGCGTCCGGGCTGGATGCGCTCGTAGGCTTTTGCCATGGTTCCTCCAGCGGGCGATGGTCACGCTTCGCTCGCACGTGAGAGCGCCGGTGGTGCGAGACTTCCCCCCGGGCTGGTGCCACACAACGAAAATGAATCTACCAGACGGGTAAGTGCGAATCAAGGGCAGCTGCTCTCCGCATCCGGCCCTGCGGGCACCGGATGCGGAGAGCCACTCTAATTAACCCCGATCCGAAAATGGCCGAGGGCAAAACAAGGGAAATCACCATGCCTCATTCGGAGAAGGCGATGGCGATGGCGATCCAAGCCTGTGCAAGAATTTCGGATCGGGGTCAAGGCTTGGTGAACCCGATGTAACGCTTCGAAAAGTCCCTGGTCCCGGGATTCAGGGTGAGCACTTCCAACACCACCACCTCCCCGGATGGGAGTCTCCGGATCGCGGAGACCAGGTCTTCCGGGTCCTTCACTGGTTTGTCGTTGATCTGTACCACCACGTCATTCCTTTCCAAGCCTGCATCATCCGCCACACTTCCTTGGGTGACCTGCACGACCAAGGCCCCCTCTGACGACTTCAGCCCCATCTGCCGGGCCATGGCCGGAGTGATGGGCTCCACGGTGATGCCGATCTCCTTCTTCTCAGGCGGCTGCTCCTCCTCCTCGTCCAGGCGGAATCGCCCGCCCCGGCGCATCTGCTGCTCCAGCTTGCGCTCGGCGAGGACCACGGAGATGGTCTTTTCACTTCCGTCCCGAAAAATGGTCAGCTTCACCGTTTCCCCTGGCTTCGTGTTGGTGACCTTCGTCTGGAGATCCGTCGTGTTCTCCACATCCTGCCCATCAAATTTCAAGATGATGTCCCTGGATCGCAGGCCCGCTTTCTCCGCCGGACTGCCTTCCTGAGCGTCGGAGACCAAAACGCCCTTCCGCCCTTCCGCCTTGCGCCACTGAGCCAGCTCCGGGGTCAGGGGTTGCATACTGATGCCCAGCCAGCCGCGAGACACGCCTCCGGCTGTGACGATCTGGTTGTATACCATTTCCACCGTCCGGGACGGGATGGCGAAACCAACCCCTGCGAACTGCTGCGTCTGGGTGAAGATGGCCGTGTTGATCCCGATCACCTCGCCGCTGAGGTTGACCAAAGGTCCACCACTGTTGCCGGGGTTAATGGCCGCGTCCGTTTGCAGGACATTGGCCTGAAAGGTCTCAGTGGTAGGGAAGGGGCGTGAGGTGGCACTGATGATGCCGGCGGTCACCGTATGCTCCAGGCCGAAGGGGCTCCCGATGGCCACCACCCAATCACCCACCTTCAGCTTGTCCGAATCGCCCAGCCGAGCCGCTGGAAGGCTCCCCTTGGGCTGGATCTTCAAGATAGCCAGGTCGCTCAGCTCGTCGGAACCTGCCACCTTCACATTCCGATAGACGGTTCCGTCCTTCAGTTTCACGTTGATTTGCGTCGCTTTCTCGACCACGTGGTTGTTGGTGAGAATGTAACCGTTGCTGTCCACGATCACTCCCGAACCCAGGCTCCGTTGGACAAAATCGTGGGGCACCTCCTGGCCGAAAAAGCGCTCAAAGAAATCCTCGAAACCCGGAGGCCCCTGTCGCCTGTCGGCGATCCGAACCCGCTGCTCCGTGTTGATGTTCACCACAGCCTGCTCCACCTTCTTCGCCACTTCCGAAAACCCGGTGGAAAGGCTCAACGGGGTGCCTGCCTGGCTTGAAACGCTCAGCTGGGCAGCCTCGTCCCGGCCAGCGACCACGCTGCGGTCCAACAGGGTCCCGATCCCGATCCCGACGCCCATCGTGGCCAGAATCAGGACAAAGTAAATGGCCCTGCTCTCTTTCAAAATCTGGTACAGCCTACGCACTGACATGAAAAATCCCCTCCTCAAACCATCCTCTTCATTATAGGACGATTGAACCTCCAAAGAGTTTCCTCTTTATCATTCTATCACGCAACACACCCCCGCCAAATCTGGTCACTCCCCTGGCTCCCCTGGTTCACGACGCTGGCAATAGGTCTGGAGGGCGGCACGTACTCCACTTCCCAGAGAAAGAGAGTGTCCCAATTGCTCGAGGGTCAACTCCAGGCAGCCGATCATTCCCAGGATGTCGTAAAAGTCGAAATAACCGATGTGAGCGATCCGAAAGAGCTGTTCCTTGAGCTCGCCCTGTCCTGCTGCGATGACCAAACCAAATTCCTTCCGCAAGTGCTGCACCACCCGGGTCGAGGGAATCCCTTCCGGAGGCCGGATGCCGGTGCACGCAGCACAGGGCGAGTGGGAGAAGACCTGAAGCCCCAGTGCCCTGGCCGCTGCTCGAGTGGCCTCCGCTTGCAGACGGGCGCCACGAATGACGTTGTCCAGTCCCTGTTCCTGGACGAAACGCAGGACCTGGCTCAAGCCCACAATCAGGGAGACAGCAGGCGTGTAAGCCGTCTGATCCCTGGCGACGCTCTTGCGTTCCCTTCGGTAGTCGAAATAGTAGCGCGGGCTCCCGCTGCGCTCCACGCGGCGCCACGCCTTCTCGCTCACGGAGACAAACGACAAACCCGGGGGCAACATGAAGGCTTTCTGCGATCCGCCCACCACCAGGTCCAGATGCCAGTCCTGGGTGCGGAGCTCCATGGTCCCCAACCCGGTGATGGCATCCACCACCAGGCAGGTGTCCGGAAACTCGTGAACGATGGCTCCCAGGGAACGGACGTCGTATTCAGTGGCGGTGGATGTCTCCACGGCTTGAACGAATACCGCACCCACGGACGGGCCTGCCTCCAGTCGCTGGCGCACCACCCGTGGGTCCAGGGCCTGCCCGTAGGGGATGGCAATCTTTTCCACCCCCACCTGGTAAGCCTTGCACAGCTCCTCCCACCGCTCTCCAAACTTGCCTCCCACCACCACCAGTGCGCGGTCGCCGGGGGAGAGCAGGTTCGCCACCGCGCTTTCCATGGCGCCTGTGCCGGAAGAAGCAAAAATCAGAATATCTTCTTGAGTCTGAAAAAAGTAACGCAGGCCCGCCAGGGCCTCGCGAAGGATCCTTTTGAACTCCTCCGTCCGATGGTGGATCTCAGACTCGGCCATCACCTGCTGGGCAGGAGGAAAGCTGGGTGTAGGGCCAGGGGTGAATAAACGGGTCTTTTTGATCATGGCTTGTTTTGAGTTGAGGGTTTCGAGCCTTTGACGAGCAGGATGATGCCCAAGAAAACCCAGGGAAGGGAAACCAGAGCGGCGCAACCCGGTCCCAGGTCGTGGACATTCAGCACCGACAAGAGTATGTTCAGGCCCAGGGAGCGGCACAGACCGGACGCCGACGGAGACGCACTGGCCAGAAAAGCTCCCAATCCGATGCCCCCTACGAGGAATCCCCAGCCGAAAATCAGCCAACGCGAGGGACCTTGTGTGGATGCCTTCATGGATTCCGGGCCGGAGCGATTCCGGCCAGGATCTTCCTTCCGAGGCGCTTACCCTGCCATCGCCCGTTGCTTCCACAGCTGGTTCAGCGGGCCGCAACCCTGGCCCAGTGCATAGCCGAACCGAATCGCCTCCGTTACGTACCTCTTGGCCTCGGTCGCCGCGGTCACCAGGTCCTTGCCGACCGCCAGCCCCGCCGCAATGGCGGCTGAAAACGTGCAGCCGGAACCATGGGTGTGGACCGTGGGTATCTTCTCGGCGGCCAGCTCCCGATACTCGTTGCCATCAAAAAGGATGTCCAGGGCACGATCCGGAAGATGCCCACCCTTCACCAGGACAAACCTCGGTCCCAGATCAAAGATGATCCTGGCAGCCTCCCGCATCTCCGCCGGGCTGCGGACGGGGCGCCCGGTCAACGTTTCCGCTTCGTAGAGATTGGGCGTCACCACCAGCGCCAGCGGAATCAGACTTCTCTTCAACGTCTCCACCGCTTCCGGGCGGATGAGCAGCGACCCGCTGGTGGCGCGCGCCACGGGATCCACCACGAGTTTCGTCAGACCGTGATGCCGGATCCCTTCCGCCACCACTTCGATGATGGGTGCCAGTGACAGCATGCCTGTCTTGACCGCCCCCACTGGGATGTCCTCCAGGACCGCATCCAGTTGACTGCGCACGAACTGGGGAGGGACATCCCAGACCCCCCGAACACCCTGTGTATTCTGGGCGGTCAGGGAGGTGAGAACGGTCAGGCCGTGGACCCCCAGGGCTTCGAAGGTCTTCAGATCAGCCTGGATTCCAGCACACCCGCCGCTGTCGGACCCGGCAATGGTAAGAGCTGTAAACATCGTGGCTTTCCCCCGGCCTTCCATTTGCCCCAAACCACCTACTATATCGGAATTCCTTCCCTTTGTGGCGTGGCAATCCTTCAACCCAAGGGCCTGGAATGCGCGGCCGGTCTTTTGACTTTACCCTGGCTCCAATGCTAAGGTTATTGTGAGGCTTCGAAAGAACTTAAGTAGAGAGCCTGTCCGCCGTCGGCTGGCTTTCGGGAGGAGAAACCATGGAAGAGAAATCGGGCACCGGAGAAAAAGTTTTGTTTTTCCTGATGGGAGGTTTCTTCGGAGCCGCCATCGCGCTGCTGTTCGCACCGAAAAGCGGTGAGGAAACGCGGGAGCTCCTGGCAGAGAGGGCTCGCCAGGGTCGTGACCTGGTGACGCGCAAGACCCGCGAGCTCCAGGAACAGGCGTCCGAGTACCTGGAAAAGGGACGAGACGTGGTCGCCAAGCAAAAGGAGCAAGTCGCTGCCGCCATCGAGGCCGGCAAACAGGCATTCCGGGAGGAGAGGGAGAAAGTCAAACCCCAGTAGCATCTGAGGCGGTGCGATGACAGAACAACAATCCTGGTGGCTGATCGCTTTCGTTGGAATCACGGCTGTCGCCTTCCTGATCCAGGCCCTGGCGGTTTTTGGAATTTTCGTCCGCTTCAAGAAACTGACTGGCCTGGTGAATCAGTTGCTGGCGGATCTGAACGCAAAGGTGGAAGGGGTTACCGGCAATGTGAACGATATTCTCGAGGCGGTTAAACCCATCCCCAATCACATCGCCTCCATTTCTGTGGCCCTCAGGGACCGGGTAGAGGAACTGGACAAGTTCATCGGGGAGACGACCGAGGCCGCCCGGCTTCAGGTGGCAAAGATCGACGATGTGGTCTCCACCAGCATCGTCAAGTTTGACGACACGCTGACCACGCTCCAGAAGTCCGTCGTCAACCCGGTGATCGAGATCACCGCCCTGCTGAAGGGCGTCAAGACCGGGTTGGAGTTTTTATTCCGCAAGCCCAGGACACCGGATATCTCCCAGGCCCGCCAGGACGAAGAGATGTTTATCTAGATAAACCTAACACTCTAAAACCTGCACGGGTCGATGGTTTCAGGTTTCTAAGTTTTAGGTTTTGGCTTTTTGGGTTTACCTCTGGTAGGCGATCTTCCCACCCAAGACCGTCATCAAGACCTCCGTCTGAAGGATTTCCGACGGCGGAATCTCCAGGACATTTTCAGAAAGCACCACCAGATCCGCTAATTTGCCGGCCTCCAGGGAACCTTTGAGGCCCTCCTCGAAGGCCGCGTAAGCCGCGTCCAAAGTAAAGCTGCGCAGAGCCTCCTCGCGGGTCATGCAGTGCTCGGGCAGCCAGCCTTCCGGCGGCCACCCCTTGGCGTCTTGCCGGGTGATGGCTGCGTAAAATCCCATCAAGGGGCTGACGTGCTCCACGGGAAAATCGGACCCATTCGCAATCCGGGAGCCGGTCTCCAGGAAAGAACGCCAGGCGTAAGCCCCTTCCAGGCGTTTCGATCCCAATCGGTCCCGCGCCCAGTACATGTCTGAGGTCGCGTGGGTCGCTTGCATGGAGGGAATGACCCCCAGTCGAGCAAAGCGTGGGATGTCCTGAGGAGACACCACCTGGGCATGCTCGATCCGCCAGCGGAGATCTTTGCCCCGAAACGCGTCCTGGGCCTTCTCAAAAAGGTCCAGCACCAAACGGTTGGCTCGATCACCGATGGCATGGATCCCCACCTGGAAGCCGCTTCGCAGTGCCCGTTCCAGGACGGAGGCGATGCGTTCGGGGGCAATCAAAATCAGCCCACGGTTGCCCGGGTCGTCGCTATAAGGTTCCAGCAGGGCTGCGCCTCTGGACCCCAGGGCGCCGTCGAAAGTCATCTTGACGCTTCGGATGGTCAGTCGGTGGCCGCCCGCTCCCACCTCGGGCCCCTTCTGAAAGTACGAATCCAGGAAGGCATCGTCTCCCCGCAACATCGCGTAGACCCGCAGGTTCAACTGCCCCTCCTTCAAAAGCTCTCGATAGGCCTGGAGCACCTGTTCCCCCACGCCTGCGTCGTGAACGCTGGTTAACCCGTATTTCAAACACTCGGCAATGGCCACCCGCAAGCCCTCCTTGGTGTGCTCAAGGGTCGGAGGTGGAATCTTCTGCAACACCAGTGCCTGAGCATTGTCAACCAACACCCCCGTTGGCTCACCGTAGCTGTCGCGAACGATCCTGCCGCCCGGCGGGTCCGGCGTCAGCCGGCTGACGCCGGCCAACTCCATCGCCTTGCGGTTCACCAGACCCGCGTGACCGTCAATCCGCGTGAGGTAGACGGGGTGATCGGGGGCCATCTCCGTCAAGGGTCCGTGGGTAGGAAGGCGCATCCCTTCCCAGTCGTTCTGGTCCCAGCCTCGACCCAGGACCCACTCCCCCTTGGGCCGGCGCCGGGCCTCGACCGCCACCTGTCTGACGATGTGTTCGAAGCTGGTCGTCCCGACGAAGTTCAATCGGCGCAGGCTCTCACCCAGTCCGGACATGTGCCCGTGAGCATCGATGAGGCCCGGGATCACAGTCTTGCCGCCGAGATCCACGACCCGCGTGGCAGGACCGCGGTAGGCTTGAATCTTCTGGTGATCGGTGACCGCAAGGATCCGGTCCCCTCGAATGGCCACGGCTTCCGCGCGGGGATTGTTCTGGTCCAGGGTGATCACGTGCCCGTTCAGGAAAATCAGATCAGCCTGCTCGGAAGGCACAGCGCCCCCGGGCGTCGCCAGAGACATCCAAAGCAGGAAGGGTGGCGTTCGCATGTCAGATACGGTTAGTATATCCCTCCATGACTCGGCGGTTCCTCTTCCTCGCGGTGCTGATGATCCTGGCTCTGCCCGCCGATCCGGCGCGGCGCGGCCCTGTCCTGCCGGCGGTCAGACTGATCCTGACCCTGAGCGTGGACCAGATGCGCCCGGACTATCTGGCCCGATTCAAGCCGGGCTTCCAGGGAGGCCTGGCGCGGCTCTTGCGCGAGGGCGCGGTCTTCCCCCGGGCGAGACAGGACCATGCCCTGACCTTGACGGCGCCCGGCCATTCCACCCTGTTGACGGGAATGGTCCCGGGGCACACCGGCATCATCAGTAACAACTGGTACGACCGCTCCGCCCGAAGGGAAATCTATTGCGTGGAGGATCCCAGGTACCGGTTGTTAGGGACCGATCGTCCCGGAGGCTCTCCTGCCCGCCTGCAGGTTACCACCCTGGGCGATTGGATGAAGCGCGAAGATCCCCACCGCAAGGTCATCTCCGTTTCTGGGAAAGACCGCTCCGCTATCCTGATGGGCGGACAGCGCCCCGATGGCGCCTACTGGTTCGACAGCAGCACCGGAAACTTTGTCTCCAGCACCTATTATCAAGAGTCCTATCCCCACTGGCTCCAGGAGTTCAACTCACGGAAATGGCCAGCCGCTTATTTCGGCAGAACCTGGGAGCGCCTGCTCTCAGACCATCAGTCCAGGTCTATGGCAGGCAGGGACGACTTTCCCCACGAGGGGAACGGCCGGGAAACCACGTTCCCTCACCGGTTCGAATCCAAGTCGGGGACGCCGGACAGCGAATATCACCTGTTCTTCATGGGGACTCCCTGGATGGATGCGGCCACTCTCAAGTTGGGGGAGGCGGCCATCAGCGGCGAGGCACTTGGGCGCGACCCGAAGCCCGATTTGCTTGCCCTGGGACTCTCGGCCACTGACAGCATCGGCCATAGCTACGGACCGGACAGCCAGGAGATCCTGGACCAACTGGTTCGCCTGGACCGTTTCCTGGGGAACTTTTTTGCCTTCCTGGACCGCACCGTGGGTCTGGATCACGTTCTGATGGTCCTGACGGCGGACCACGGCGCGATGCCCTTGCCCGAGATCCTCCAACTTCGGGGCATCCAGGCCGCCCGCATCCTCTACGATCGGGACCTGGAGGGATTGGAAGCCAGATTGGCAGAAAAGTTCGGGATCGCCAATCTGGTGGAACACATCTCCGCCAACCAAATCTACCTGAATCGTCGAGCGATCAAACAAAGCAAGCTGTCTGCCAGCCGGGTGGAAGCGGAAGCAGCGGCCTACCTGAAGGGCATCCCGTGGGTCCAGTCGGTTTTCACCCGGACGGAATTGGAAGGGAGACCATCCAAGGACCCCCTGGCCACCTCTTTCCTCCACAGCTTACATCCTGAGAATAGCGGAGACGTGTTCTTCCTGCAGAAGCGCTACCACCTCTTCTCGGGAGGCACCGTGGGAACTTCCCACGGTTCCGCGTACGACTACGACGCCAACGTCCCGTTGATCTTTTGGCACCCCGCCCTGAGGGCTGCCACCTACTCGGAAGCCGCTCGGACGGTGGACATCGCCCCCACGCTGGCGCAGCTCGCCGGAGTCGCTGCCCCGGGACGACTGGATGGACGCCCCCTCAACCTCCAACTCCGGGAAAAGCCCAAAACGGAAAAAGCAGAAACCAGGGCAGAGAAAGGCCGCGTGCGCCGACTTCCAGGTCTCAGTGGCCTCCCGGGGCAAAAGTGGGGTACCCACGCCACTGTCTTCGGGGAGAGCGTTCCGCCAGGGCCCACAGCCTTCAGACGTGGTGGGGAACCATTCGATCTTCGCTGAGCCTGAGGCATTCCTTGTCGCATGTGATTTTCTGCCCTCTTTGGAAAAGGGAGCAGGATTTTACCCCCACATTCTGACTGGTAGCCGGGTGGTAAACAAAATCAACCGCGACATTGGCCTCCTTCGGTGAGCAGAAGAAGTATTTCCTTCTGGTTGGCACTGCGGACTCGATAAGCCGGATCACGGCCCAGGAGATCACAGCAAGAGCAAGGAAGATTAACGTGACGTCAAACCATCCATGCATGTGAGGGACCTCCTTTTGTGGCTGTCTTGATTCGGCCTCACCAAATGAACTTGAACCCGAACTGCATGTCGCGGGCGCTGATCAGCGTGTTGCT
>JACQTF010000029.1 GCA_016210925.1 Acidobacteriota bacterium | reverse complement strand
TCTGCATCGACGGCGACGGAAGCTTCCAGATGAACATCCAGGAACTCGCCACGGCAGTCTGCTACCACATCCCCGTCAAGGTCGCGATCATCAACAACGGTTACCACGGAATGGTGCGCCAGTGGCAGCAGATCTTCTACAAGAGCCGGTATTCCGAGAGCTATCTGGGAAGCGGAAATCCCGACTTTGTGAAGGTGGCTGAAGGTTACGGAGCGCAAGGCTTCTGCATCACCGATCCCCGGGACGTGCGGCCCTCCCTCGAGAAGGCGATCGAGATCGACGGGCCGGTGCTCCTGGATTTTCGCGTCGTCGCCGAAGAGAACGTCTATCCGATGATTCCCTCCGGCGGGACCATCGAACAAATGATCGGCTAACCTGATCAGCTCTCAACGGTCAGCCCTCAGCTGAGGTGAAGCGATTGCTCATGCACAAGCTGAACGCTTCGTACGGGAATAGGACATGCGTCATTATCTCTCTTTGAGAGTCCGAAACCATGCGGGCGTTCTGTCCCACATCGCTGGACTTTTCACGCGGCGGGGTTACAACATCGAGAGCTTGTCGGTGGGGGTCACGGAGAACCCCGAGGTCAGCGCTATGACCATCGTGGTGAGCGGTGACGAGCGCCAGACTGCCCAGATCATCCAGCAGTGCCGCAAGCTCATCGACGTGATCACCATCGAGGACCTTTCCTACGACGAATCGATCACCCGGGAGTTGCTGGTGGTGGTGGTGAAAGCCACAGCCAAGACCCGCTCCGAGATCATCCAGATTGCCGACGTCTTTCGCGGCCAGATCACGGATATGTCCGAGCGCAGCGTGATGATCGAGGTCACCGGCAACGAGCGGCAGATCCAGTCCATCATCGGCGTGCTCTCGCCCTTCGGCATCGAGCGGATGGCCCGGACGGGCTTGGTGGCCTTGAAATTTCCCAGCAAGATGCCCGTCGCAGAGGAAGAGGCCGTTTCCGAATCCGCCGACCAATCCTGGTAGCCATCGCTAAAAACCGTCATTGGTCAATCGTCATTCGTCATTCGGTTGACATTTGACTATTGGCCTTGACTACTGGCCCTCGACCAACGTTCGGGGAGAGGAAGGGAGAACGATCAGCGGATCCAGGACGCGGGTGCGCCGGCCTGGCGCGCTTCTTCCAACAACCGTTGTTTCAACCGGGCGTGTTCGGCTTCGAGCTGCTGCAAGCGTTCTTGCTGTGAGGCGGTAGGGGTGTTGTTTGCCCTCGAGGCCAGATAGGCCTCTACGGCCGCGGGGCGCTGGGAAGAGGGCGCCTGCCGGGAGGCGGCCGCGCCCGCGGGGACTTGCGAACTGCCCGCCTGGGAGGCGGCGGCCCGGTCGGCCGAGGCATCGCTCGGGTCCTGGACCTGAGGAAGCGCCGCATCCCGGCCTGCGGGAAGCACTTCCCGGAGCCGGGCGTCGATGAATTCGTCCACGCTGCGGGCCCGGGCGCGCCACCAGGCTTCGCCGTGCCCATTCCGATCCCTGGGACCCTCCTCCGGTTCCTGGAAATCCTTGGGGCGGGCCAGATCTCCCGAGAGCACCGTGTCCATCCTCAGGCTCTCCAGTTGGGAGCGGGCTGTCTCCAGCTCGCTGCGGATCTGGTCCATCTGCCCCCGCAGAGCAGCTAGGTCGCCCTCGATCCGCTGCCGGGCGACGAGGCGCTGCTCCTGCTGAGCCTGGTTGGCAAGCTCGGCCGACCGCAACTCCGACTCCGTGAGGCGTCGTTCCAGGTCCGTGACCCGAGCCTGGGCTTCGGCCATCTTCTTGTCGCGCTCCTCCCGGGCTCGCGCCTCTTCCGGGGCCAAAGAGATCTCTTCCGGGGCCTCCGGCTCCACTCGCGGCCTGCCCGAGACGCTCACGGAAGCGTTTTCCAGCCCCTTCAAATCATCGTTCGTGAAGGAACGGGCCTGCTGGGCCTTCCCCTTCCGCTCGCGCTCCTTCCGGGCAAGCTCCGCCAGGGACTGGGGCCTGGCGTCGCCGGTCGCCAGAAAGAGCAACAGCATCCAAGACCAGTGTTGGGCTTTCATGCGGAAACGAGTATAGGAAATTCGGACTCCCAGTTCAAGCCTTTGTGGTAATCTGGCGGCAGATGGCGGTTCGGTTTCGCGTTTTCGTCCCCAACGTCATGAGTCAACCATGAAAAAATTCTTGTGTCTTGTGTTGGTCTTTGTGGTGAATCTCCCAGCCCAAGAGCCGTTCACCCGCGAGCTGTGGCGGTCGATCGAGCCCATTTACTCCAGAATCCTGGAGCACCCCTTTCTGACTGGCCTCAGCAAAGGAACGCTTCCGAGGGACCGCTTCGAGTTCTACATGATCCAGGACACCCACTACCTGAACGAGTTCGCCCGGGCCCTTAACATGGCGGCGGCCCGAGCGCCCCGCCCGGACTGGAGCCTTTTCCTGAACGAACAGGCGCGAGGGGCTTGGGAAGAGCACCGGCGCTTGCACCGGGAGGTCCTGAAGGGGTACGGGGTCTCCGCCGAGAAACAGGCCGCGACCCGTGTGGCCCCCACGACCCTGGCCTACACCAACCACCTTCTGGCCACCGCATTCGGCGGGGCTTTTCACGATTCCGTGGCCGCCCTGCTGCCCTGCTTCTGGATCTACTGGGAGGTGGGCAAAGCGCTGAAGGAACGAGGGTCGCCCGACCCCGTCTACCGCAAATGGATCGAGACGTACGCGGATGAGAATTTCGGCCGGGCCGTGCAGGCCATGCTCGATCTGACCGACGAGTTGGCCCGTTCCACGGGACCTGCGGAGCGGGCACGCATGAAGGAGCTCTTCATCCTCTCGAGCCGGTATGAATGGATGTTCTGGGAGATGGCGTATCAAAAGGAGCCCTGGCCCCCAGCTCCCCGGTGAGCTACTACAGAGACGAGAGTCCCTCCAAAACCTGCCCGCGACAGGCGTTATTCCTGCCCAAGCTCCCGGCCGCGCCCATTTGGCACGTTCTTTGCTTTAGCGTTAAAATGATCTGGGTGAAAACGGCACGTTTGTGCCACAAGCTGGGGACCCGAGTATGACCGAAGGCGTCGGACCGAACCATCCCTTGCGCAAGCTCTTCGTTGAACTCACCTCCCGGAGCTTCGTCCATCGTGTGGGGCTCACCGATTTTCAAATCTGCCAGTACGTGTCGAACCTGCTGGTGGACTTCGCCCACGTGGATAACCTCTACAAGATTCGGGGAGCCCGCGGCCAACGGCTCGAGGACGTGGCTGCGATCCTGGTGGAATGGCATCCCTTCTTCCAGCAAGGGTACGAGGAATGGGAACAGGAGATCCGCCGCCACATCGGAGATTTCACCCTGTTCTTCGCCGGCATGTTCCCGGAGAGCCTGCATCACATCGCACCCACCCGCCTGGACTCCATCGTGGACTACATCCAGACCGGTAAGCAATCCTATTACCGGGCTTCCCAGTTGGACCGATCCCGGGAAGGGGAAGGCAAGGCGCTCCTCAGGAAACTCTCTGACCGGTTCGAGACCTGCGTGGTGGGATTGAACTTCGTCAAGGGGGATCTGGAAAAGCTCCAGGGCCAGTACGTGCAGACCCTGCGAGAAATCATCACCGACTGATCACGGCGCCTCCGGCCGAGCCACATCGCTCCACTGGACCACCAAGCGCTTGTCCCCGGCGCTCAGCTCCAGCGACTTCCGGAACAGCGAACCGATCTCCACGTCGTGCTCCCGTTTCTCCTCCTGCAGGTGAACCACCAAGGTCACCTTCGCTTCCGGCAAGCGGTGGAAGGACGCGCGGCCCCGAGAGTCAGTCACGACTTCAAGATTGTATTTCCTCCGGCTCCACAGCGGGATCTTGCCTTTCTTGAATTTCAGTGTGAGCTTCAGGCCCTCCGTGGGAAAACCCGAGTCGATCTCCGTCACTTTGATGGAGAGGTGATACGGCCCCAGGCCCAGATCCCGGGCGTGCCTGGATGCCTCCTCCACGGGGACCAAAAGGCGCAACGCCAGCACCAGTGCGACCACGCAGCTACTGTACAACAAGCCCGACGGTGCGAAAAAGGGTTATTCGGCACGCCGGTCGTCGGGTTTTCGAAGATTGGCCACTGACCATTGACCGATGAGCAATGACAGGGAAAGAGTTAGGCCTTGACCTTTTCCAGGCGGGCGAGGAGATACCGAGAACGAGAGCGGAGGGCGTCTCGGCGCTTCAGGCGGGAGAATTGCACTCCCACACCGGCATCTTCCCGGGCGTGGACCACGCGGCCCCCCAGTTCGAATTCTGAGGGCTCGCTCAGCTTCAGCCGGCCGGTCAAGGCAGTGCCCGCAGGGAGCAGGATACCTGAATCGGTAGAGAAGCCGCCGAGGCTCAGATCGGTGGTGGCGGTGAGAATCCTTCCGAAATCTCCCTCCAGCTCCAGTTCAGCTTCCACAGGAACCCTCAGGCTCCGGCGCCGCTCGAGCCACTGGCGTACTTCCAGCCAGCGGCTCACGTTGAAGGCGGACGAGGAGGTACAACGTGGACAATAGATGTCCCGAACGTCAAAGATCGCTTCGCAATCCAGGCACAACATGGCGCGCTCGTACTCGATGATAGAACTCATGGCCTCATACCGGATTCATAACCCCAGCCACTTCTCAGCAATTCGAACTCCAACCATGCCAATTGGTAGGAGAATTTCAGATTAAGATGGAACCGAGGCAGGAGAACCGTGTTGGCGGCGGGCAGAACATGTTACACTTTGTAACGCTAGGGAAGGCGGAGTTCCTGAAACTCAACCGGCGTGAAGCATGCGGCGCAGGACGGCGGGCAAGATACCGCCATGACGGTAGTAGTCCACCTCCACCGGGCTGTCGAGGCGCGCCACAGCCTTGAAGCGGATCTCCTTCCCGTCCCCAGACCGAGCGCGGACGGTGACTTCCTTCTGCGGCGCAGGTGCTTCAGCGAGGCCCTCGATGCGGTACGTTTCTCGCCCGGTCAGGCCCAAGCTCTCCCAACTCTCGCCTGGTCGAAACTGGAGGGGGAGGACACCCATCCCCACCAGGTTGCCCCGGTGGATGCGCTCGAAGCTCTGGGCCAGCACCGCCTTGACGCCCAGCAGCAGCGTCCCCTTGGCAGCCCAGTCGCGTGAGCTCCCGGCGCCATAGTCTTTCCCTGCGATCACGATCAAGGGAATGCCCTCGTCCACATACCGTAGCGCAGCATCGTAGATCGTGGTCTTTTCACCCTCGGGGAAGTGCAGAGTCCAACCACCTTCTGTACCGGGCACGAGTAGATTTTTCAGGCGGATGTTGCCGAAGGTGCCCCGGATCATCACCTCGTGGTTTCCACGTCGGGCTCCGTAGCTGTTGAACTCTGCGGGAGGCACGCCGCGGCCGATCAAGTACTGCCCGGCGGGGCTGTCAGCCGGGATGGAGCCGGCCGGCGAAATATGATCGGTGGTCACCGAATCACCCACGAGGACCAGCACCCGGGCATCCTGGATGTCCCGGATGGGCGCAGGCTCGGGAGCCAGGTCCACGAAGAACGAAGGCTCCCGGATGTAGGTCGAGTCTGGACTCCACTGGTAGATCTCCCCCTCGGGAGTGGGAAGCGAGGTCCAGAGCTCATCGCCATCGAATACCTGGCCATAGCGACTCCGGAAGAGTTCGGGGTCCAACGTCCCTTCCATCACGCGGCCCACCTCCTCCCGGGAAGGCCAAATCTCCCGAAGATAGACCGGCCGCCCGCCCGCATCCACCCCCAGGGGCTCCTCGAGGAGATCGATGTCCACGGTTCCGACCAGGGCATAGGCCACCACCAGTGGCGGCGATCCCAGATAGCTCGCCCGGACCAGGGGATTGATGCGCCCTTCGAAATTCCGATTGCCGCTCAAGACCGCAGCCACGATCAGGTCGTTGTCACGAACCGCCGTAGCAATGGGTTCCGGAAGCGGTCCGCTGTTTCCGATGCACGTGGTGCATCCGTATCCCACCAGATAAAATCCCAGGGCCTCCAGGTAGGGGAGGAGTCCGGACTTTTTCAGATAGTCCGTCACCACCCGGGAGCCAGGGGCCAGGCTGGTCTTGACATGGGGCTTGCTAGCCAGCCCGCGCTCCACTGCCTTTTTTGCCAGCAATCCCGCCGCGATCATGACCGAGGGATTGGAGGTGTTGGTGCAGCTCGTGATGGCCGAGATGACCACCGAGCCGTGGTCCAGCGTCCCATTCTGGCCATTGAGCCTAACCTGCACCGGACGGTGCACCGGATCGCCCGGCGTCGGCGCCTGGGCGGCGGGACCTTCCCATTCCATGCGCCGTCGCGCATTCTCGTTGTATTCGGGCTTCGGCTTGGGCCTGGACGGGTAGCTCGAGAGGGCTTCCTGGAAGGCTCGCTTCATCCGGCGCAACGGAACGCGATCCTGGGGACGACGGGGTCCGGCAAGGCAGGCCTCCACGGTCCTCAGGTCCAGCGCCAGCGTGTCACTGAAGACGGGCTCGATGGCGTCGTCGGTGCGAAACATGCCTTGTGTCTTGGTGTAGCGTTCCACCAGCTCGATGAGCCCTGCGTCTCGACCGGTGCTCCGAAGATAGTTCAGGGTCTCCTGGTCCACCGGGAAAAAGGCCGTGGTGGCTCCGTACTCCGGAGCCATGTTGCCGAGGGTGGCCCGATCCGGCAAGCTCAGTTGGCTCAGACCGCGACCATAAAACTCCACGAACTTTCCCACGACTCCTTTCTTGCGCAGCATCTCCGTGACCGTCAGGACCAGATCGGTTGCTGTGGCCCCCTCGGCCAGCTCTCCTTCGAGCTTGAAGCCCACCACCTCCGGGACCAGCATGTAGTAAGGTTGGCCCAGCAGACAGGCTTCGGCCTCGATACCGCCCACGCCCCAGCCCAGAACGCCGAGGCCATTGATCATGGTGGTATGAGAATCAGTCCCCACCAAGGTATCGGGGAACGCTACCCTCGCGCCGCTGTCTTGCCGGGTCTGGACGACGTTGGCCAGGTACTCCAGGTTCACCTGATGGACGATTCCGGTGCCGGGGGGGACCACTCGAAAGTTGCGGAAGGCCCGCTGAGCCCACCGCAAAAAAGCATACCGCTCGCCGTTGCGTTCGAACTCTCGCGTCACATTGATGCTGAACGCGCTGGCCGAGGCAAAGGAGTCCACCTGAACCGAATGGTCAATGACCAAATCCACGGGGATGATGGGATTGACGCGGGCGGCATCTCCACCCGTCCGGCGTACCGCCGACCGCATGGCCGCCAAGTCCACCAGGGCCGGCACGCCGGTGAAATCCTGCAAAATGACCCGGGCCGGCATAAAAGGGACCTCCTGCGCGCCAGCAGCCGGAGACCATCGGGCCAGGTCGAGCACGTTTTGTTCCGTCACCCCGCACCTACCGGTCTTTTCGCCGGAGATGGTGTGAGCTTTGGTAGGTGCGGGGCCATCGCAGTGTCGAAGCAAGTTCTCCAGGAGGATCTTGATGGAAAAAGGGAGTGAGGACAGACTGACGCCACTGGACTTCTCGAACCGGCTCAGGTCGTAAAACTGAACCTTCCGTTCGCCGGCACCGAGGGACGACAAAACCCCAAAAGGATCTCGGCCTTCACTCATAGCGGGCACCGAACGGGAACCGATCGCCC
Source organism: Acidobacteriota bacterium (assembly GCA_016210925.1). Taxonomy (GTDB): domain Bacteria; phylum Acidobacteriota; class UBA6911; order JACQTF01; family JACQTF01; genus JACQTF01. Next base: position 7,908 of record JACQTF010000029.1, on the reverse strand, counting down.
TATCGCCCTGATAATACCAGACTTTTAAGAAGGAAGATAACGGCATCCGGCGCTGGCCCGCTCGCCGCGCGTTGGTAAAGCCGAGCGACCCAAGACGGCTGGGGCGGCACAATGCAGCCGCCAGGCCTTGTGTGCTAATCTGGCCGCCGGAGGAAGGGCCATGATCACCGTGGGACAGATCGCTGAAAGGGTTCGCGGCTTCGTAGAAGGCGACGCCGCTCTGGAGCTGGAAGGTGCAGCCACTCTGGATAAGGCGGGACCGCGCCAACTCAGCTACGTGGAGTCGGACAAGCGTCTGGAGGAGGCGCGTCGCTCTGGGGCGGGGTGCTTGATTCTGCCGGAGGAGATGACTTTGACGGGCCGCACGTGCGTTCGGGTCCGCAGGCCCCGCCTTGCGTTCGCGAAGGCCCTGGCTTTGCTGTATCCAGACGTCCCGCGTCGGGCGGGCGTCCACCCCAGCGCCGTGGTGGATCCCACGTCAACGTTAGAAGACGGCGTTTACGTGGGCCCCCACGCTGTCGTCGGCCCCAGGGTCAAGGTGGGACGCAGGACCGTGATAGGCCCCGGTTGCTACCTGGGGGAGGGGTGCGAACTGGGAGAAGATTGTCGTCTGTTCGCCAGGGTCACGCTCTACCCGGGCGTGAGGCTGCTGAATCGGGTCGTACTGCATGCGGGCTGCGTCATCGGAGCCGACGGGTTCGGATATGTGGAGGAGGAAGACGGGTCCTATTCCAAGTTCCCCCAGATCGGGACTGTCCTGCTGGAGGACGACGTGGAGGTGGGAGCCAACACCTGCATCGACCGGGGAGCCTTGGACGTCACCGTGGTCCGCAGGGGAACCAAGATTGACAACCTGGTCCAGGTGGCGCACAACGTCGTCGTGGGAGAACACTGTGTGATCGCGGCGCAAACGGGGATCTCGGGAAGCTCCTTGCTCGAAGACCGGGTGGTGGTGGGAGGCCAGGTGGGCATCGCCGACCACGTCACCATCCGGTCAGGGGCGGTGCTGGGAGCCCAGGCCGGCATTCCGTCCCACAAGATCATCCGACGAGGCCAGTTCGTCTGGGGAACACCGGCCCGACCCATGGACGAGTTCAAGGAGATGTACGGAAATTTCTTGCGCCTTCCCAAGCTTCGGCAGGAGGTGGAACTCCTGAAGAGAAAACTGGTGGCACTGGAACGCCGATCGGCCGGAACTTAGCCGAAAGGGTGGGGGTGGCGAAAGAGCGGCTACTTCGCCTTCAGCACTGCCGCGGCGGAAGCCACATCCTTCTCATCCACCCAAATATACGCCCCATATTTGCCCGAGAGCGCGATGACGTCCACCGCGTGAATGTTGATGCCCGCATGGCCCAGGTCCGTCAGTGGTCCGACCAGGGCTCCCACCTTGTCTGTTCCACTGACAAAGAACGCAGTGCCTTCGGCGACCTGCCAACCGGCTTTTTTCGCCGCACCGGTGAACTTTTTTGCATTCTGAGGTACACAAAAGATCTTGGCCTTGCCTTGCCCCACCCCGAAACCCCACAGTCCCTTGAGATTGACTTTCGAGTCTCTCAGGGTAATGGCGAACTTGGCCCCTTCACCGGGACGATCCTCGGTGTCGATCGCATAGTACGTGACCTTCCTGGCTCCCATCTTCGTCCCTCCTCTTTGAAGGTATATGACCTAAACCCAGACTCGCACCATTCCAGAACCGCGCGTTCGACCCGAGCTACGTGGCGATGGTCTGGCTTTGTTCCCGGAGGAACTGCTGGACGTAGTAGGGGCCGCAGGCGCCCTTCCCCGTGGATCCGCTCAGCTTCCACCCGCCGAAGGACTGGACGCCTGGCCAAGCCCCGGTGGTGGCCCCTCCCCGGCGGTTGGCGTACAGCACCCCGGCTTCCATCCGGTCAAAGAAGGTCTGTACCTCTTGCGGATCTTCGCTGAAAATGCCGGCCGTCAAGCCGTACTCGGAACGGTTGGACAGCTCCAGCGCCTCCTCCAAAGAGTCCACTTCCGCGACGCAGAGAATGGGCAAGAACAGTTCCTCGAAGAAGAACCGGTGGTCCTTGGGCAGGCCCACCACCACTGTGGGCTGGACGTAGTAGCCATGTTGGAAGCGGTCTTCACTGATCACCTCTCCACCCAGGGGAACGCGTCCGTGATCCCGAGCAACCTTGATGTATTCCTGGTAGTTCCGGTAGGCGTTCTGGTTGATCACGGGGCCCATGAACGTGTCCCGTTCCAGAGGGTATCCCACTTTCATTTTACGGGTGCGCTCCAACAGGAGATCCACAAACCGGCCCGCCACGCTGCGGTGGACATACACCCTCGAGCAGGCGCTGCACTTCTGCCCGCAGAAGCCAAAGGCAGACCGCGCGATCCCTTCCACCGCCTTGTCCAGGTCTGCGCGCGCAGTCACGATCGCCGGATTCTTCCCGCCCATCTCGGTGATGCAGGGTCGGGGAGCCTTCTCGCCGAACTCGCGAAACAATTTCACGCCCACGTCCCGCGATCCGGTAAACGCCACCCCGTCGATGCCAGGATGGCTGATCAGCGCCTCGCCTACCACGGACCCGGAACCGGAGACGTAGTTGAACACTCCGGCGGGCAGGCCCGCGTCCCTCAAGGCCTCGTAAAGCTTCAAGCCCAAAAATGGCGTATCCGTCGCGGGCTTGAAGACCACCGTGTTGCCGGCGATCAGCGCTCCCGCAGCCATCCCCGTGGCCAGGGCCAGGGGAAAATTGAAGGGAGCGATGACAGCCCAGGCGCCCCAGGATTTCAACACGCTCCGGGTCTTTTCGGGACCCGTGGGACTCCCCATGGGCATGACAAAGCCGTGGGCCTCCTCCATCTGCTGGCAATAGTAACGAATCAGGTCCGCAGCCTCTTCCACGTCTCCCAGGGCTTCGAAGCGGTTCTTCCCCGCCTCCAGGCTCATGAGGACGGCCAGATCAAACTTGCGCTCGCTGATCCAATCAGCGGCCTTTCGCATGATGGCCAGCCGATCCTGCAACGGCATCCCGCTCCAGCCGGGGTACGCGGCCCTGGCCGCGGCGACGGCGTCCTGCACGTCCTCCGCACGGGCCTTTTGAAAGAGCCCCAGGACCTGCCGGGTATCTGCCGGACTCCGATCCTCCGTCGTGGGAAGACCGGTTCGGGGCTCATCACGAACGTAAAAAGGATGGACCCTTCCCAGCTCCCCTTGCACCCGGGGGATCGCTTCCTCGTAGGCCTGGTGCATCTCCTCGGAGCCCGCTGCCAGGCTGGCGTACGTGACCTTGATCTCTTTTTTCGGAGCAGTCGTCATAGTTCCTCCCAAATGCTCAATTCTACCCATATTCGAAGGCCGGTTCAACCGCTCGATTTTCCTTCCGAATCGTCATCCCTGCCCGGCTCCAAGACTCCCTGTGAGACGCGATCTGCGAGCACCTTTTCGCCAAACGCCACAAAGATGCTGACAGTCGCGGATTGAACACAACAGCTTGCATTCGCATCGTCCGTCCCAACGTGGTACAACCCTGCTTTCACAAACCATCGTTGGACATCCTCCCGCTTGAAACCCATCCAGCGATCCCGATGCTCAACTTTCAAGAATTCGAACGTGTGCTCATCCAGGTCCGTCAGAACAAGCTTACCCCCTGGCTTCAGGATTCGCGTCATCTCCCGGATTGCCTCCGGCGGCGACTCCACATGATGGAGATACATGTTGGCGAATACGTAATCCATCGTCTCTCCTGGAACGGGCAGGCTCTCGGCCTGTCCCACGCGGTACTCAATCCCATCAAAATGGGCCAACTTCCTCTTCATCTCGGCCAGCATCGCCTCGGACTGATCAACGGCAATCACCTTGAGGCCCTTTTGAAGAAGCCCCTCCGTGATAAAACCCGTCCCGGCGCCGATATCAGCGGCCACTCTGCCTGGTTGGACATCCGCCACGACCAAGGACTTCTCCCTCACAGTCTGGGAATAGAAAGTTTCCCTCACCCGATCCCACTGCTTGGCTACGTCGTCAAAATATTCCTTGCTACCCATCGCCTACCTTTCGTTCGTGGCACAGACCTCTGGAGCTCAGCTCGTGCACGCTGAATCGCTCCTCAAGCCGTTGCGTCATGGCCTTTCCCCTAGCTCTTGCAACATCGCGTCGATGGTTCGTTGGAGCGGCACCAGCTCGCGCTCGACGATTTCCCAAATGCGTTCGAGCTTGATGCCCAGATAGTCGTGAACAAGAACGTTGCGGAAGGCAGCCACGCGCCGCCAGTCCACTTCGGCATGGCGGTCTTTAGCGGCACTGATTCCTGAAGAACGCGCTCGCGAATGTACCAGTGGACGCCTTCCGGCTCTGCGACGTCTACCTCCCGCCCTAGAAGGTCTTCAAGGTCGAGCTTGAGTCCGACGAGGTCCATCAGGCTTCGTCCGTCCTCGAGCTCCACCAAGAGGTCCACATCGCTATCCGGCCTGGCCTCGCCGCGGGCCGCGGAGCCGAAGATGCGCACGTTCCGTGCGCCGTGTTTGGCGGCGATGCGGAGGATTTCCTCGCGCTTCGCCATCAGGAGTTCGTTAATGCCCAAAGACCAGCTCCTTCAAGGGCAGGTTTCGCCTTGTTGAGGGAGAACGCATCTCATCATGATCTCCTCGTTCTGAAATCCACGTGCCACAGAGCTGGATCGCGCAGGTATACTGGCAAGGGGATCATGGACTGCAATTTTAAACCGCTTCGCGATGGTTTCGCAAAGCCCGTCAGACCACCACGAACGCGGTCTCCCGCGGGACGTCGCCGGCACTTCGTGGTTATGGGCTACGCTTCGTTGCCGGTAGTGGGGGCTATTCTCTCGTCGGTGCCACCACTCCCGAAATACTTTGCAACGATTCTCCGCGTCCAGGCAGACCACGAAGATGCCATTCAATTGGACTCCCGTTTTCGACGGAAGGCGAACAAACGACGCCCGCCATTGAGCGATCCCCACGTTCCCCGTAACAGCCAGAATGTCATAGTCGAACCGAATCTGCTCCTGGGACCGCGGAACATGGGACCAATAGTCACGGATGGCTGCGCGTCCCCGCAGGGGTTCGTCAAAGGGGGTTTCCTGGTAAGTCGCGTCCTGCGTGAAAAGATCGGCGGCGGCCTGGGGGTCGCGCGTCTCCCAGGCACGGCCGTAAGCGTCGAGCCAGGATCGGAAGGCGTCGTGATTCACGGTTCCTCCTTCACGTAACGAAACGACTCCAACGTCCATTCGCCGCTGGGACGATGGTGCTTCAGGACGTACTGGTTGCCATCTTCGGCTCGCACTTTGAAATAATCCTCGTCCACGCCGTACCAGCGATCCAGCACTTCTTCCACCTGGAACGCACGTTGCTGGATGCGAAAGGAGACCGGCCGCTCGTCGGCACGGTAACCCGAGTACGTCTCCACCTGAATCCTCAACGACTCCCCCGCAGAAGTGCCAAGAACATTCTTTCACAAGGTGACAAATTTCGTTACAGGGCTCTTCCACAGGGGGCCACTTCAACGGGCCGGATCCTCCTCTGCAATTCAAACAACTCTCTGATTCAAGTCAAGTTGAACGTTTGGATGCCCTGGGTCCCCGGATTGCAGCTTCTCTTCCCGGAGGAGGAGAGCTATGAACCCAAAGCCGCGAAGAACTGGACTGATCGTCCTTCCGTTCGCCGTCGTTCTTGTGCTGGGAAACACCAGCACGACCCTGCGGGTACGCTTAACAGAACCGGTGAGCACGAAAACCCATCAGCGCGGTGATGTCTTTCGTGGCCTGCTGGTGGAGCAGGTCACCCTGATTGGGAAGGGGAAGATTCCGGCGGGTGCCCGGGTCCGGGGACACCTGGGAGAGGTGAAAGAGTCGGGTCGTGTCACCGGCCAAGCCACGCTGGTTCCCGTTCTGGACAGCGTCAGCTTCGGAAGGCATGACATCCCCCTTCAAGCCACGGTGACACATTACATCCCTCCCGGCGGAGGCGCGAAGGAGGCCGGCGAAGAGGGCGAGATCAAATCGGGAAGCGACTGGAAGGGAGACCTGATCAAGGGAGGCCTGGCCACCGGCGCCGGCACCGCCGTTGGGGCGGTGGCAGGCGGAAAGAAGGGAGCGGCGGTGGGAGCCGTGGCGGGAGCCGCCGCGGGGGCGGTCTGGATCCTCTCCACCAAAGGGAAGGAACTGGAACTCCCCGAGGGGACCATCCTGGTGGCGAAGCTGGAATCCCCGGTGGAGCTGCGGCAACCTCCGCCGCCTCCTCCTGATCCCCGAATCTTCACCGAGCGGGATCGCCACCTCATCCGCGCTTTTTACCGCCATCGGTACGCCCACCTGCCGCCCGGACTGGCCAAGCGACGTGGGAGGCTCCCGCCGGGACTGGAGCGCCAGCTCCGGGTCAATGGTACGCTGCCCCCCGGGCTCCAAAAGAGGATGGAGCCGTTTCCGTACGAACTGGAGGTTGAACTGCCTCCCCTGCCCAAGGACGGAAGTTTGACGCGTGCCGCTCTCTCTCCTGTGGCCATCATCCTGGAGACCCGAACGCAACGGATCCTGGACCTGGTGGAACTGGACCATTGAGCTGGAAAACTGGAAGATTGGAAGGCTGGAAGAAGTGGAGTCTTCCCGCAACTTCAGGAGAAGGCGACGCTGGCGAAGGTCACTGTGGAATGGGTGTCATCCATGCGGGCCCGGTCGTGCTTGAGAAGCTTTCCCCGGCGGGAATCGACCAATTCCAAAAGGGTGTGAATGGGGGAAAAGCCGCAGATCCGGCGCCGGTCGCCCTCGGACTTGACGTAATCCACGAAACCTTGGGCCCGGCATTCCTCCACGGAGCGCAGCATTTCCCGATCGCACGCCATCACCCCTTCCAGGAACTCTTCCGAGGGAGGGCCTGGATCTCCGTATCGAGGCCCCACATGGGCCAGATCGGCCGAGGCGATCAGGCAGACCGACGACTCGCAGGAAGCCAAGGTCCGCCGCAGAGCCCGATGGAATTCCCGGACCCGATCCGTGCCCCCCGGGACCCAGCGGTTATCCAGGAAGTGGAACGAATAGGAGCAAAGGAGGGGCACGATCCGGAAGTGGGCGGTGGGGTACAGAAACTTCAAAAACAGGACCTGAAACTCGATGGCGTGCTCGAAGCGGTGGGCGTAGGACTCCTCTAACACGTCCCAGCTGAGGTGGGACTGGAGGGACCGGAGGAACTCGCGATCCGTTTCAACCCGTCCCAGGGGAGTCTCAAAATCCTTTTCGCATGCGGCGAAGAGATGCTCCAGGCCCTGGTGGCCCGTTCCCAGGATCACGAACACGTCTGCAGGGGGCAGACCCTCCAGCTCCTTGTAAGCCCAAGCAAAGCACGGGCCACCCAGGCGGAGGTCGATGTGAGGGGCGATCAAGCCCTTCACCGGTGATGCCGCGGCCCTGCCGGACCCATCCAAAGCCCCAGGTCCCTGGGGGGAATCGAAGAAGGAGTCAAGCTGCGACCGCAGCCGCTCCGGATCGGGGTCGTAGCTGACCCCGGCGTGAGCAGCTGCCCGGACCGGAGCGCCCCTGAATTCCGAGATGAGGGTCTCCCGGTGAGCGCGGAACCGCTCATTATCCAACAGCAGCGCTTCGTCCAACTGCTGGAGGATCTTCTCCAGGTCCTCCCGGAACAACAGCTGTCCAAACTCCCGCATGAAAGCTGCCTGGATGTCCACCAGCGAGTTTCGGCCATCCAGGTGGCGGAGCACGGAGAGGGCCGCCGGACCTACGGCGACCAGCCGATCGGACCAGTGGCCCGGGTCCCGCAGGCAGATCATCTCCTGGTTCGAAATTTTGACGGGAATGGCCTCCACAGGGCGCAACTTTGGGAAGTCCATCGAGACTTAGGATACCATGTCCCGCTCCTCGAAACCGTATTTCCCTAGAAGGGTCTCCATCCGTTTCCGAATTCTGGAACGAT
>JACQTF010000221.1 GCA_016210925.1 Acidobacteriota bacterium | reverse complement strand
CTCCCTTGCTGAGCAACATTCTTCTGACACCGTTCGATCGGGAGATGCGACGGCGAGGTTACCAGCTGACGCGGTACGCTGACGACTGGGCGGTGACGTGCAGAAGTCGGCGAGAAGCGGAAGCGGCGTTGCGGTGCGCAGAGAAGATCCTCGCGGCGCTCGGCGTGCAACTGAACGTGCGGAAGACCCGCATCGTGCATGTGCGTCGGGGATTCGCGTTTCTCGGCTACACGATCAAGCGCGGCCAGCGGGCACTTTACCTGCCAGCGGCGCAGATCAAGTCGAGCACGCGGCGCGGGGGTCTGTATGCGTATCCGACCCAGAAGTCGATCGACCGGTTCAAGGACTCGGTCCGCCGGCAGACGCAGCGCCGCATCCCGCTTTCGACGGCGGAGCTGATTCGCGAACTCAATCCTGTGATTCGCGGATGGGGTGAGTACTACAAACGCGCCCACGTGCGGAGACTCTTCAACCAACTCGATCGGTGGGTGGAGCGACGACTGTGGTCGCACCGCTATCGACGGTGGCGCTGTGCGGGCTGGAAGACCCTCCCGACACGGCGACTCCGGGGCGAGCTGGGGCTGGTGAGCCTGATTGGCCTGATCCCTTCGTTGGCCTCGCGGCGTGCCGCGGCGCCTTCGTGAAAGCTGCATGCGGGAGAACCGCACGTGCAGTTTGAGCGGCGGACGGAGGCCAGCGCTCACGGGCGCGCCTCCTCCGACCCGACAGTCACCCGAGGGTGATGAAGGGCTGAACGGAGGGAAGAGCGAGGCGCTCGTGTCTCTCACAGGGGCCATGCGTCAGAACGACGAAGCCTCGATGGCGGGATACGGAAGCGAATGCTCAGGAGCGTTTGACCGAATGGGATGTCCCGTTCGGCGCGCGACCTCAACCCTCCGAACCGCCGGATGCGGACCCGCATGTCCGGTGGTGTGGCAGGGGGCAATCCCCTATGCCGATTAGCCGCCAAGACATTTTCCAAGCACGCGAGGAGGGGTAAATAGGTGCAGTGTTATCAGTGCTTCTCGCGCAGGAGATAAACGATGTTGGTTGAAGAGAGAATTCAGCAATATATTCAAAAGTTACCAGCACCTCTTCAAGCGGAAGTGCTTGATTTCATTGAATATCTTCTGTCCAAGTTAGAGCGTGAAACTGCCAAGCGGGAGGCCCTCGACTGGCTGGGTTTGTCCTTGCAAATGGCGATGCGCGGCATGGAAGATGAAGATACGCCCGCTTACACCACCGCGGATTTGAAAGTGGTCTTTGCGCGATGAAACATGCTGGTCAGGTTGTCCTGTTTCGATTCCCGCAGACGGACTTGGCAGAAGGGAAATTACGCCCGGCGCTGTTGATTAGGAAATTGCCGGGACCGCATGATGATTGGCTGGTCTGCATGATTTCATCACAACTGCGGCACTGTATTCCCGACTTCGATGAAATCATCCAAGAAAACGACACCGACTTCACGACATCCGGGTTGAAAGCGCCCAGTGTCATTCGAGTTGGACGGCTCGCAGTGGTGGATGGCGCAATCGTCTTGGGTGCGATAGGTGAAATTGCCTCCGAGAGGTTAGAACGCATCAGGGCACATCTGACAGAATGGCTCAGGCAAGCATAAACCCTGTTGCGGGGATGTGATGAGGCATTTTGGAATTGGTGGCTAACCTCTCGCTGCACCCGACGCGCCTACCGCCTGGCAATTCCAGCGCGTCTTACTCGCATAGGTTCGGGCAGGCGAGCCGGTCTTCCCCCATCCGGCGCGCGGGTGAGCTCGCTGCCGTTAGCTTGCCCACAAGGCACGTGGCGATCACGGGCAATCCCCGGGGACGTCACCTCATGATTGAGTAGGACGCGATGTCTACACCAATCAGAGAAGACCTTCTCCGCCTTCTTCGGGCCGTCGCCGAGCTTGAGCCCACGGCGAGGGATGGATGGGTTCCCTGGGCGCGCGTTGCCAAGAGGCTCGAGGGCTCGGAGGAGTTCACACAACTCGTCAAGGCGTTCTCCCACCCCCCCTGAGACGGTGACCATCCAGATCGCCAACGCTGTCAAGGAGTATGCCTCGACTCTCAAGCCCCTCACCTTCCACGTCCAATCTGTCAGTCGGGGTGCGCATGTAGGCCCTCGAGTTGTCCAGGCGCTGTTCGTGGATTCAGAGGAAACCTTCGCCACCGACACCCCGGTCACCTTCCGCTCCCCAAGTGGCTGGCGAACCAGCGGCAAGGTGGTTGGGCAGGAGGCTGACGGCGCCGCAGTCTATCTTGCGTTGCAGAACGAAATCTTTCCAGATTGCGTGCCAGGTGTTCTTCAGGTCGACCGCGCCTTCCTGTTGCATTCGCTCGCGACGCGGCTCGCTGGACTTTCTGAGATGCCTCCCCTCGCCGGGAGGCTCCTGAATGGCGCGATTCAGCCCCCCGGAGACTCGCTGCGTGACTACGATGCCATCGCGCTAGCTGACCGGCTCGCCCGTCTCCCTACGCCGTGGGCGAGATTCCTGTGGGGGCCGCCGGGAGCCGGTAAGACCTACGGCATAGGCCGCCTTGTGGCTTGGCTCCTTCAACACGCGCCAAACGAACAACACTTGGTCGTCGCTCCCTCGAACCGCGCCGTGGACGTCGCCGTCCTGCAGTTTCTGCTGCACTGTGACGGCGCAAGCCCTCTTCAGGCTTTCCTTGCCGATCGACGAATCCTTCGTTTCGGCTACCCACGGAAGGCAGAGGTGATGGATCGCCCCGAGTTGCTAGGGCCGGAGAATCTCAATGAGTTGACGACCGCCGTGAAGGAGCTTTCTCGGCGAATCCACGAGGCAGAACGAAAGCAGGAACCGGAGGAGAGGCTGGCCACCCTTCGTGCCGAGCTTCTCACCGTCCAAGAGGAGCTTCGCGGGGCCATTCAGGCACACATCCGTCAAAGTGCAGTGGACTTCACGACGAGCACCCTGGCCTACCTCAGCTCTGAAGCAAACCCCATCGGTGACATAGCATGGTCCAGTGTGTTGGTTGATGAAGTCACCATGGTGCCCCCGGCCCAGTGCGCGTTTCTCGGGTCTCTCGCGCGCTCGCGGTTCTTGCTAGCGGGAGACCCGCGTCAGCTTGGTCCGGTTTTCGAGTCACACGGGGGCTCGTCACCAACCATCGAGTGGATGGGGCGGGACATCTTCGAGAAGGCGGGTATTTCGCAGGGCGAGGGTGAAGCAAGGACGATTCGCCTGTCGGACAATCGACTGACCCGCATCGACGCGCAGCGACGATGCTCCGCCGGGATCTGGGCGCGCGTGGAGACCCTCTACCCTCACGTCTCCAGTGGCGTCAACGAAAAGGACCTTGAGTGGTTGAGGGACCTTCCCCCTCGCCGGGAGGAGTCCGTAGTGCTCCTCGAGACGTCGGCCTTGGCCGCGCGCTGTGAGAGGGCGCACGAAAGTTGGCGGAACGTTGTTTCCGCCGAACTTGCCATGGAGGTTGCCTGTGCCGCCGTCGGCGAGGCGCAGCAGGACCTTTCCATTGCGATCATTGCACCCTACCGAGCACAGGTGAGACTTCTCAGAAAGTGGCTTCGCCACGAAGCGCGGTCCGAGAACCCCGCCTACAGACGAATTGAAGCGGGTACGGTTCATCAGTTTCAGGGGAGCGACGCAGACTGCGTGGTTTTCGACGTCGTAGACGGCGTTGGCAGGACGGAGCTCGGGGTATTGCTCCGTGGAGATGTGGGGCTCAGGCTTGTCAACGTTGCCATCACGCGCGCCCGCGGGAAGGTTGTGATCATCGCCGATCGAGCATGGTTTCAACGCGTCGCTCGGCCGGAACACAACCCGTTGCTGTGGGACTTGGTGGTCCGGACGCGATCTGGCCGGCGAGTCACGGTGGCTGCGCCGATACCCGCCCCGGCCGGGATCGAAGAGTGCGAATCGCCGGTCGAAGAAGCCCTCCTCGCTGCGATGCGCGAGCGCGAGGCCTTAGCGGAGGTTGTGACCCAGTACGAGATCCGCGATGAAGGGGGAAACCTGGTGACCCGAGCTGATTTCGCCTTCCCCGAGCTGCGGTACGCTGTGTACTGCGATGGAGCCGAGTGGCATCTTCGCCACGATCGCTGGCAGAAGGACTGGCGGCAGCGCAACAAGCTTACCGAACTCGGTTGGATCTTCAGCGTTTTCACAGGAGCCGAGGTCAAGCGTGATCCAGGTGCTTGCGCTACGCGGGTCTTGGTCACCTACGAGAAGAGACGCGAACGGTCAGAATCGTGAAGTGAATGATGCAGTCACAGAAGCTGAAGGTGCGGTTCAGGCAAGCTAATCAATAGTTCGGCGGACACCGCCAAATCACAGGGGAGACGGACCATGAGCAAGAAAAACTTCGAGCGTCAGGTTTCAGATCTCGTGAACGCCGTTCACCTGTGTTTCGACAGAGGTCTAATCTTGCCCGGCCTGACCCTTCTTTACGCCGCAATTGACGCGATGGCGTGGCTGAGCAAGCCGAAGGAAACCGATCCAGTCGGCGAATCATTTCAGGACTGGGTTAAGGCGTACTTGCTTACGTCATACAAGGGCGAGTTTGGCACGCCGGATCAGCTAGCTCTCGACCTATACGTTGCTCGGTGTGCCGTTCTCCATGCGCAGATCGCGGAATCGGATCTCAGCAAGAAGGCAAAGGCGCGCGAAGTGCACTACCGCCTTGCCGACGGAACTGGTTTGGTTCCTGTGGAGGGTTTCAACGCGGCACTGCTCAACATCTACGTGGACCCTGTCGCACTCCAAAAGTGGTTCGTGGCCGCTATCGAAACGTTCAAGTGGGCCATCGCGAGCGACTCCGACCTCCGAGCTCGGGTCTACGAACGAGCCGCAAAATACTTCGTCCCGGTGACCATTCGTGGATGAAACAGCCGCCGAACCCGCCGCCGCCGACCGCTGAAAAGCGCGGCGGCTGAGCGGCAAAGTCGTTAGGCACCAAGACTTACATGAAGCAAGTCAGGCTCGTTCAAATCAATCGAAGCGGGGACGCGGCTGAGGCCATTGGTCCACTCCCCGAGTTGGTTGCGCAGGCGTGCGCGCAGACCGCGTCGCTATACAGGGCCGTCGGGTTCGCGACCCCATGGGTCGGATATGTCGTGGTATCTGGTCCAACAATCATCGGCACATGCGGCTTCAAGGCGCCACCCCTTAGTGGCAAAGTCGAGATCGCCTACTTCACACTTCCGGAGTTCGAGGGGCGTGGGTTCGCTACCGCCATGGCCTGCGAGCTAGTCAGAGTTGCCCGCGCGGTCCAGGCCGACATCACTGTCACGGCCCAGACGCTTCCAAAGCCGAATGCCTCAAACGCGATCCTCAAGAAGCTGGGGTTCAAGTTCGTAGGCACCGTGATGCACCCCGAAGATGGTGAGGTCTGGGAGTGGCATCTTGCAGGGGTTTCCGCAGGTGCCTAACACTGCGACAGACTGTGTGAAAACCCCTGATTTTTTTCAAAATCGGCGCTGTAAGTTGTTGATTTCATTAGAGCGGATTTTCAAGATTTCGAGTTTTCACACAATCTGGCGATGAACCCGACGCCGCTTCGGGCGCTAACGCGCCCTTCATCGGTCCCTCGCTCACTTCGTTCGCTCGGCGCGGGTTATCGCCAAAGCTGTTAGACAGCCTCCTTGGGGTTGACAGGGGGCCGCCTCCATGCTATTGTACAAGTGTACCAGTGGAGGAGTGCCCGCATTCAGATCGTAATCGACCCCTCGGCTATTCTAGCGGTTCTGCTCCATGAGCCGGAGCGTGAGGCCCTGATTGCGGCCACGGCCTCTGGTGTGCTGGTCGCTCCGGGATCGACGCCCTGGGAGATCGGCAATGCTCTGGTGGCAGGCTGGCGGAGGAAGCGGTTGACCTTGGAGGGTATCTCGGCCGCTTGGACCTCCTTCGAGGAGATCCCTCTACGCCTGGTCGAGGTGGACATCCGCCGAGCCCTGCGGGCTGCAGCGGAGTATGGGCTCTATGCCTATGATGCCTACGTCCTCGAGGCGGCCCTGACGCGTCGTGCTCCGTTGCTGACCCTCGATCACGTGTTGGCCCTGGCGGCGGAGCGCGCCGGGGTCGCGACGTTGGAGATCTGACCGATGAAGACCTACACCTATTCCGAGGCCCGCCAACAACTGGCTGCATTGCTCGATAGGGCGCGACGGGAGGGGCGGGTTCAGATCCGGCGCCGGGATGGCCAGCTCTTCGTGTTGCTCCCCGCCAAGCCGGATCGTTCACCCCTGGACGTTCCCGGAGTTCGGGCTAGGCTCCCCCGCGGCGAGATCCTGAAGTGGCTCCGAACTGCGCGAGAGAGTTCGGGGACCAGGCTTCTTGATCGGGCGCTGTTTAACAAGCGCATCCAGCGGACGAGGGTCGGCTCCCAGCCAGGGCAAGGGAAGCGAGTTACGAGGGGCGGCCCTCGCCGCTGATGCGCGGCGTTAGGGCAGATTTGTAGGTTGGCGGCGGTGGGCGACTCGATTGGTCGCCAGGCCGCGCGTCAGGAGACGCGGACCTGGAACTGGTCCATCTTGACTGCGACGCCGTTTCGGGCGCACTCCCGGAGGAAGAGGGAGTGAATTTCGGGGTGCTGATCCTCGTATTCGATCTGGTCGCCGCCCGTCTTGGCGTTCTGGGTCAACTTTTTCATGTCCATGAGACCGGTGTGGTATCGGAGGCTGCCCCAGCGCAGGGCCAGATAGCGCGCCGGCTCCGCCCCCACATTGAAGTGCTGATGGTACCAGCGGTTCGGGGGCACAAACATGCTTCCCGCCTGCCAGTCCACTCTTTGGGGTTCCTTGCCCTCGGGCCAGAGGAGGGTATATCCTTTGCCGCTGAGGAGGATGACATGGGCTCCGGGTCCGTGGCGGTGGGCCTTTTTATACGTCCCCACCGGGAACTGTGACACGTGGCCGATCAGTGTGTTCCCCGCCAGCTCGAACATCGCATTCTGACCCCGCGCCCCGCGTTCTTTCCACTCCTGCAAAACGAAGTTCCTGCAGTCGGGGATGAAGTTGCACTCCCAAATGCGGCCGGGATAAGCAGTGCCTTCGCTGCTGAAGAAATTTTCCTCGCCGCGGTACCGGTCGGAAAAGACGTAGTCGTTGTTGAAGATGAAATCCAGGTTGTGAAAAAGGTCGATGACCAGGGGCGCGCTGGTCACCGCCACGAATCGCGCGGGCCGCGTTCCCTGCCCGTTGAAGTGCTGGTGCCACGCGTTCAGGGGGATGGCAAACAAGCTCCCTGCCTGCCATTCGAAGGTCTGTTTCTTTTGCGGGTCCACCCACACGGAGGTGGCACCCCGCCCTTGAAGGACGAAGATCAGCTCTTCGTACAAATGTCTTTCGGGTTTCAGTGAAGCTGCCGGCGGGATCTCCGCCACGTAGGCATCGTTCGTCTTTCCTGTACCCTCCAGGTTGATGTAGACCCCTTTTCCACCCAGGCGGTTCCAGTCGCGCAGGGGAACGGTATTCAGGTCCTGGACGTGAAATCCTCGAAGGACGTCCAGCTCCTGGGATTCCACCCACTTTTCGTACGCGCTTTTCTCTTCCAAGAGATAGATCGAAGGCGAAGATTTTTCCGACATGGTCACTCTCCAACGGGTGAAAAGCTAAAGATGGACTGGCGAGGCGCGTCCTTGTCCCGGCGCGTGCGGTGCGGCGTGGTGGTCGGGAAACACCAGAGATTTAATCACCACGGGCACGGCACCCACCGAGGGAATTTCGCTACCGATATCCACAAAATCGAACTCCCGAAGTTCGATTCCATCGATGGAAACAATTTCCACGGGCAGGTGGTGCTCTTCCTTGAGATGGATCCCGAGGAGTTTTCCCAGGTCTCGGTCGAAGACCAGGATGAGGGGAACGCCCTGTTCGATGCGAGGGCGGAACCCCGAAAGGATTCCCTGCGAAGCAGCTCGGATCCTGGAATAGGACGGCTCGTCTTCCCAGCCGAGAGCCAGGGCCACCGGACCGTCACCCTCCTCCAGGTCCAATCTCCGGAGCGCTGCACCGATGCCCCGGGCGATGCTGTGCGGATCCACGTCGGCCACGGAGAGCAGGGGGCGAATCACCGGCACATTTTTCAGCGGAAGGAGCTTTGAGTCAGACACATAGATGGTGTTTCCGCTGAGTTGGACGGTGTACTGGGAAGCTCCGATCACAGTGGCCCGGATCTTCTCCGCGGGCTCCGCGACCCGTGGCAACAAAGACGCTGAACCAAAACGCTCTCGGATGGCGTCGGCCAACACGGGGCCCAGGTCTCCGTATTCGGTGGAGCTCAACCCGTAGAGATATTCGGAGACGCCGCCGGAAAAAAGGATCGTGTCGATCTTTCCCAAACCGGGAAGAGGAGGGGTGATCATCAGCTCTTGAGCCAGGGGCGACAACGGCGTGCCGCGGGTGATCTCCAGAAGGGCGCCGGCCATGAGGTCCGCCATGCAGAGCCGGTCCGCGGAGGTGAGGAGGGCTCCCGGTTCCAAAGCCAGGCCCGCCTCTTCCGCCCATCGTCTCCCGGCGTCCTCCAGCCGGTGGATGCGCCCGCTGGAATCCCAACTGACCAGCCGGGCCCCCGCGTTGATCGCCGCGGTTTGCTGGACCGTTCCATCCCGGACCAGGGCAAACTTGCTGGTCCCTCCTCCGACGTCGATGTTGAGCACCGTCCGACCTGGATCCCTCCGGGATCGGGACACGGCCCCTGAACCATGGGCTGCGAGGATCGCTTCCAGATTGGGCCCGGCGGAGGCGCAGACAAACTTGCCGGCCTCCTCCGCAAACAGTTCCGCGATGGCCCGGGCGTTTTCCTTCCGCACGGCTTCGCCGGTGACGATGAGGGCCCCGGTGTCGATCTCCTTTGGCTTCAGGCCGGCTCTTCCGTAAGCGTCCTTCACAAAAGAGGACAGTTTCGCCGCGTGGATGATCTTTTCTCCCTCGTACGGGGTGAGCAGAATATCGGACTTGTGAAGGATTTGTCTGCGGACGACCACAAACCGGCTGGAGAGGCTGGCTCCCAGCCTCCTCATCTCCAGCACCGAGAAGATCAGGTGGCAGGTGGAGGAACCGATGTCGATCCCGACGGACGTCAGTTCGACGCGATCCGTTTCCCACAGCGGGTGCTGTTCCTCGAAACCCTGAAATTCTTCCGTGGACATGCCGCTCCTCTGGGGCGATGGTCTGACATAGTACCATGTTTCAGCCTGTCTGAAAACGCCGGGCTGGGAAGGGGTCCAAAAGAAAATCTTGGCGAAAGCGATCTGCCGGTGTACACTCCAAGGCGGTTCATCTCCGCAATTCGTTTTCGCCATCGCACGAAATTTCTGATGGAAGGAAGCGGAACCAGCTTCGATTTTTTGGGAGGGAACGCCCCATGATGGGAGGAATGACTCGAGGGCACCTGAGGATGATCCTCGCCTGCTGGATGCTGGTGCCGGCCCTGGTGGCTGCCCAGCAGGCCGGGGAGGTCCAGCGAAAGGTTGTGGACCTGAGGACCGAGGATGGCCAAGGCCTTTGGGCCATCCACTATACCCGGGGGGATGCCCATCCGAAGACCGGCATCGTCATCATGCATCCGCGGGCGGACAGCCGTCGGGACTGGCGTTTGCCCGAGTTTGCCCGGGCGGGGATCGTAGGGCTGGGCATGGCCAGCCGGTACGAGAACGAGGCGGAACACCAGATCTACGAGGAAATCCTCCTGGATGTGGCTGCCGGGGTGAAGTTTCTTCGAGAGAAGGTGGGAGTGGACAAAGTCATCCTCCTGGGCCACAGCGGCGGCGGCTCGCTGATGACTTTCTATGCCCATCAATCTGCCAGGAGACCGGGCCAGCGCATCAGCGCCACCCCGGCCGGGAATCCGCCCGACCTGAACAAGTACGAGTTGCCGCCGGTGGATTTGCTGGCCCTTTCGGCGGCTCACTACGGGGCAGGTTGGTCCTTCGTGCGGAAGATCGATCCGTCGGTGGTGGACGAGAGCGATCCCACCTCCTGCGATCCGAGCCTGGACATGTACAACCCCGCCAACGGGTTCAAGATCCCTCCCGAGCCCAGCAAGTACTCGGCGGAATTTCTCGAGCGCTACGAGAAAGCCCAGGAGGCCCGGGCGTGGCGCCTGGTCGATCAGGCCCGGTGGTACGTGGCCGAGAAAAGGTTTTACCAGAAGTTGATGGAAACGCCGGAATACCGGAAGCTCGATCCGGTGGAGCAGCTCAAGATTCAGCGGAGGGTTCTGACGAACCGCTACATGGTCATCTATCGGCTGCTGGCCATCCCCCGGTTTACGGACCTCAGCTTGGACCCCAGCGATCGCTTGGCGGGCTCCAACGGTGGGTTTCGTCCCGACCTCTCAAACTACTCGAGTTACTCCCACCCCACCGTGATCACCCCGGAGGCTTTCCTGGATTCGGAATCGCCCGCGTCGTACGTGAACATCGTGAAGCAGATCAAGGAGGTCACCATCCCCACCCTGGTGATCTCCGGCACGGCCGACCGCCAGGAATATCCCAGCGAGCGCCAGGAGATGTACGAGGCGTCAGCGGCGACCCAAAAGGAGCTGGTCTGGATCGAAGGCGCCGATCACGGCTATCTGCCGTCGGGGCCCAAGGCCGGCGACGGCAAGCAGCGGGAGCGGGCCATGGCGGCCATGCTGACCTTTATCAGGAAAAGTCTGCGCCTCGACTAACCGCGAATCGTCATTCGTCACTGGTCACTCGAGTGACGAATGACCAGTGGCGAAGGGAGCTTGTAATGAGAGTGAAAGCGACTACGGCGTTGATGCCTTTGATTGTTGGCTTTTGCGTGGAGGGAGTGCTCTGCCAGGATTCCCGGTTTCCCGGCCGGGTGGTGCGCACGATGGAGCATGCGATCCCGGAGGCGGAGGTGATCCGGGAACCGGTGGATCTGGTCACCGAGGACAAAGAACGCCTGCTCGCCATCCAATATAGCCGGGGCGATAAGAACCCCAAGATCGGCTGCGTGATCATGCACCCCGCAGGGGACAGCCGCCGGGACTGGCGCTTGCCCTACTTCGCCCGGGCGGGGATCGTGGGCCTCGGGATGGCCAGCCGCTATCACAACGACGTGGCCCACGAGATTTATGAGGAGATCTTGCTGGACATCGCCGCCGGCGTGAAGCACCTCCGGGAGAAGGTGGGCGTGGAAAAGGTGTTCCTTCTGGGCCACAGCGGCGGCGGTTCGTTGATGACCTTCTACGCGCACCAGTCCCCGAAGAAGCCGGGCCAGCGCATCCGTTCCACCGTGGCGGGAGATCCACCGGACTTGAACAAGTACGAGCTACCTCCGGTGGACCTGCTCATCGTCTCCGCTGCCCACTACGGCGCGGGCTGGGCCCTGGTGCGCAAGATTGACCCTTCCGTCACCGACGAGAATGATCCGACCTCCCTGGATCCGAGCCTGGACATGTACAACCCGGCCAACGGGTTCAACACGCCCCCTGAGCCCAGCCGATACTCCAAGGAATTCCTGGCCAGGTACAGAAAGGCCCAGGAAGGCCGGGCGTGGCGTTTGGTGGAGCAGGCCCGCTCCTATGTGGCCGACAAGAAATTGCACGAGGAGCTGATGAAGCAGCCCGGATTCAAGGACCTGCCCCTCTACGAGCAGATCAAGATTCAACGGAAGGCCATCACCCAGCGGTACACGGTCATCTACCGGCTCCTCGCCATCCCCCAATTCATGGACCTCAGCCTCGACCCCAGCGACCGGGAGGTGGGCTCCAACGTGGGCCCCAGGCCGGACCTGGACAACTACCGTGCTTACTTCCATCCCTCCTTTATCACCCCGGAGGCGCTGCTGGATTCCGAGGGCCCCAGCTCCCGCGTCCATCTGGTGAAGCAGATCAAGGAGGTCACGATTCCCACCCTGTTCATTTGCGGGACTGCGGACCTACAGGAGTACACCAGCGAGCGCCGGGAAATGTACGAAGCATCCGGGGCCAAGATGAAGGACATGGTCTGGATCGAGGGCGCCAATCACCCCTACCTGCCCCAGGGGCCCAAGCGGGGGGATGGCAAGCAGCGCGATCTTGCCGCCGGCGCTATGGTCCACTTCATCCGCAAGGCCATCCCCGGGCTCCTGGCTGACTGAGCGGCCGGCCAGACGGATGCTCGCCCGAGCCACGAGCCTACGTTGGCCGGTCCAGCGCCTTGTTGGGCGGCGCCTGCCCGCGACATGCCCCGGGGCGCATACTGGGCGCAGGCACGGCAGCCCGGAGTCAGGCGAGGCCCTGCTGCTTCATGAAAGCCTCTGCACGCTTCGCCAGTTCCTCGCGCGGTACGTCTTCCTTGTGCGTGGCGATCCACCAATGGTTGCCGAAAGGGTCCTTCACGCCCGCATTGCGGTCCCCATAGAACTGGTCCGCTGGCTCCATCATCGAAGTTGCGCCAGCCCGAAGCGCGCGCCTGTAGACGGCGTCCGTATCGTTCACGTACAGGT
>JACQTF010000219.1 GCA_016210925.1 Acidobacteriota bacterium | reverse complement strand
GCTCATTGGGTTCGATTTGGACCAGCCGACGGTTCAGCAAGAAAAGGGTAAAGGCGGGACGCTAAGTCTTTGAGTTCATTAAGAGCACCTTCAATGATTACCGCATCCTGATCTGGCCGAGCCACGTAATATTCGAAAGTCGTTTTGGCGATTTCAACATATACCTCGCTTTCAGCAGACAGCCACTGTAGAACGACAACCCCGCTAGCGCTGGCACCCACAATCGGGGGTGGAACGCGCCCTCCGATCGCTTGCAAAAACCTTAGAAACTGCACCGCGTTCTCTCTTGCTTGGGGCTCAATCCTACTCGCGCCGTATGAATCCCATCCTTCGCCCCGTTCGGCAAGGCGACTGATCTCGGCTAGGCTGGCGCCGAACGACTCCAGGAATTCCTTGGTAAACAAGGAATCCTCTGTCTCTTGAATAGTCGAGTTCTCCGAAGCGCCACCGTATGATGACGGTCCTTGAACCGATGGTAGAAACGAGATCCATTGCGACCGAGGATCTGTGGCTGAGAGCGATGCGTAGAGAAAGATGTGATTAATTGAACCTGAGTAACTCAGCAACGTCACGACTGCGTGGGGTCCTCTAGCAATAAATCGACTGCTCAGTATCGACGGAAGGTTCCGCGTACGAGTAGGGTCAACGGGCGCTAGAAAACGGGAAACCTTTAACCCCGACCAATCGATAGCATAAGGCTCCGTTGCCGCGGAATGGAGGTAATACTCGGCTGGGTCAGACATTCCAGTTTCCGCCATGCTTTCGCGCAGAAGCCGAGTGCTCATTTTGGTCTTCTCCTTGGTCAGTATCTGGAAAGTATAGGCGAATTATTACCTCAAGCTCAGGAACAGCGAGACGATAAAACTCGCGTATTTCGTTCTCGCTGAACTCCGTGTCTGGTAACTTCTCAGCAAGTGTATTCAGGTCTTGCTCAACAAGGATGATCTTGGTTCTTTCCCCGGCTTCGGTCTTAAGTCCGGTCTTAACCCGTACCCAGCTGTTCACAAGAAACGGACCGAGCTCAAACGTCTTGTGAGCGTGGAGTTCAAAGTTCTCCGGTCGGTTCAGAGGCCCCTTTTTGCCCGGTTGATTTGACAGGAGGGCCGGACGGCAAAAGTGAGAGGCCAAAGCCCTGCCAGGCTTTTCATCCGGCTGAAATCGGTTGACGATCAGTGCGAGACGGCCGGGTTTCGCTTGGGTGGCTTCGTGGAAGAGTCCGAAGGCACGTTGGGCAAAATCACAAAACCGGCGCAGATCCCAACCTTGGAGCTCGTTTCCTGGTCGCTGCCACCGCACATCGGCCCGTGAATGTGAAATGTCGAACCGAATCGATCGGTTCTTGTTACCCAAGAGGATCCTCGGCACCTCGGGAGGAGCCTCTGCCGGGACTGGAAGCGCGATTGGGTCGCCGTCAAGAACGTCGGACAATCCGTTGAGCAGCTGCGGCAGAACCTTGTTCACCGTTAGCTGGAGACTGGCGTAAAAAGTAGCGGCTTGATACGCTCCAAAAGAGAAGCCGGAGGCTAAGATCATGGCCTTCAATAACTAGCACTGAGTCTACCAGATCGTCAACCCCTTTTATTTTAGCATATTTTAGCAAAATCTCGAACCAAATGGTCCCGTGCTGCCGGTGAAGGGTGCCGATCGGCTTTTCTTGCCAAGTACTTCGACACGACGAACAGGGCTTAGCGCTGCCTCGGCCCAAAGGCGACCGTCGGGAAAGACTCTGGCTGCCAACCTGCCGTCAGCGACCTGCCGTCACAAGACCCCCAACTTCCAAACGATCTTAGCGCACTACCAAATTGTCGGTAGCGTCCGTGGTAGTGTCTTAGGACACTACCAAAATAGTTGGGGGCCCGCTTTTGGACTTCTCGACCGCAAACCTTTTCGACTTCCCGTCCCAGCCCCGGCACACCGCTGCCCCATCGCGGATTTTTCCTTGACTCGAAAAACGGGGCCTGTGCAAGTATGGCCGGATTGACGGCCCCTTGCACGAACGGCATGCAGGCTTGGGCTTGTGACGACTCAATGGCTGGCGTATGATTTGGAAAAGCAGAACTCAAACGCAGCTCCCATGAGAGCCATCAGACAGGAAGGGAGGAACTCCATGCTCAGAACGAGGATTGTTGGCGCCATGGCATTGGCATTTTTGGCGCTTGCGCTTCCGGGAGCGCTCGCCGATTGGAATCCGCCCGCCCAAGTTTCCATGCAAGAGATCGTGGCCGCCTCCAATGAGGTCCTGGGCAGGCCTGACATCCCGTTCAAGGCCAGGGAGGACATTTTCCGGATCCGGGCCCTGGAGATGGACTGGGACATGGGGGCCATGGTGTATGAGCCGGAGGACCTTTCAAAAATTCCGACGGGACCCGAAGGAAACAAGATCGGCGTTTTCCTGATCCACGGAGGCTCCAGCGATCATCGGTCCATGGACAAGATCGCTCGATTACTTGTCGGTAAGTTTGGCTACAAAGTGGTCAGCATGACGTTTCCCGGAAGGCTGTATTTACTCGATCCCAGTCGAGACTGGCCCGGCGACACCATCCATCCCGACGGCACGGTGCGCACGCCGATCTGGAACAAGGACCAATTGATCACCCCGGACCAGTACGAGATCCAATACGACGGATCCATGAGGGAGAAATATGGCACTTTCACCCTGGCCTGCGCCAAGGAAGGGACGGAGTTTTACCACCGGATGGCCGGCTGGCCCGTCGCTTTCGAAGAGGGAGGGAAGGACCTGATGCGCCGGCACTTTCCGGTGGGTGAGTATTCCATCTATATCCACGGACACTCGACGGGGGGACCTTTTTCGTTTATGTTCACCCAACGGGTTTCCAACATCGTCGGCGTCATCGGCATGGAGAACTCACCGTTCGGTTACATCTTCCGGAAACAGTATGGCTACGGTTGGGATAATCCAAAGATTGCCGACGGGGCAGAAGCAAACAAACCCTTCAACTGTCTTCACATTCGCACGTGGCGCGACGTCGCCAGATATGCAGGGCCGGAAGCTCTGGCGAAAGAGGGACCGGACGCTTTGATGCGTTTGCCGATGTTGATGGAAGAAGTTTTTGAGAGCTGGAAAAGAGGCACGAAAAGTCCCCAATTCAAGGCGGAGGGAATGATCCATTTTGCCGGCGTGGAGCCCCTCACTGCGGCGGCACAGGCTACCGGGAAGCGCTTGAACATGACCGTGGGAGAGGCCCAGGCTCTGGTAGATAGATATACCGGGTATGGGCGCGAGCTCGTGGGAAAGGGGGTCAAACCGGTTCCACCGGTGATCTTCGGCGTAGCGAAGACCAGCGTGGACCATAGTCCCGAGAAGTACAAGAAGATCACGCTTCCGATGTACGCTGCCATGGACCCGCAGCCCAAGGTGCGCCTGGTTGAATTCGACGCGGGAACCCACGGCTACACCAGCCCCGAACCGGGCCTGCCCATGGGCCCTGCTCCGGCAGCCGCCAAACTATGGTATGACGCGATCAGGGGGGGATATTACGAGGACTATGCCCGCCAGTGGGCCGTCAAGAAATAACCTTCCGAGGATGTCCGATTCCGCGACAGAAAAGGAACTCGCGTTTGATCTCGTGGAGTACCAGGAGCGCCTGGAGCGTGTCCGCAGCATCATGCGGCAGCGGGGGTTGGACGTCCTCCTGACCCACACGCCCGAGAACATCCTGTATCTCAGCGGATACCAGACGGCCGGCTCCTACATGTACCACTGCCTGGTGGTGCCGCTCGAAGGGCAACCCATTCTGATCCTGCGACGAGCAGAGCTGGGCAATTTTCTTCGATTCTGCTACCTGCGGGAAAGCGTCACCTATACGGACATCCAGGACCCTGCGGAGCTGACGGCGAAGACCCTGGCGGACCGGGGGCTCGCCAGGGGCAGAATCGGTCTGGAGTTGGGATCCTGGTTCCTGACTCCCAAGCGCTACCTGGCGCTGCAGTCAGCGCTGGGAAGCGCCACCGTGGTGGACGCCACTGGAACCATCGAGCGCTGCCGGCTGGTCAAGTCCACGAGGGAGGTGGACCACATCCGCCGCGCGGCCCGGGCCGTGGAGGCAGGGATGCAGGGCGCCCTGGATGCCATCCGCGACGGCGTGGTGGACGACGTCGTGGCCGCGGAGCTCCATCGGGCGCTGTTTCGCGCAGGCAGCGAGTACGTGGCGCTGAGCCCATTCGTGGCGGCGGGCTACAAATCCACGATCATGCATGGGAACTGGGGCCGCAAGCGGATCGAGCGAGGCGAATCGGTGATCCTGGAGATCGGGGGCTGCATCCAGCGGTACCATGCCGCGCTGATGCGGACCGTCTCCGTCGGCCCGCCGGCGCATCGGCTGCGGGACATGGCCAAAGCCAGCGAGGAGGCCAACAGGGTTGCTTGCGAAGCGATCAGGCCCGGCGTCACCTCCGGGGAGGTGCACAGGGCGTGCCAGTTGGTGTTCGAAAAGGCGGGTTTGATCGACCTGCGCCGGGGAAACCGGAGCGGCTACTCCATCGGCCTGGCCTTCCCCCCCGACTGGGGGGAGGGTCACATCCTCAGCCTGCAGGATAATGACCCGACCGTCCTGGAGCCGGGCATGGTCTTCCACGTCCTGGCGGCGGTGCGGGAGTACGGCCTGTTCGGGGCCTCCTTCAGCGAGACCGTCCTGGTCACGCCCACGGGGCACGAACTGCTCACTCGTTTCGAAAGGGTCTTGTTCGTGCGAGAATAGCCTGCGGAGTCCGCGACCGGAAGCAAACAGCCGATGATACAGCCCCAACCCCCCTTTCAGCTTATTACGGGAAAATACCTGGTCGACGGAAAGGGTGGCGCCCTCCTCGAGAGAGGCGCAGTCCTGTTGGAAGGTGGGAAGATACGCGCGGTGGGCCCCCAGAGCAAAGTCGCGGCACCGGAAGGGGCGCCGGTGGACGTGCACGACTTCCCGGACGGGACCATTCTCCCGGGTCTGATTGATGTCCACACGCATCTAAATTACCCCGGAGACGGCACCCACACGGATCAGTGGATGAAGGAGAGCGACGATATCCTATTGATGCAGTCCATCGCCAACGCGCGGCAGTACCTGAACCTGGGCGTGACTACCATTCGGGACAATGGATCCAAGAACAACACGACGCTCTCTCTCCGGGAGGGCATCCGGCGGGGCCTGGCCGCCGGGCCGCGATTGATCCTGTGCGGCAATCCCCTCACCATCACCGGTGGGCACATGTGGCAGATGGGTGGCCAGGCGGATGGAGTGGACGGTGTTATCGCCGCCGTCCGCAGAGTCCTCAAGATGGGAGCCGACTACATTAAGGTTGCCGCCACCGGTGGCACCACCCTCGGCACCTATCCGAATCTGCCCGCTTACAACCCGGACGAGCTCCGCGCCCTGATCGGGGAGGTCCACAAGTTTCAGAAGCGGGTGGCCGCTCATGTCCACGCGACCCAGGCAATCATCGATCTGCAGGAAGCAGGCCTATCGGGTAGGGACATGATCATCCACTGTACCTGGCGCGAGCCGGACGGCTCCTCCAGGTACCGGCAAGATGTGGCGGCCCGGATCGCGGAATTGGGAGCCTGGGTCAATCCCACCCTCCATCAGGCCATTGGGTCGAAACGCGAGCGACTGCGCGAGAAGGGGAACACCGTGGGATTGACGCCTGCGGAACGGGCGAGGCTCGATGAGCTGGAACGACTTTACCCGGAGCGGCTGGAGCAGATCCGCCAGATGGCGGATGCCGGCATCAAGTTTGTGACCGGAACCGACTGCGGCTGGGGACAGGTGCCGTTCAACGAGATCCACAAGGAAATGGACCTCCTGGTTCAAGCGGGCCTGAGCCCCATGCGGGCGATCCTCTCCGCCACCAGGGATGCAGCGGAATCCGTGGGCGTGGGGGAGGTGGTCGGTACCCTGGAGCCCGGGAAGGCGGCGGATGTGGCCGTGTTCCGGGGCGTGCCGCACCGCGATGTCAACGACATCGCAAACGTGTTGGCGGTATTTCAAGGCGGGAAGCGCGTCAGATAGAGGTGCGATGGAGCGCCTTGATACGTTGGTAACGGGTGGAAAGGTCGTCAGCTCCCAGGGTATCCAGGAGCTGGAGATCGGAATCAAGAAGGGTAGAGTCTATTCCCTGACGGCTCCCGGCCTGCAGTTGGAGGCCGCCAGGATCATAGAGGCCAAGGGCCGCTTTGTCTTGCCAGGGTGCGTGGATGCCCACGTCCACACCCGAGACCCCGGCCTGACCCATAAGGAGGATTTCGCCACCCTCGCCCGTGCCGCCGCTGCCGGAGGGATCACCACCATCATGTGCCAGCCCAACACCGTCCCTCCCATTAATAATGTGCAGATGTTTATGCAGGTGTTGGAGGATTGGCCCAAAAAGTCGGTGGTGGATTTTGCCATTCAGGCAATGGCCGAGCCAGGGAACATGGGAGAGATCAAAGGGCTTCTGGATGCCGGCGCCATCTCGATGGAATTCATTGGCGCCGAATCCACCGGGCCCATGCTCATGGAAATCCTGCGCGTGGTCCATGAGAATGGCGGGCTCGCGGGGCTCAGTGGCGGCGACGGAGGTTACTCTCAGTTCATCAAACGGAGGTCCCAGGAGGCTGGACGGAAGGACATGTCCGCCTGGATCAGCGCCTGGCCCGGCGTCCATGAGGCGGTCGGGGTGGCCCGGGTCTTGCTCTTGACCGAAGGAACGCCGTACCGCTTTCACTTTCATATGATCACCACCCGGAAAGCCGTGGAGTTGATCAGGCAGGCCAAGAATAACGGCAGAAATACCTTCACGGCGGAAACAAGTCCCAACTATCTGTTGCTCACCGAAGAGGATCATCTGAGACTGGGACCTTTCAGCACGGTGCTTCCCCGGTTTAAGACTCAAGACGATGTGGATGCCGTCTGGGAAGGAATCTTCGATGGCACCATTGACCTGATTGACACCGACCACGCACCTCACGCACGGGAGGAGAAAGAGGCGGGCCATCAGGACATTTGGAAGGCTCCGACAGGTATCCCGGAGATCGAACTCTCTCTCCGCTTGATGCTCAATGAGGTCAACCGCAACAGGCTCAGCCTGCCCCGGCTCGTGGAGCTGATGGTAGAAGCGCCGGCCAGGGAGTACGGGATCTACCCACAGAAAGGGGTCCTGGAGATCGGCTCCGATGCGGACATGGTCATCGTGGAGATGGAACGTGAGAAGGCGGTTGAAAATGGCGAGCTGATCACTGCCCCGAAGTATTCCCCCTTCCACGGGGTGTCCCTGAAAGGCCTTCCCGTCATGACACTGCTCCGGGGGCAAGTGATCATGGAAGACGGAAAGGTCACCGCCTCGCCTCCTCGAGGCAACATCGTGCGCCCGCGCCGGTAGCGCGCACCTCCCCACAGGGAATTCCACGGCATGGCCCTTTGGATCAGCGAAAACGATGTTCAAGACCTCCTCACGATGGAAGATGCGATTGAATCCGTCGAAGAGGGCTTCCGCCAGATGGCCCGAGGCGGCGCCAGTATGGTGCCCCGGTTCACTCTGAGCCCCCCGCAAGCACCCGGGCACTTTTATCTCAAGTGGCTGATGCCTGGAACGTTGCACGGGATGAGCGCGATGGGCGCAAAGATCCTGATCGCTCCTGCCCCCGGAGCTTCACCCTCCCTCAGAGGGAGATTCCTCATCTTGCTGTTTGACTCCAAGGATGGGTCCCTTCTGGCGGAGATTGCAGGTCAAGCCTTCACTCGGATCCGGACGGGTGCGGTCACCGCGGTTGGAACCAAATACCTCTCCAGGGCAGACTCCTCCACTCTTGCCCTGCTGGGGTCCTCCAAACTTGCACAGGTGCAGGCCAGAGCGATTTGCGCCGTCCGGCCCATCAAGAAGATCAAGGTGTACAGCCCCACCCGGGCACACCGCGAGCAGTGCGCGCAGGAGTTGGGAAAGCTGCTGAAGGTGGAGGCCCTCTCTGTGGACAGGAGCGAGGACGCCGTGTCAGGGTCCGATATCCTGGTCACGGTGAGCAACTCTCGAGAACCGATCTTGCGCGGTGCGCTGCTTCCCAAGGGCATCCACATCAATGCCGTCGGCTCCGGCGTGCCGGACCATCGGGAATTGGATGACACGACTCTTTTGCGCAGCAAGATCGTCCTCGAGCATCTCGAACAGGTGCTGAAGGAATCCGGTGACCTGGTTATTCCGATCCGGAACGGGGTCATCACCCCGAAAGAGGTGCACGCCGAAATCTCGGAAATTATCGTAGGGAAAAAGCCCGGGCGGGTTTCACCCGAAGAGATCACGTTGTTTAAGACCACCGGGATCGCCATCGAGGACATCGCCTGCGCGCTCAAGGTGTACCAGCGCGCCAGGGAGCGAGGACAGGGTGTGGACTTCGGCTCGCTTTGACCGATCTCGAACGGAGGTGCGAAATGTACGGTTGGCGTAGTCGGATAGGGTTCATCGTGCCCTCCAACAACACCGTCATCGAGCCGGAGCTGTATCACGTCGTGCCGGAAGGAATCTCTTTCCACTTCACCAAGATAGTCTTCGGAACCCCGGCCAGCGATGGGAGGAACAAGGATGTGGGCGGCGAGGCGGCCGGCGTTCTTCAGCGCGCCGGCGTCGATGTCATCGTCTATGCCTGCATGGCCACCAGCCTGGTGGACGCGGCCCAGTGGGAACGCGACACCGCAGAACGGACCGGCATTCCGGCGGCCACCGCCTCTTCGGCCTTGAAAGAAGCCCTGCGGGCGCTGGGCGTTCAATCCGTCGCGCTCGTCTGCCACTACACGAAAGACAGATTTGGGTTGTTGAGGGAATCTTTCAAGGCGGACGGATTTCGCGTGGCGTCGATCGAAAGCGCGAATGTGGCGGACCCCAAGCAGGTCAACCTGATTCCCACCGAAGAAGTGTATCGATTGGCCCGAAAGGCGGACACCAAGGAGGCGAATGCGGTTTGCCTGCTGGCGACGGATCTGCGGACCTTTCCCATCTTACAGCAACTGGAGGACGATCTCGGCAAGCCCGTGGTCAGCAGCAACCAGGCCATCTTGTGGAAGGCGCTTCAGCTGGCGGGCGTCAAGACTCAGATCCAGGGATACGGCTCTCTGCTGTCAGGAGAAAGATGAGCTGGAAAATCATCATCACGGAGTCCATCCACCCGCTTGCGATCGAAAAGCTTGCTCAATCTGCCGGCGTGACCGTCCTGAGCCATCTCTACGGGGCGCCCGACGTGACGGAGGCCAGGATGGCGAAGGAGCTTCAAGATGCAGATCTGGTCATCCTGAGAGGAGCCAGGATCACCGGCAATGCGATTCGCTCAGCCTCCCGATTGAAAGCCATCATTGTGCACGGCGCAGGGGTCGATAGCATCGATACCCGAGTTGCCGCTGAGAGGGGTCTCCCGATCATTACCACGCCGAGCGCAAACGCAGAATCCGTGGCAGAATTCACCCTGGCCCTCATCTTCTGTCTCGCCAAGAACCTGATTCCATCCGATCGCGAAATGAGAGCGAGCAAATTCTTGGAGGCGAAAAACCGCTTCGGCCCTTCGAACATGGAGCTCTGGGGGAAGACTTTGGGTCTCATCGGGTGGGGGCAGGTCGGCCGCCGCGTCTGTCGAAAGGCGGGCGCGCTCGGCCTTAAGGTGCTGGCCTATTCCCGCCATGCCACCCGAGAAGAGATCGAAGAGGCAGGAGGTCGCCGGGTGGAAAACCTGGAGGAGCTTCTGAAGGGCTCCGACATTGTCAGCATCCACTGCGCCTTAACTGAAGAGACGCGCCACCTCATCGGCGAACCCGAGCTTCACCTGATGAAGCCATCCGCCTTCCTTATTAATACGGCGCGGGGGGCCATCGTCGACGAAAAGGCCCTGATTTCCTGTTTGAAGGAGCGCCGGATTGCCGGGGCAGGAATCGACGTGTATGAAGCCGAGCCTCCCAGCGTTGACAACGAACTGTTCCGCCTCGACCATGTCGTCCTGGCCCCTCATGTGGCGGGAATCAGCAAGGAGTCCTCGCTCAGACTCGGCATGAGCTGTGCGGAGGAGGCCCTTCGCATCATGGGAACGTCCCTATGATTCCGGATCTCGAAGGCGTCCTGTACGTGCTTCCCACGCCCTTTCGCGAAGACAGGCAGATCGACCTACGGGGATTGGATTCTGTGGTCGAATTTGCCCTGCGCTCGAAGGTCCAGGGCCTTGTGATCTTAGGAATCACCGGCGAAGCGCACAAGTTATCCGATCGTGAGAAGGTGGAGGTGGTCGACCGGGTCGTATCCAGAGTGGGCAGAAGGGTACCCGTCATCGCAGGGACAGGAAATCTGTCCACAGATGTCACGGTGTCGTTCTGCAAAGAGATCGAGCGGATCGGGGTGGACGCGGCGATGGTGCTTCCACCGAAGCTGGCCAAACCCGATGACGAAGCCCTCGTCTCGTACTACAAGGAACTCTCTCAAAAGGTCGGTCTCCCGATTGTGGTGCAGGACGAGCCCGTCACAAGCGGGATCTTCATGGGGCCGCTGTTGATCGCCAAGATACGCGAACAGGTCGACGCAGCGCGTTACCTCAAGTTGGAGGATCCACCCACGACGACAAAGGCGTCCAAGCTGAGGAGCTTGCTGGGCGACAAGATCAAGATTTTTGGCGGCTTGAGTGCGCTGTACTTTTTGGAAGAGCTGGAAAGCGGAACCGATGGCATCATGACGGGGTTCGCGTATCCCGAGGTGCTCGTCAGGATCTACGAACTGTTCGTGAAGGGGCAGGTGGACGAGGCCGCCGCCGTGTACTACCGATGTCTGCCGCTCATTCGTTATGAAGCTCAACCCCTGCTGGGCCTGGCGATCCGAAAACAGATCCTTCACCGGAGGGGGATCATCGAGAATCCGTTGGTCAGGCCTCCCGGGGCCAACATCGACGAGCTCACGAAGAAGCAACTCAGCAGATTGATAGAAAGGTTAAACCAGACCCAGTCCGATTTTAAGTTCTGAAGCTTCTCGCAGCCAGAGGGGACAGTATCACGCCGGTTGCGGCAAGGTTCCGCACGAGCAAGGGCACGCGAAGGGCGCCGCCCGCGCCCGAAGCACGGTCGGCTGCCACACCGGGTTAGGTGGCTCGCCGAACCGCAAAGCCCGATCACGTCTTGACCAGCTCCCAGCTTTTCGCGCGTTCTCGGAACGCCTTTTCGTACTCGGGCCAATCGTGTAGTGTGGCTGGATCAAAGTCTGCACCG
>JACQTF010000226.1 GCA_016210925.1 Acidobacteriota bacterium | reverse complement strand
GTCACTACGTCATGGCAGACCTGAACCGGGCCGGGGGCGTCCCCCTGGTCATGAAGCTCCTGCTGGAAGCGGGCCTGATTCACGGCAACCCCATGACCGTCACCGGGAAGACCGTGCGGCAGAACCTGGAGGGCTGGAAGACGGACAGCGTCCAGGACGTGGTCCGGTCCCTCCAGTCGCCTCTCTCCCGCCGGGGCCCGCTGGTCATCTTGAAGGGAAACCTGGCACCCGAGGGCGCCGTCGCGAAAACCTCCGGCGTGAAGTCCCTTCATCAGCGCGGGCCCGCCCGGGTCTTTGATCGGGAGGAAGATGCCTTCGAGCCCGTCCTGCAGGGCGGCATTCATCCCGGTGATGTCGTGGTGATCCGTTACGAGGGCCCCAAGGGGGGACCGGGGATGCGAGAGATGCTGGCCGTCACCGCAGCCATCCAGGGACAGGGCCTGGGGGAAAAGGTGGCCCTTATCACGGACGGACGCTTCTCGGGCGCGACCCACGGTCTCATGGTGGGGCACGTGGCTCCCGAAGCGGCTGTGGGCGGACCGATCGCGGCGCTTCGGGCGGGGGACATGGTGACCGTGGACGTGGCCAACGGGCGCCTGGACGTGGATTTGACCGACCTCCAGATCCGGGAAAGGCTGAGTCGCTGGATGCCACCTGAGCCCCGCTACCGTTCCGGCGCCCTGGCCAAGTATGCTCGCCTCGTCTCCTCCGCCTCCCAGGGCGCCGTCTGCGGCTGATCATCACAGCTTCTGAGCCCCGGCATTGCCACCGGGGCGCCTGGGAGGACGCGTTCGGAGCCTTGCGGGCTCCAGCGGGTTTTCCCCACACCTTACGCCGGGAACGCGGCCTCTCCCAGCAGTCGGCCGTCGCAAGTCCCAGGTTGACGGTCGTCAGTCGGCTGTCGACTGAGACTGAGGACTCTCGACAGGATGGGGCGTCGAGGTAAACTAAGTCCCATGCGAGAGGTCGAAATCGCTCCGACCTTCGAGGACTGGCGTCAAGCAGCGCGGGAACTCCTGCTCCACGACATTCCGCCCGACGAAGTCGTTTGGGTCGATGCGAGCTCCCATGACCCGTCCCGCCTCGATTTTGACAAGACTGCGCGGCCCAGCCCGGGTGGCCCCAAGTCACCCTTGATCTCAGTGCCCAAAAGCTTCGTCGATCTCGCGCGGCGCGTCGCCGAGCATCACGACCCTGCACGCTGGTCTATTCTCTATCGTCTGCTCTGGCGGCTGGTGCACGAAAACCGCGATCTGCTCCGGGTGGCGACCGACCCCGACGTCGCGGCCGCTGCTCGGATGGGAAGAAGCGCTACCCAAGGCGCGGAGGGCCCGAGTGCCATGGGACAGCCCCCCCAGCTGGAGCCGGACGCGGCCATCGCCGCGGCGTTTCTACCCACGGACCTCAGCCTCCCGGCCCTCCGCGAGGCGGCGGCGCGCTGCACCGGCTGCGCCCTCTACAAGACCGCGACGCAGACCGTCTTCGGCATGGGACCCACTGAGGCACGGGTGATGTTCATTGGCGAGCAGCCAGGCGACCAGGAGGACCTCGCCGGCGCGCCGTTCGTCGGCCCGGCGGGCGAGGTGCTGACCCGCGCCCTCGCCGAGGTGGGGATCTGGCGCCATGAGGTTTACATCACGAACGCAGTGAAACACTTCAAGTGGGAGCCGCGGGGCAAGCGGCGGATTCACATGACGCCGCGCCTCCAGGAGATCCAGGCGTGCCGGCCGTGGCTCGAGGCCGAGATCGAGACGATCAAGCCCTCCATGATCGTCTGCCTGGGTGCCACAGCCGCTCAATCGCTCATGGGACCCCAGTTCCGGGTCATGCGGAACCGCGGCCGCGCCTTCCAGACGCGCTGGGCGCCGTGGCTGATGGCTACGATTCACCCATCGGCCATCCTGCGCATCGACGATCCGGCCGCTCAAGAGCAGGCCTACGCCGACTTGGTGGCGGATCTGCGAATCGTTGCCGTCCGACTGGAAGAGGAGCGTCGCTCCAAGACGCTGGGCGAGCTGCCGCCCGCGGCAGAAAAGTAGGGAAACGTGAGCATCAGTGCCTACTCCAGGTCCCACGGTGTCGAGCTGGCAGACGCCCTGGTGGCCGCGACAGCTTACTGGAACAAAATACCCCTTTGGACCCTTAGCAAAAGACACTATCCCATGAGGGACATCCGGTTTTTCACGGTCCGCCGTCAGTAGATCACCAGGGCGTGGAAGGACTGGAGGTAGGTCTGGAGGCCCTTCCACACTTTGTCGGGCTGACGGCACTGCGGCACGAATACGATCTCGACCAGGTGATGGAGCTGTTTTCCCTTTACAGCGAGGGCCCACCGCTCCATGGCAAAATCCAGAAGGGAGCCGTTGACTTCCACGCTTTTGAATCGGTGCATCGCCGTCAGTACCCGAAGCGGGTCGTCGCCTGGTTCCTGGAAAAATTTGACCGCATCGAGGTAAATACTCAGGAGCTTCGTTCGGAAGTCGTCCAGGACGGGGGGCTTCTCTGCCGGAATTGTTTCCGGTCGGATGGCTACCGCGGCGAAGGAGTTCCAGTATACTAGCCCGCGCTCTCTCAGCGGATTGACCCGCGTCAACTGGTCATGGCGGAGGGCGACGCCGTTCAGCCGGGTGTCGGGTCTCATCTGCAGGTGATATCGTTCTTCGAATCTGATCGCCCGGCCCGGAGACGCGCCCAAGGGCCGGCTGAACGCTGCCAGCTCATCCAAATCCATCCCGTTCTCGATCAAGAGATCTTCCAGTCTCAGCGTGATCAACGAGCCCCAGTCGGGGAGGGGGCGGTGGAACTCCATCTGGAGCTCCTGCAACCGCACCAGTTCCGGGGGCGGGTTCTGCAGCATCGCCTGAGAGACGGTCCGGTGGATCTGCCGCTTGTCCACACCGAAGGCCCTGCGGTCCTGGCCAATCTTTGCGTAGAACTCGCTCAGGGAAGCTCTGCGATGAGACTGGGTGACGCTGCGGATGTAGAAAGCCCCGGCGATGATCAGGGCCACCAAGGTGAGAATCACGAACAGTTCCGGAAACATGTGAACCAATCTTGCCTCGCCTCACCGCTCCTCCAGGTAGTTCTTAAGGGACTGGAGGGCGTTCTCCCAACCGCTCTGCGCGTCCTCGTAATAGCGGTCCCAGAAAGGTCCCTCTCCGAAGCCAGTCTGAAGCACCTGGATTCTGGTACCCTCGTCCTCCGGCTCGAAGCGGATCCACACGTCCATGGGACCCACGTTTTGCTCGCCGGGAGGAAAATAAAACAGAGAAGCCAGCTGAAACTGCCTGGCCGCCTGAAGCTCGCGAATCCGCCCGAAAAGGGCGTACTCCTTGTCTTGGGAACTCCAATGGAGGGCATAGAGCCCATCCTCCCGGAGCGCGAGTATCTCCCGGTCGGTGCGCCACCAGTGACGAAGGTCAGCACCGTCAAAAAAAGCGTCAAAGGCGCGCTGGCAGGGCACCTGAATGAAGACTGATTTCTCCAGTGGCGGCTTGGTCATGGGAGCTGTAGTTTACGACGTTTTCGTTCAGAAATAACCATTATTAGTAGTAGGTTAATTCAGAACAACTAGATTTCACCTAAGCCTTGCAGGACGCGTCCCAGGCTGACGACAGCTCACACTTCAACTTCCACGTCCTCCCCCACGATTCGCGTGGGGTACAGGGTCACCCCTTGGGGGGCCGGCGGGCGCATCACCTGCCCACTCTTAATGTCGAACTGAGCCCCGTGCCAGGGGCAAGTGACCGCACTGCCTTCAATGAACCCCTCCGCCAGTGGCCCACCCCTATGGGTGCAGGTGTTGTCCAAAGCAAAGTAAGCCCCATCGACGTTGAACAGCGCGATCTGCTTGCCGCCGGCTTCCACCAACCTGGCCTCACCGGGTGAAACCTCACCCGCCGTAGCGACCTTCATGTATTGACCCATCGTTGCCCCTCCTCCGTTCGTCTAAGTTTAACCCCCAACCTAGGTGGAAATGATCCGTTTGTCAACATCGTCGCCACAGATTTGAACCCCGGTTATGATAGGGAAGTAACGAGGCGGGGCCGACTGGCCGACGAAGCGCCAGGTGTTCCTGCGATTCGGAACAGCATGAAAAGCACGGCTGACGTGGTCATCATCGGTGGCGGCATCATGGGATGCAGCATCGCCTATCACCTGACGCGAAAGGGCATCCGCAATGTGGTGCTGTTGGAGAAGGAAGCCATGCTTGGCACCGGCGCCACAGGCCGGTGCTCCGGCGGTTTCCGTCACCAGTTCTCCACCGAGATCAACATCCGGCTGTCGCAGGAGAGCGTCCGGATGATGCAAGCCTTTCCCGAGGAGGTGGGCGAAGAGATCACGTTCCACCAGGACGGTTACCTGTTCCTCCTCACGGAAGCGGGGGCCTGGGAATCGTTCCGACGTTGTGCTGAGCTGCAGAGGCGACTGGGAGTACCCGTGGAACTCCTGGGATCCGAAGAGATCCTTCGCTTGAATCCCAACCTCTCGTTGGAAGGCGTCCTGGGGGCGACCTATTGTTCCAAGGACGGAATCTCGGATCCACTGGGAATCTTACACGGGTACGCGAAGCGGGCCAGGGAAGCGGGCGTCGAGATTTGCATGGAGGCGGAGGTGGTGGAGATCGAAAGGCAGGGGGGAACTGTCTCCGGCGTTCGCACCCGCGCAGGGCGCATCGCGGCACTGGTGGTCATCAACGCGGCTGGACCGCAGGCAGGCTTGGTGGGAGACATGGCCGGGGTCGAGGTGCCCGTTCGGCCCACGCGACGTCACGTCTTTGTCACCCACGGGTTCCCGGGAAGCCCGCCCGATCACCTGATGGTGATTGACTTTCCCAGCACCTTTTACTTCCACAAGGAGGGCGACGGCGTCCTCATGGGAATGTCGGATCCTTCGGAGCCTTACTCCTTCGTCCAATCGGTGGATTGGACGTTTCTGGAGCGCCTGGTGCCCGTTGCCGTGCACCGTTATCCAGTCCTGGCTCAGGCAAAGGTGGCTCGGTCGTGGGCGGGCCTGTACGAGATGTCTCCCGATGCTCATCCGATCTTGGGAGAGGCGCCCGAGTTGCCAGGTTTCTTTATCGCCGCCGGTTTCAGCGGCCACGGTTTCCAGCAAGGTCCCGTGGTGGGAAAGCTCATCTCGGAACTGGTCGCCGACGGTCGAACCTCGACCATGGACATTAGCTCCTTGAGCCTGCACCGCTTCCGCGAGAACCGACTGGTCCAGGAACAACAGGTGGTGTAGTTGGTTATTTTTCCCTTCCACTCAGCACCTGGCCTGTCGTGTTCTTCGACTCATCGGACACCAGGAAAAGAAATACCCCGGTGACGTTTTTTGGATCCGTGCCCGAGTAGTGGGTCATCTTGGTGGACACGACCCCGGGGTTGACGGCGTTGACCCGGATGCCGTAATCCGTCACCTCCGATGCCACGGTGCGAGTGAGCGCCTCTAGCCCTGCCTTGGAGGCGGCGTATGCGGCGTATTCCGCGTACGCTCCTCGTGCGATCATGGAGGTGACGTTGATAATGCTCCCGCCCCGTTGCCGGATCATATGCGGAAGCACCATTCGCATGCACAGGAACGGGCCCCGCAGGTTCACGTTGAGGGTGTAGTCCCACTTCCGTACCTCGAACTCATGCACGGGACGCGGCCGGGTCATGACCCCGGCGTTGTTGATGAGGGCGTCGAGGCGCGGAAACGCTGCGACGGCTTCCTCCACCCAGCGCGTCACGTCTTCCTCCTGAGAAACATCGCCGACACGAACCATGCAGCGCCGGTTCAGCGCTTCCACCTCCTTCCGGGTCTGAAGCACCTCTTCCTCCGTGCGAGCCATTAAGGAGAGGTCTGCGCCTTCTCTCGCCATCGCGAGAGCGACAGCCTTGCCGATCCCACGGCCCGCGCCCGTGATCAGTACTCGTTTGCCCTCTAGCTTCATGATCGTTACCTCCAACGGCAACATCATTCAATGTAACGTCCGATAAGATATATTATGTAAACTAATGTCCACAAATAACGAGTGCTTCCGTGTCGTGTCCACCGTCTTTTTCCAGGATGTGCGCTGCGTAAAGAGACCATTGCTTATAAGTACAGACCTCGAGGACGGCTTCCAGCGCTATCCGACGCCGACTTTGATCCAGTCTGTAGGGCCCCTG
>JACQTF010000218.1 GCA_016210925.1 Acidobacteriota bacterium | reverse complement strand
GCCATGGCAGCGGCAGTCAACGGCGCCACACTGCCCCGATTATTGACGCCGTCGGTCAGCAGGATGACCACCTTGTTCTTGGAACGGGAGTGGCGGAGCCGCGCCAGGGCGCCGGCCAGGGCCATACCGATGGCGGTCCCGTCCTCCGAGGCCTTGGCCAGATAGATCTCCCGGAGCTGAGCCCGCAGCAGCTCGTGGTCCAAAGTGAGAGGACATTTCGGATAGCTCTGGGCCGCGAATGCGATCAGTCCCATCCGGTCCTGGGAGCGCCCTTCCGTGAAGCGCTGCACCACACTTTTGGCCACGCTCAGGCGGTTCGGGAAGAAGTCGTCGGCAGACATGCTGGAGGAAATATCCAGAACCAGGAAAATGTCGATGCCCTCGGCCACCTGTTCCGTCCATCTCCTCGCCCCCTGGGGGCGTGTGGCCGCCAGAACCACCAGGACCATGGCGCACAGGCGCAGGACCTTGAGCCAGGTCCGACCGTTCCACCGGCCAGGCCGGCCAAAGGCCTGGACTCGGGAGAAGGAGAGCGCGGCCATCTGCCGGTCTCTTCGCCGCAGCCAGTGAAAGAGCACCAGGGCCGGCATGAGGAAGAACACGAGAAGCTCCGGGGACGCAAGCCGTATCATGAGGGAGGAACCCCGGGGTGCATCCGCAGTACCGACGCGCCCCCCTGCAGAAGGAACTCCTGGAACTTGTCCAGAAACTCAGTGTTCGGGTCCGGGGTGGAGAGCCGCTGGTCAAAGCGGACGGCGTCGCTGAACCCCAACAGGGAAGCGAGAAGCTCCAGTTGCCTTGGGTTGGGAGTGCGCTGGGCAAACGCACCCAAGATTTCGGTGGACGTTTTCTCGAACGTCATCACCTGGAATTTCTCCTGCAGGTAGCCCCGCAGGAGCCCCACTGCTCGATCGTGGAACTGCTTGATCCGGCCTTCCACGAGGAGCGGCCGGGCCTTCTGCAGCTCGCGCCACAGTTGCTCTTCCAGGGACGCCTGCGGCGCAGGTTGGCATTTCCGCCGCAGGAGCTGTTCCTGGCGAGCACGATAGAAGAACCCAGCTGAGCAGACCACAAGAAGCCCCACGCTGATCCACGCCCACCAGGGATGGCTCGCATCCGGCGAGACGGGAGGCTTGATATCCCGAGGAGGTAGGTTCCAGGGATCCGGATGGTCCGGGAGGACCGAACGGATGCGAAGGGACCCCGGCTCCGAACGAAGCTCCTTCGCCCTCTCGCCCGGGGCTCTGTAGGAAAAGCGGAGGGGCGGGATGGGCACCGTCCCCGGCGCAAAAGCGGCCACCGTGATGCGGTGCTCTTCCTCAACCCACTTTCGATCCAGCGGCCGAGCGCTCCGTTCCCATCCAAGCAGCTCCAGGGGAAAGGAGATCTGCCCACGCGGGTCCCAGCGCACCTCCCCATCCGCCGGCCGGGTCACAGAGACGGACAGAGTGATGGGATCGCCCACCGTGAGGTCCCGCGCAGGGACCCGGATCTGTATCGTCGGCTCCTGAGCATTCAGGATCCCCGCACAGAGTATGACGGCGAAGGAAAATACCCACCACGGGGCGCTTTTATAGAGCACCATGGGTTCCTTGTCTTATAATGAACCTCGATGCGCACTCATTGTAACAGGGAACAGCACCCATGAGAGAAAGCATCGTGATCCTCGACTTCGGCTCCCAGTACACGCAGCTGATCGCGCGAAGGGTGCGGGAATCCAACGTCTATTCCGAGATCCTGCCGTTCAGTACCACGGCGGAGGAGATTCGGGCCCGCCAGCCTCGAGGAATCATCCTGTCCGGCGGGCCGGACTCGGTGTCCCGCCCGGGTTCGCCCCAATGCGAGGACGGGATCTTCCAACTCCGGGTCCCGGTGCTGGGCATTTGTTACGGCATGCAGCTGATGGCCCAGCGCATGGGAGGGGAGGTCGTCCCCTCCCGCACCCGAGAGTACGGCCGGGCCCAGCTGGAAGTCCTGGAGGACAGCCGCCTGTTCAGCGCTCTCCCCCGGACCACCCAGGTCTGGATGAGCCACGGCGACACCATCGTGCGGCTCCCCCAAGGCTTTCGGGCTACCGGACAGACCCCCCAGGCCCTGGGTGCCATGGAGTGCGCGGAGCGCTCCCTCTTCGGGCTCCAGTTCCACCCCGAGGTGGTCCACACCCCCGAGGGAGCCAAGATCCTGAAGAATTTTCTGTACGACGTCTGCGGGTGCCAGGGAACTTGGACCATGCACTCGTTCATCGAGGAATCGGTCGCGTCCCTCCGGACCCGACTGGGATCCGGCCATGCTCTCTGTGGCATCAGCGGCGGCATCGACTCGGCAGTGGCCGCGCTCCTGGTCCAGCGCGCCATCGGCGACCGGTTGCACGGGATCTTCGTGGATAATGGCTTGCTTCGCCAATACGAGTTCCAGGAAGTGATGCGGACCCTCCGGCGCCTGAACCTGAACGTGCTGGGCGTGGACGCATCCGCCCGCTTCTTGGAGCCCCTCCGCGACGTGGAAGACCCGGAACAAAAACGAAAGATCATCGGCCGGGTCTTCGTCGAAGTGTTCGAGGAGGAAGCATCCCGGCTGGGCCCCGTGGATTTCCTGGTGCAGGGTACGTTGTACCCGGACGTGATCGAGTCGGTTTCCGTCAAGGGCCCGTCCGCGGTGATCAAGAGCCACCACAACGTGGGAGGGCTCCCGGAAAAGATGCGCCTGAAGCTCATCGAGCCCCTGCGGGAGTTGTTCAAAGATGAGGTTCGCAGGCTCGGGCTGGAACTGGGGCTGGAAGAGGACTTCGTCCGCCGGCACCCCTTCCCCGGCCCGGGGTTGGCTGTGCGAATCCTGGGGCCGGTCAGTCCCGGGCGCCTGGACTTGTTACGGCGGGCCGATACCATTGTTCAGGAGGAAGTTCGCGCGGCAGGCCTGTACAACGACCTCTGGCAGGCTTTCGCCGTCCTGTTGCCCATCAAGTCCGTCGGGGTCATGGGCGACGAGCGCACCTACGAGCATGTCACCGCCGTGCGGGCCGTCACCAGCCAGGATGGGATGACCGCCGATTGGGTGCCCCTCCCCTACGACGTGCTGGTCCGGATCTCCAACCGCATCGTCAATGAGGTCAAAGGCATCAACCGGGTCGTCTACGATATCAGCTCCAAGCCCCCCTCCACCATTGAATGGGAGTAGGCTGGAAACGACCAATTGGATTAATATCTGTCCGTAGCGGATATCCGGAATGAATCTTCAGGTTTGGTGCTGCGCTTTTCTGTGCTTACTCAGCTCCCCCTTATCATGGGCTCAGATCTTGTTGAACCTTCGCGCCGATGCCACGCCCAAGCCTCCCGAGTTGCATGTTCGCCTGATCGTCACCAACCAGGGCAAAGAAGAAGCCCACAACATCCAAGTCAGCTTGAGAAATGGAGGAGAGGCAACTCTGGCCGGGCCAAGTCTTCTCGCACCAGGCGCCGCTTATGAGACTGAGACGAACCTGAGCATCGGAGGAAAAGCGCCGGGGAATTACCCGCTCTTTGTGACCGTCGGCTACGCTGACCGGAATGGTTACCAGTTCTCCGCCATTCTCTGCGCCCCTGTCTCCATCCAACAGAACACCTCCTCTGACCTCTTCGGAACGTTGAAGACGACACCGCTGGCCGACACGGGTCAGATGCAATTGCGATTGAAGAATCTTGCCCCACAAGGCCGGGCGTTCACCTTGACGCTGTTCACCCCGAGAGAACTCTCCGCTGACTACGATGAGAAAATGGCTCTGAAGCCCAACGAGGAGAAGAGCGTTACGATTCCCCTCCGAAATTTCTCTGCCCTGCCCGGCAGCCACTACCCGGTCTACGCCGTCCTGGAATACGAGAAAGACGGACGCCACTTCACCCACGTCATTCTGGCTCACGTCGATACCGTTGCCCGCACTGCATTCTTCACCCGCTACAGGTTCTGGATTCTCGGCGTGGCAGGGGCCTTTCTCCTCCTGGGGATTCTAATCGCGGTGCTGCGCTCCCAGGGCCACTCGTCCCCACAGAAATCAGCGCCTTCCAAGTCGTGAATGGAAAACGGTAAAACACCCTTTTGGACCAATTCCCTCCTCCTGATCCTGATCTTCTCCTTTCTCCTTTCCTACTTCGAACCACGATTACTTTTTCTCCAGACCACGCCCACAGGAGGAGACACACCATCGCACTTCACGGCAGCAGTTCTTTTTCGCGACTTTTTTCTCCGGCACTTTCAAATCACGGGCTGGGACTACGGAAACCTGGCAGGATATCCGCTGTTCCAGTATTATTTCCCCTTCCCTTTTATCCTGTGCGCGCTCCTCTCTTTGCTCCTGCCCATGACGGTGAGCTTCAAGATCGTCACCGTCCTGGGAATTTTTTTGCTTCCATTTTCAGCGTTTTACTTTCTAAAGAAATTGGACTTTCATTTCCCCGTCCCGATTCTGGGCGCGGCCTCGATGCTCCTTTTTCTCTTCGTGGAATCCCAGTCCATGTGGGGAGGAAACATCCCGAGCACTCTTGCAGGGGAGTTCACCTACTCCCTCGGTATGGCCATCGCGCTGGTTTACCTGGCCAGTTTTTATACCGGAGTCGGGTCAAAGACAAACGTCTGGAAGAACGCTATCCTCTTGGCTCTTGCAGGTTTCAACCACGGGTGCGCGCTGCTCGTCTCTGGGGCCATGCCCCTGTTCTGCGTGTTCCGGGGTCCGGATACCTACGAGCGCTTGAAATACTATGCGAAAGTGAACCTTCTGGCTTTTCTGTTGCTTGCCTTCTGGCTGGTTCCTTGGACCCTGTCCCAAGACTACATGTCTCCCTTCAATTTTTTATGGATTTTTCGCTCTTGGTCGGAGTTGTTTCCGCCTGCACTGATCCCCCTGTATCTCCTGGCGTTGATTTCAGGACTTCAGGGCCTCTACCGTGCTTTCCGAAGGAAAGGATTGGACGGCCGGCTTCTCTATCTCTGGTTCGGCGCGTTGGTGTGTCTGGTTTTCTTTCACATCGGATACCAACTGAACGTCGTGGACATCCGATTCATCCCGTTTCTCCAGCTCTTCCTGTCGCTCATCGGCGCAATCTTTTTAGGCCGCCTTTTCCAGGCGCTTCCGGCCCCATGGACCTTTGCGGTCGCCGCAGTTTTGTTGAGCACCGTGTGGGCCGACCAAAATTCTGTAACGATTCGGGGTTGGATCAAGTGGAACTACGAGGGCTTCGAAAAAAAACCGCTTTGGCCCGT
>JACQTF010000216.1 GCA_016210925.1 Acidobacteriota bacterium | reverse complement strand
GGCTCAGAACTTGACCACCTCGGTCACGATGCGGGTCCGGTCGGCGTCGGTGGGGCCGGTGGACTCCCAGACGTAGTCCCCCAGGCGCAGGAGCCGGTCGGCGCGGTCACCGGTGGCGGGCTGGGTGAAGAAGGTGCGCGCTTCAGCCACCAGGGTGTCGTTCTTGCTGAGCTGGGCAAACAGCTCCAGAAGCGAGCCGGCCCATGACAGGGGCGAAGTCAGCGAGACGGGGCTCCACTGTGCCAACAGGCTCTTCCATTTTCCGAAGCGGCGGGCGAAGGCGCTCCCGTCGTCCACCTCCACTGCCTGCAGGCTCATCTGGAGGAAGCCCTGGACCGTGGTCGGCCCCAGCAAGACGCTGTTGGACTCCAGGGCCAGCCACTGGTCCTTTCGCACTCCCCGTAAGATCCCGGTGGAACGGCTCACCTCGTGCAGCTCGTTTGGCTTCTTGTAGGTGACGAACCCGAAGTTCACCAGTACCTCCGCCTTTCCCCGCAACCGCGACTCGTGAGGTTCGCCCACGTGGGCCGACTTCAAAAGCACCATGAGGGCTTCCCCGCTGGTGACGGCGTCTCCAGCGGGCGGTTCCAGGCGCTGGGTCGTCACCGAGCCTCGGAATCGAATGTCAAACGGGATGGGCGCTCTCGCCATTGCGGGGGTTTTCTTGGCCATGCGGCTTCCCTCCAATGTCCGTGCCTTGCCTGTGCAATGCTACGCACATGATATGCACAATCTTACCGACGCGCAATTTTCCGGTCTCGTAGTCGTAGCCCCGGCGACCGGTGAACGATCAGCGGTTAACTGACCACAATACCGCACATAGATGGTCACATAGACATAGATTTTTGCAACTGAACCCGGTGGGTGGCTGACGACGCTTCCACTCTTCGACGGCGCCGACCGAGAGGCATGGATGTGACGTGGGAATGAAGAGGCTGGGAAGCGAAGTTGGGTTTTCAAAAGGCGAGGAGATGAGTGTATTTGACGATCAGAGCTTTGTCGGTTCGCCCGGCACCGCTCACATCCCGTTGCTCGTTGTAGACCATGAAAAGATCACTGAGCGGGCGATGGATGAAATTGAAGCGGATGTTGGAGCTGACTTGACGACGGTCGCTGTTGTACTGGAACAGGCCATTGAGAAACATGCGGGTGCTGAAGGAATAATTGATGCGCAGGCTCAGCAAACGGGTGGTAAAGGAACCTTGTAACAGCCGGGCTTCGTTGAGGGTGTACCTGCCTTCCAGGGAGAAGCGATCGTTGGGACGAAAGGTGCCCGCGGTGAGCACCGTCGTTAATTTCCCCGAGTAAAACTCTCCTTTTCTGAATTCCA
Organism: Acidobacteriota bacterium; assembly: GCA_016210925.1. GTDB lineage: Bacteria > Acidobacteriota > UBA6911 > JACQTF01 > JACQTF01 > JACQTF01. The sequence continues at coordinate 2,401 of JACQTF010000216.1, read as the reverse complement.
GAGTGCCAAAAAGCTTCTTGCTTTTGTCGGTATCCGCCTCCAGGGTCCAGGGCCTGAACCGGTAATCCCCCACAGGGAGAAGGAGATGGGGCCGAATCCTGAAAGGGTGGTCCAGACGCTCGAACTGTGGATTGTACTGGAGCTCCAGGCGACCGCCATTGTGAAACAAGATCTCGCCGTGGATGTGGACCTCCTTGGTGAGCGTCCGGTTGCTCTGATCCATGAAATAAGTGATCAGAAGATGGGGGTGAAATTCTCGAAGGACAGGATTTTTCGGAGGGCGGGGATGCAACTCGAACCGATGGCGAATCGAGCGTACTCCCGTGCGCTGCACGAATCCGACTTCCGGCTTGAAGTTTTCCTGGATGTCGGCGTAGATGAGTTGGAATCGAAGGAAATTGTCGCGCCATTGTGCAGAGACTTTGTGGGCGCGGTCGGCATCGGAAACGCCGTCGGCCTGCGTTTGGGCCAGAAAGGCGTTCACCGTGAGATTTTGCCAGAAGCGGAAATTGGCATCCGCTCCCGCGGTCCGATGAAAGTCTTTGCCTCCCGACGCCCCGCGATGGATCCAGACAGCTCCCACATCGGAATTGGCGAAGAGGTCACGTTTCAGGCGCAGCACGGTGAAGTTGTTCCCTGGGAAATGATCTCCCCCGCGCTTGGTTTGCATGTTCAAGAGCCCGAGACTGAATTTTCCGACGTGACCGGATAGACGCGCTCCACCTAAGATGGGTATGGGTTCCCCTTCTTCAGACAGACCTATGCGCCGGCTAAAAAAGAGCTGGGTCTCCCGAGAGCGATCCGGACCGCGCTCCAGCGGGATGTCACCGAACTGGAAGATCCCGGCGTTTTCCAAAAAGAACTCGCGCTTTTCGGGAAAGAACAGGGGAAACCGGGTCAAGTTGATCTGCTGTTCGTCCACTTCCACCTGCGAAAAGTCCGTGTGAGAGGTGAGATCCAGAGTGAGGCTGGGTGTGATGCTGTACTTGGCGTCCAGGCCTCCGTCGAAATTCACCCTGGGAGATGGAGACCTGGCCAGGCGACTGACATCGGCCAGGACAAAGGGTTTGACCTTTAGATTGCGACCGCGACGAACTCCCTCCAATCCCCTCAACTCCCCTGCCAGTGAGACCCGTGAAATATCGTATCGCCGGGGCACGGGAGCCCAAAAATCCTGCTCGTTTTTCCGTCGGATCCGGCGGGAAAAATTAATTCCCCACATTTGTTCCTTTCTGTTTTCGTCGAAGCTCAGGCTCTTGAAAGGAATGACGATTTCCGCCATCCAACCCTCACCGTTCCTTTGTGCCCGGACATCCCATACCGTATCCCAATCCGCATTCACCGTACGCCCCTCATTCGTGATTTGGGCATCCCGCTTGGCACCTTGGGGATTGATGACAAACAAATAGCCGTTACGACCGTCCTTGAACGTGTCCAAGACGACCTCAAAACTGTCGGTATCTGCAGGACCGAAATCTTCTTTCAAAGAGTTCACCATGATTTTTTGAGGGTCCTGGTCGTAACAGTACACGCCGATGTAGAGGCTGTGGTCGTCGTAGACGACCCGCACCCGCGTGTTCTCCGTCGCCGGTTCCCGCTCGTACGGTTCTGCCTGAACGAAATCGTCCGCGAGAGGCGCGTCCTTCCAGGCAGCCTCGCTGAGATCGCCGTCGAGGGTGATGGGAAGGGCCGTGCGAACCGCCAACAAAATTTTGCTCGGATGGAGGGGCTGAGGATGGTGAGGGGTTTCCTGGCTTGAGAGCAGGGGCTCAGGAAGCAGGAAGGGCAGCAGAATCAGGCGGGCCCACCGCAAGGGATTTGTCCTCAATCGCGCTCTTTTCCTCAGACCGTGTAGCGGTTCGTGATGGGGAAACGGCGATCCTTGCCGAAGGCCCGGGTGGTGATCTTGATTCCCGGGGCCGCCTGGCGGCGCTTGTACTCGCTGCAGTCCACCATCCGGATGACCTTTCTGACCGTCTCCGATTCGTAACCCCGGGCGACGATGTGGCCGATGCTTTCGTCCTCCTCGATGTAGGCGGTGAGGATGGGATCCAGCACCTCGTAGGGCGGCAGGGTATCCACATCCTTCTGGTTCTCCCTGAGCTCCGCGGAGGGCTCCCGCTCCAGGACGCGCTGGGGGATCAGCTCGCCTTTCTCCAGGCCGTTCCGGTGACGGGCCAGTTTGTAGACCAGGGACTTCTGAACGTCCTTGAGAGCCGTATAACCTCCGGCCATGTCGCCGTAGAGGGTGGCGTAGCCCACGCTGGTCTCGCTCTTGTTCCCGGTGGAGAGTACCATCCACCCGAACTTATTCGACAGGGCCATCAACAGAGTGCCCCGGATGCGGGACTGCAGGTTTTCCTCGGTGACGTCCGGCGTGGTGCCGGAGAACATCCCGGCC
>JACQTF010000215.1 GCA_016210925.1 Acidobacteriota bacterium | reverse complement strand
CTCCTGGAGGCCCTGGGGTCCGGCGAGCCCGATGTCCAATGGGCCGCCGCTGGAGCCCTGGGCCAGCTTGGCCGGGCTGAGGAGCGCGTCGTCACCGCGCTCCTGGAGGCCCTGGGGTCTGGCGAGCCCAGTGTCCGATGGGCCGCCGCTGAAGCCCTGGGCCAGCTTGGCCGGGCTGAGGAGCGGGTCGTCACCGCGCTGCTGGAGGCCCTGGGGTCCGGCGAGCCCGATGTCCAAGGGGCCGCCGCTGGAGCCCTGGGCCAGCTTGGCCGGGCTGAGGAGCGGGTCGTCACGGCGCTGCTGGAGGCCCTGGGGTCCGGCGAGCCCGATGTCCAAGGGGCCGCCGCTGAAGCCCTGGGCCGGCTTAAGGCGACTGATCCTCGCGTGCTGGAAGCGCTCCGAAGGCTGGCCAAACAGCGGAAGGCGCCCGGGAGCGATGCTGCTTTTGAGGCCCTCTGGGAACTGGCTCTTTTCCTGGGAACCGATCGAACCGACGGCGGGGGTACGCGCCGCAGTTCACGCGTCAGAAGAGCGAGATGAACGCGGGACTTTTGCGAGAACCTCAGTCGCGGGAAACGCTACTGCAAGTCATCACCGACTTCGCTGCAATTGGAATACCCTGACGCCCAATTGCGCCGTGCGGCTATCGGAGGCTCGATGGCCTGCGTGGGGGTTGCTCCCGCGCCACCGGCATCGGCTCGCCGGTCCAGACAAAGACCGGCTCGATCCCCAACAGCCGCAGGTAAACATAGAGCTGGCCGCGGTGGTGGACCAGGTGTTCGAACGCGGAATCATATCTTGTCCTCCCAGCCGGAATTTTCGCCACCATCTCACCAGTCGCCCAGTATTTCCAATGCTCGTCGCCCTAACGCTGTTGCTGAGTATAGCGTAGAAAAACACGCGCCCTGCGATTCATGTGACGGATTGCCGGACAGAACCTCTCCACTGCGCCCGCGATGCGCTCGTGTCCAGATTCAGGATGTTGGAGCCCGCCCGTACCGTTACAAAAAGTCTCATAGCATGTTGCGCCCAGGGCCCGACGGGAGACCATTGCCTTGAACGGGTGAGGGATGAGAGTTTGGTCCCGGAATTGCGTTACGCCGCTTCAGGGATGCGCCCGTGCGGGCCAAGGGTCAACGCGGAATTTCTTCCTGTTCAGGGTGCTAGAGCGCGGCCGCTCAAACGGTGTCCGAAGAGCGCCATACCACGGAACAAGCACCAACGGGCCAGCAAGGAGATCAACAAAAGGCAATGGCAAAGATCAAGGCCCGATAGGGCCTGTAAACCGAGGTGACCTATGAAACGCGACCTTCGTCTTATTGCCTCCCTGGTCCTGGTCGTCCTGTTCCCTTTGGCGCTTCTCGGCCAGGATCTGAAAAAGAGGCACGATGAGGTAATCTATCCGGTGGTGCGAGTCCGGGCGGGAAACGCCGGAGGCTCAGGCACCGTCGTGTACAGCAAGAAGGACATGATGGGTAAATGGAGAACCTACGTCATGACCAACCATCACGTCATCGAGTCGTTGGTGGAGGTCAAGGAGCAGTGGGACCCGGTCCTCAAGAAGCAAATCAAGCAGGAGGTGACGAAGACGGCCTCCGTGGAGTTCTTCAAGTACAACAACCTGTCCCACACCGTCGGCTCTTTCGCCGTGGAGGCAGACATTGCCACCTACGACGTCCCGCAAGACTGGGCCCTGCTGGAGCTGCGCGACCATGAGAACGGTGCCCAGAGCGTGGCGCATCTCTTTCCCAGCGACTCCATCCCCAAGGAGATCCATGTCATGGACGAGACCTATGCCGTGGGCGCCTCTCTCGGCCATCCGCCCATCGCCACCAACGGCCACATCTCGTTCATGGACGACGAGATCGATAATTTCAAGTATTGGATGAGCACGGCCCAAACCATCTTCGGCAACAGCGGCGGGGCCGTGTTCCGCTACAGCAAGGAGCGCGCCAAATACGAGTTCATCGGCATCCCAAGCCGAATATCAGTGGCCAGCCTTGGCTTTCTCGGGGCAGATGCCATCACCCACATGGGCTACTTTATACCCATCGACCGCATCTACAATTTGTTGGAGTCGCACATCTTCCAGTTCATCTACGACCCGACGACGACGGTCGAAGCCTGCGAGAAGCTGCGGCGCGATAAGAGGGAAAGGGCCAGGCTCTCCCAGGCAGGCTGAAACGCAGGAGCACACCGCCCGAGAGGATCCGCATCCGTAGTCGGTGGCAGATGCCCATGGTCCCTCATCGGGCGGCCTGGATGGCCCGGGCCACGAAGAGACGGGCAAGGTGGGCACGGAGATTTCTCGAAGCGTGGATGTTCTCGTTGACCTCCACACCCTGGGTCACCGTGGAGGCCGCCTCTTGAACGGCTTGGGGCTCGAGCTTTTTTCCCTTGAGCGCTTTTTCCACGCCTTTGGCACGATAGGCCCTGTCCGTTACGCCGGTGATCCCGATGGCGATCTCTTCGCAAGTCCCATTCTGTCCGGCCTGCAGACGGACGGCCACGCCGACCACGGCAAAGTCAGAAGGCCTCGGGGCGGACTTCAGATACGCGGTCTTTTGACCGTTGAGGACCGGCACCCGGATCTCGGTCAGGATCTCATCAGGGGCCAGGGCGGTGGTGAAGGTCGTGAGGAAGAACTCCTCTGCTTGAATCCATCTCTGTCCCTGGGGGCCAACCGCCTTTAGTTCTGCGTCCAAGGCCAGGATCGCAGCGGGCATGTCGCCGGCAGGGTCGGCATGGGCCAGGCTACCACCCAGCGTCCCCCGGTTGCGTATTTGAACATCACCTACCCAGGTGGCCGTCTGAGGCAGAAGGGCGCATTTGCTCTGTAACAGGTGAGACCTTTTGATCTGGCTATACGTCGTCAGAGCGCCAATCGCGATCCTGCCGCCCTCCTCCCGGATGTAGTTGAGGTCCCCAATGCGCCCCAGGTCGATGAGATATTTAGGGCTGGCGAGACGGAGCTTCATCAGGGCCAGCAGGCTTTGGCCGCCAGCCAGCAGCTTGGCCTCCTCCCCATAGCCAGCCAGGAGTGAGACGGCTTCCTGCAGAGAGGTCGGGGCGAAATATTCAAACTTAGGAGGTATCATAAATTTTTTCTTAAATTTCCCTCGTCTCCCTGATCGCCCTGACGACCTTCTCGGGGGTAATGGGTAACGACCGGACTCTGACGCCGAAGGGCGAAAGGGCATCCTCCACTGCATTCGCGACGGCAGCGAGAGAGCCGATCGCCCCGCCTTCCCCTACAGCCTTCGTGCCCAACAAGGTGTACGGGCACGGGGACTCCATGT